>JAHDDN010000055.1:8321-19486 GCA_020629335.1 Chitinophagales bacterium | reverse complement strand
GCGAACGAGTGCGCAAATTTACGGACATTTTTTCTAATAATCAAATTTATTAGAGATTTTTTTAATCGCATAGTGGTATACAAAATTAAAGCGCCTTTTGACAAAGGCGCTTTAACTATATTCTATCTAAGAATAATTTATGCTAGTGAATAGATTAATTTCTAATCTTATCCTTGTATTTAACTAATTGACGTTTTACCGATGATACTGCATTATCCAGTGCTTCCTCAAACATCTTACTCTGACTGGCAGCAAATAACTGATTTCCTGGTATATTCAATTTCACCTCTGCGACTTTGTCTTTGACCTTCGCTCCTTTGTTGTCTAACTTCAAATAAACCTCAGCGTCAATTACTTTATCGAAATACTTGCCAAGTTTACTTACTTTTTTAGTTACTAAATCTAATAATTTCTGGTCTGCTTTAAAAGCTACTGTTTGAACTTCTACTTTCATATTAAACGAAATTTAAAGGTTAGGAAAATATCCTTCTCTCTACTATCTTATTTGGAACGTTAATGTAGGGAGAAGAATTTAACTAATTTATGCTTGGCTCTTTGGATGAGCCTGTTTGTATATTTTCTTTAATTTTTCAAAAGAGTTGTGAGTGTAAACTTGTGTAGAAGCCAAGCTTGCATGGCCTAAAAGTTCTTTAATGGCATTCAGGTCGGCTCCTTCATTTAATAGATTTGTGGCGAAGGAATGTCTTAAAATATGTGGGTAACGATGTTTACTATTAGTCACGAGTGCTAAACTCTTTTTGACTAAGCGATATATATAGTTAGGATACAGGGCTTTCCCTGCATTTGTAATAAATAGTCTATTTTGATCTACAAACTCTGCTCGCTTCATTTCCATATAGTCTACCAATTCACTCTTTAGCGTATTACTAATCGGAATCATTCTCTCTTTATTTCCTTTTCCACTTAGCTTCAATACGCTTCTCGATAAATCCAGATCGGATTCTTCCAGCTTAATCAGCTCTGCTCTTCTCATACCTGTAAGGTATAATACTTTAACAATTAAGTAGTCCCTATAAGTTCGCCAGTCTTCCGCTGCTTTCATTTCTTCTAATAAATCCTTTAAGAACTTATCCTCTACTGATTTAGGTAGACGTGAAGATACTTTAGGCGCATCAACCTTCAAACAAGGATTATGCGCTATGAATGCTTGATTCTTTAAAAATTTGAAATAAGATTTTAAAGTGGATAACTTGCGATGAATACTTTTGGAGGTTAATTGTTGTTCGCTTACTAAGTCTACTAACCAAGAACGAATATGTGTGTGTTGTATTTCATTTTCGGCTTCAATTTCATAGCAATCTGTCAGGTATTGAAAGAATTGTTTCAAATCATTTGAGTAAGAGTCCACTGTATGAGTGGAGTATCTTTTTTCATTCTCTATATATGCTAGGAATTGCTTAGTTTTCAAGCGCTTTGTTTTAGTGAGATAACTAAATTTTAAGCTATTTCTAAGATAGTCGTTTTTGTATAGGAAAGCAAATTTAAATTGGGAACTGCTATAGTAGTCCGCGTAGCCGACATTTTGTCTTTTTAGGGAAAATTGGCTTAGGGATGGTAGCGGTATGGAGCGTCATGGGGCTGCTTACGGAACTTAGGCGGACGTAGGCTGGCCCGAAGGGCAGACAAGTACGCCTTAGTGAAGTAGCTGACACATAGCTGCATAATAGCGGACAGCCCGACTGCTGCGCCTTCGGCGAATGCATAATGATCTAATGCATAATGATTAATTGCTCATGCTGCGCACTCGCTTTTACGAGCGCAGGAGGAAGCCCCAAATTTAGTGAAGTAATTGAATTCGTATGTTAGTTAATTGAAAAGATCAAAAGCTATACGCTTGTGATAGATATTGATATTGGAAAAGGGGGAATAAAAAAAGCCAGTCAAGAAAAATTCTTGCTGGCTTAATTTTTAGTATTTGATGTCGGTACTCTTTATAAGTGTCCGTACATTTCTTGCTTGTAGATCGCTTTTAATCTTTGCGCTCTACGCTTTACAGATGGCTTGACATAGTGCTGACGTCCTCTAATTTCACGTAAGACGCCTGCTCTTTCAAACTTTTTTTTGTATTTCTTCAGCGCTCTATCTATTGAGTCGCTATCTTTAGCATTGATGATTAACATATAATTTCAGTTATTTATTCTCTAATTAAATTCTAAGGGTGCAAATATAATCTTTATTATTGACTTGTAAAAATTATTTTAGCACTTCCCTTGATATAACCAGCTTTTGTATCTCAGAAGTTCCCTCCCCTATTGTACAAAGTTTAGAGTCACGGTAGAATTTCTCTACAGGGAAATCTTTAGTGTATCCGTAACCGCCAAATATCTGCACGGCATCTGTAGACACTTCTACTGCTGTTTCGGAAGTATGATACTTCGCCATTGCAGAGATTTTGGTTACTTTTTCGCCTTTATTTTTCAGATCTGCTGCGTAGAGTGTCAGTAATTCTCCTGCTTCAATCTTCGTGGCCATGTCTGCTAATTTGAAAGCAATGGCTTGGAAATGAGCGATTGGCTTGCCGAACTGCTCTCTTTCTTTAGCATATTGAATAGATGCTTCGTAGGCACCTTTGGCGATTCCTAATCCTAATGAGGCGATAGAGATACGGCCGCCATCTAAGATTTTCATGGCTTGGATAAATCCATCTCCTACCTTACCTAAGATATTGTCTTTGTGTACTCGGCAATCTTCAAAGATGACTTCTGCTGTTTCAGAAGCACGCATGCCTAATTTATTTTCTTTTTTGCCTGCACTCATGCCTGGCGTACCTCTTTCTATAGCGAAAGCAGTCATACCACGGCTATCTCCTACTTCGCCTGTACGTACGATGGCGACTACGATATTGCCTGATTTACCGTGTGTAATCCAGCATTTTGTACCATTAATTACCCAGTGATCGCCATCTTCTTTGGCAACACATTTCATACGCATGGCATCTGAACCTGTGTTAGGCTCTGTTAATGCCCAAGCTCCGATCCATTCAGCCGAGGCTAACTTAGGTAACCATTTCTTCTTTTGCTCTTCATTACCAAATGATAAGATATGGCCTGTACATAAAGAGTTGTGTGCAGCTACTGATAAGCCGATAGAACCACAGAATTTAGCTATTTCAGAAATCACAGTAACGTATTCTGTATAACCAAAGCCTGATCCGCCATATGCTTCTGGTACTAAAACGCCCATTAGTCCTAAATTGCCTAATTTTTTGAATAGGTCAACGGGAAACTCTTGAGATTCATCCCAATCCATGATGTTGGGCTTGATATGCTTATTACCAAAATCGCGAATCATATCCGTAATCATTCGCTGATTTTCAGTGGTATCAAAGTTTAAAGAATTAGCAGATTCTACTATGGATGCCATGTTATGATCTTATTTTTTTATTGTAATTTGAACTCGTTGGAACTGCAAAACTTAGGATTTTTAGCCTAATTTCATAAAATTAATGTATATAAAATGAGGCAAAGTTCTTTATAAAGACGGTTTTAGCATCTTTAGCCACAATATTTGAGCCATTATACTTTTATATAAGGCGATAGCTTTGCGTATAAAGCCTCTCCTACTTCTAACAAAGCTAATAGCTCTTTGGTTGATTCAAATGGCCTTCCTCTTCTAGCATTCGCTATAGACTTCGCTAATTCATACTCAATATAAGGGTGCCGAACTAATGCCTTAAACTCCGCTTCATTGATATTGATTTGTTGAGGCTGAAAACCTTCCTTTATCTTTAGGTGAGGCGCAATCATCTCATAAGTTTCAGGCTGTAGGCCATATACTTCATTGAGTTGCTCTAACTTCACAAATCCGCCTAATAGCTCCCGATACTTCACGATTCTTTTAGCATAGGAAGAACCAATGCCCTTTAATTGCTTCAAGGCAGTTGTATCGGCTTGATTCAAATCTAGTATTCCACTAAAGGCTGCTTTCTTTTTGTATTTAGTATATGTTTTTTTGGCTTTGTTTGGCTTATTGTTTTGCTTAGCCGCAAAGCTTGGTTTAGCGACCACTTCCTCCTCTTTTACCTCTTTCTCTTTGGCTTTTTCATTCGACCAATGCTTTTCTTCTCCTACTCCACCCATGCTGGCGGATTGTTGATAATTCTTAGGTGAATTATCTGTTCTATCCGTATTTGTTTCTTCAAAATGCTGAATCGCTTTTTCAAATTCTTCAAAATTAGCTGTTGGTTGACTCACTAATTTAGGGTACACAAAACGAAAGCCCCAGATCAGTACTAATAGTATTAACAATAGTCCAATACCATTGCGCTCGCTTTTCGAAAATTTCAAGATATTATAACTCATGATTATTAAATTTAGGGTTAAAAAAAAATGTCTATCTACTTTATAGAGTCACTTTGCTAGTGAATTCCATAAAATAAATAGACATTTTTTTTCTTGGGGCTTCCCCATTTTAAATTTTTTTCATCGGAGGGCGCACACATAGGTGCGCCCCTACGGGCCGATGAAAAAAATTTAAAATGGGTCGGGCTGTTCGCTCTTATGTGGCTATGTTGCTCCTAGTTCGCTAAGGCTCTCTTGTCTGCCTTTCAGGCCAGCCTGCGTGAGCCTAAGCTACCTAAGTCGCAGCATGGCCGCCACATACCGCTGCCATCCCTAAGCCGATTCTGCCAAGGAGGGCGGACACATAGGTCCGCCCCTACAAAATATAAATTAATCTTTTCGTGGTATTTCGCCTGATTCGATTTTTGCGAGATACTTATTTAATTCTTCTTTTACTTTCGGGGCTAATAATACTACCCCAATCATATTCGGGAACACCATGGCAAAGATCATAGCATCAGAGAAGTCTGTTACGGCTCCTAAGCTGGCAGCAGCACCAATGACTACGAAGATGCAGAATAGTATCTTATAAGTTAAATCTACTACACTACTCTTTCCAAATAGGTATTTCCATGCTTGAAGGCCGTAGTAAGACCAAGACAACATCGTTGAGAATGCAAATAAGACAACGGCTAATGTCAATACATAAGAGAAACCTGGAATTGCTGAGTTAAATGCTTTGGACGTTAAGTCTACTCCACTTAATCCGTCTGGATTAATGTAGTTACCAGTGATTACAATCACTAAGGCTGTCATGGTACAAATCACTACTGTGTCAATGAATGGCTCTAAAAGGGCTACAATACCCTCACTGGCTGGATCATTTGTTTTTACTGCTGAGTGTGCAATGGCTGCTGAACCAACGCCCGCCTCATTAGAGAAGGCCGCTCTTTGGAATCCTTGAATCAATACGCCGATGAATCCACCTGCAATAGCTGTTGGCGCAAATGCACCTTGGAAGATTAAGCCAAATGCTTTTGGAATAGAAGTGAAGTTTAACAATAGAATTAATACAGCCGCACCAACATAGATTACCGCCATAAAAGGGACGATCTTTTCCGTTACATTACCGATACGCTTGATCCCACCGATAATTACAATACCTACCAAGATGGCCATTACTAACCCAAAGGCAGCTCCTGCATAACCGGAGTTAATACCTAATACTCCCATAAACTGTGCAGCTGCTTGATTGGCTTGGAACATATTGCCACCACCAAAAGAACCACCCACACACATGATGGCAAAGAAAATAGCCATTGCCTTACCTAGTCCACCCATACCTTTTTCTGCAAATCCTTTGCTTAGGTAGTACATAGGTCCACCATATACAGTACCATCTTCACCAATCTCACGATACTTCACACCAAGTGTACACTCTGCAAACTTAGAAGACATTCCTAATAAACCTGCTAAGATCATCCAGAAAGTCGCACCTGGACCGCCAGTGGCAATCGCAATGGCTACCCCTGCAATATTTCCTAATCCTACGGTAGCTGATAAGGCTGCTGTTAATGCTTGGAAAGGGCTTACCTCTCCAGCCACGCCTTCTTGTCTAATTGTATCAGGAATATCTCCTTCCTTAGTGATTAAGTCAGGATTGCTTGATTTTTCTGGCCAATAGTATTTACCTCTCACCACATCTATTGCTAATCCAAATTTTCGGACATTTACAAAAGCGAAGTAGAGCGTAAAGAATAAGGCGCCTCCTAATAGTACCAGTAGGACTATGGGTACATTCATCGCTGCTGAAGCTGCACTATAAGTACCGCTACTTACTCCTTTTGTATTATTAACTGTGAAGCCATAATCACCTACCTTAACTTTCTTCCCAAAGGGAAAGGTATTAGTAACTTTATACTCATCGCCTGCCGCATTCTTAAAAGGATAACTTAAAGCGTAAGTATTGGCATTTTTAGGGGTAATACTAAAATTTGTACTGCTTACATTCGTGCTTCTATCAGGAATAAACTCTATTGGACTGCCGCCGTACTTTTCTTTAGTGGCTTGATCCATCCCATAATTGATCATATCCTTAAACTTGATCGAATAAAATACCCAACCACTTACCCAGTCGGTTATGGGACGTACTCTTGCGTTGACTTTATCATCTAATGGTAATTCTGAAAATGGTACTGCCTTTTTGACCAAAGTAGTATCTTGGGCTTGTACCATAAATGATAGGCATAAAAAAAGTGCTATCAGTCCAATAATTTTTTTCATGAAAATGGTTTTAAATTAGTAGGAAGCTTAAAATTGGCTTAAATGCCAAATATGCTCTTAAAGATAATAATATAGTATAGAAGCTAGAAAAATAATACAAAAAAAGCCTGTATTAGTGCGCCTAAGCACCAATACAGGCTTTTATATTACTTGTTTCTTTTTTATCTACAATCCTACATTAACTCCCATTCTAAAAATAATAGGATTACTGTAGTAATATTGCTCATATTTGTAATAAAGGAAATCATACAATACCATAATATTGAAGGTTGAGTTTCCTCCTAAACGTTGTCTATATCCTCCACCAACAGGTAATCTTTGAACGTCTACCGTCTGTAGAAATCCATTAAAGTCAGTTTTGAAACGTAAGTATTCATATTCCCCATGTGCGAATAAATTTTGCCAAATATCATATCTTCCAAAAGCTCGCCCTCCTAATGAACTTCGACTAACTGTAAAATTAGTAAACGGATCTCTTTGGCGATAATATTGATAAGTAGGACCTGCTCCCAAAGAAATTTTATCCGTAAAACGATATCCTATCAATGGTGATAAGTCTACTAAGGTCGTCGTTCCAAATTGCAAACCAAACCCACCTCCAACAAACCAGTTATCAAGATTTTTAACTCTTTCCCCAGGTCTTCCTTCATTATTTTTAGGTCTAATTTTGCTATTATTGTCGGGAAGTGTGCTAGGTGTATTTACCTGAGCCAAAGCATCACCACTGATGGTTAAAAGTATCAATAGGCTCAGTAAGCTTAATATATTTTTCATACAAGAGTTTTTCAAATTGTTTGAATAAGGTTCTGCTACTTTTTTGTAACGTTTAAAATCTACTTTTAGCTCAATGAAAACAAGATAATTTCGATTTTGGGACGCAAGAAGCGACATTATGACACTTATACATTATTTTAGTTTATCAATATGGCCTTACATTCCTATTTTAGTGATATATTAGTCACTTAGAAGTAGTAAAGCAATATTCCTTATCCCCAATCAATTTATTTCCTATGAAAAACGACGATCAACCTTATATTCGGCCTGATACGGTTCTGCCAGAAATAACTGTAAAGGCCATTGTATTGGGCTTTTTATTATCCGCTGTATTAGCTGGTGCAAATGCCTATTTAGGTTTATTGGTAGGCATGACCGTTTCGGCTTCTATACCTGCAGCGGTCATTTCTATGGCAATCTTTCGCCTCTTCAAAAACAGCAATATTTTAGAGAATAATGCGGTACAGACAGCCGCTTCAGCAGGAGAGTCTTTAGCAGCAGGGGTCATTTTCACCTTTCCTGCTTTAGTCTTGATGAATTACTGGCCAAGCTTTAGCTATTTTGAAACGGCTGGCATAGCACTTTGTGGGGGTGTATTGGGCGTATTATTCACTATTCCCTTGCGATCTGCACTGATTGTCAAACAGAAATTAACTTTTCCAGAGGGCATTGCGACTGCCGAGGTATTGAAAACGGGATCTGAAGGTGGTGGTGGCATTAAATACTTAATTTGGGGTGGTTTAATAGGTGCCTTTGTCAAGCTTTCTGAAACAGGATTTAAATTGTGGGAGAGTATATGGGAAAAAGCGTCTATCGTAGGAGATAAGGCTTATGCTTACTTTGGTTTGAATGCGACACCTGCCCTAATGGCGGTAGGTTATATCGTAGGTTTACGAATTGCTACGCTGGTATTTGCAGGAGGAGTAATTAGTTGGTGGATAGCGATTCCACTTTATGTGGGACTAACGGGCACTACTGGAGAAGATGCTGTTGGTTTAGGCTATGAGATATGGAATGCTAAAATTAGATACTTAGGGGCTGGAGCCATGTTAGTTGGGGGTCTTTGGGCTTTATTGAGTATTAGAGATGCTTTGGGTATGGCGCTAAAAGAAGGGATGAATGCTTTCAAAAGCAATGAAGGAGGTATTAAAAAGCTGCGTACTGAATTAGATACACCAATGTCATGGGTTATCATTGGTATTGGGGTGATGATTGTTCCAATCTTTATTATTTATTTAAGGGAGATTGGGAATGTGAGTATATCGCTATTCATGGCGATCTTTATGGTGATTGCTGGATTTTTGTTCTCAGCAGTAGCGGGTTATATGGCTGGCTTGGTAGGTAGTTCTAATAATCCTATATCAGGGGTGACGATTGCTACGATCTTGACTTCAGCACTAATTTTATTGGTGTTGATGGGTAGTGGTAATGAAGCAAAGGGTGCAGCAGCAGCTATCCTAATCGGTGGTGTTGTATGTTGTGCTGCGGCTATTGCTGGTGATAATATGCAGGATTTAAAGTCGGGTCATTTATTAGGTGCTACCCCACGTAAGCAACAGTTTATGCAGATGGTTGGTGTAGTGGGTGCGGCGGTATCTTTGCCATTAGTGTTATCATTACTTCATAATGCCTTTGGTTTTGGGGCTAAAACTGCTGAAAATCCCGATTCTTTGACGGCTCCGCAGGCTGGCTTAATGCAGAGTGTGGCTGAAGGTGTATTCGGAGGTAATTTGCCGTGGAATTTTATCGCTATTGGGGCGGTATTAGGGGTATTGATTATCATTGCGGATCAGTTTCAAGAGAAGCGAGGTTCGGAATGGCGTATTCCTGTATTAGCAGTGGCTGTTGGCATGTACTTACCTTTTGAATTGGATAGTGGGATTATGTTGGGCGGCTTATTAGCTTGGTTGGTGAGTAATTATCATAGCAGTCAGGCAGCTGGGCAAAGTGAAGAAGCACACGAAAAACGTAAAGGGCGTAGTGAGAAAGCAGGTTTATTATTTGCTTCGGGCTTAATCACTGGGGAGGCATTGATGGGTATTGGCTTAGCCTTACCTTTCGGTTATGCCGGTAATGCAAATGTATTCCGCTTAGTAAAGGAATCTTTTGGAGGATTGCCTGGTATGGTGGTTGGCTTGCTTTTGTTTGTGGCTCTTTATACTATTGCGAAGAGTGCTTATAATGGGGAGGATTAAGCTCTTCTGAACAACCTCTGCTAACCCCTCCTGAAAGTAGGGGAATTAACAAAAAAAATCTCCTCTGGACGCTTCTGGAAGAACGAGGAATAATTGAAAAAACTTTAACTAAAACAGACAATGGAAGATAAGGTACAGCGGGAAAAGATGCCCAGTGGAATTTCCTATATTATCGGGAATGAGTTAGCGGAGCGATTTAGTTTTTATGGAATGAAAGCCATATTAACCGTCTTTATGACAAAGTATTTACTGGATAGTAGTGGGGCTTTGGCGACGCTATCAGAAACAGATGCTAAATATTGGTACCACATTTTTGTGATGGTTACTTACTTTACTCCTCTATTAGGAGCCTTTTTGGCAGATGTTTTTCTGGGTAAGTATAAGACGATTATTCTGCTTTCTGTGGTGTATTGTTTTGGGCATTTGGCTTTGGCTTTAGATGAGACGGCAGTCGGTTTGTCTATTGGGTTGGCGCTGATTGCTTTGGGGGCTGGGGGTATAAAACCCTGTGTATCGGCCCATGTAGGGGATCAGTTTGATGAAAGCAATAAGGGCTTATTGGATCGAATCTTTGAATATTTCTATTTGTCTATCAATATTGGGGCGGTGGCCTCCTCTTTGTTGACGCCTATTTTATTGGCTAATTATGGGCCTCATGTGGCCTTTGGGATACCAGGGATATTAATGTTGGTTGCTACGATTATCTTCTTTATGGGGCGCAAGCAGTTTATTTCGGTTAAACCAGTGGGCCTAAAGAAATACTTGGCTGATATCATGAGTCCTGAGGGGAAAAAAGCCATTTTGGGCTTGATTCCGATTTACTTGTGTGTGGCATTCTTTTGGTCCATTTATGATCAGACGGGTTCTGCTTTAGTGCTACAAGCGGATAAGATGAATCGGACGATTAGTTTATTTGGGTCGCAAATGGAATTATTGCCTTCTCAGATACAGGCGTTTAATCCTTTTTTGGTGATTTTCTTTATTCCGTTATTTAGCTTCGCTATTTATCCGATGATGAAGAAGGTCATTCACTTGAGTGCCTTGCGTAAAATTACGATTGGTATGTTGATGGGGGCGGCCTCTTTTGCTATATGTGCTTTTGTAGAGAACTTGATACAGGCTGGAGGCACACCGAGTATTGCTTGGCAATTGTTGGTTTATGTACTATTGACGGCTGGAGAGATTATGGTTTCTATTACAGCTTTGGAATTTGCTTATACGCAGGCGCCTAAGAGTATGAAGTCATTCATTATGAGCTATTATTTGCTTTCGGTTTCCTTGGGTAATTTCTTTACGGCTATGGTGAATGGCTTTAATGAGCGGGCTGATGGGAGTTTGCGCTTGGAGGGGGCTGATTATTATTGGTTCTTTGTAGTATTGGCTGTGATTGCGGCGATTGCGCTGTTTATTATTTCGCTGAAGTATAAGGAGGAGAAGTATATTCAGACGGCGGATATGATAGAGTGATGGATGCACGCATGATCACAATGAGACGCGAGTACGCGTCTGTACGGAATGAGATGCGAATATGCAGAGACGCGAATACGCGTCTGTACAGAATGAGATGCGAATATGCAGAGACGCGAATACGCGTCTGTACAGAATGAGATGC
>JAHDDN010000055.1:792-8221 GCA_020629335.1 Chitinophagales bacterium | reverse complement strand
GAATATGCAGAGACGCGAATACGCGTCTGTACAAAACGATAAAACATTGTAAATTGTTAAGGTAAGTATGCAACAACAATCAGTTAAAATATTAAAGAATAGTCAGCTCCGTAAGACGCCTTGTCGAGTGGATGTGCTTGATATGCTATTGGCGGCTGATGATCATGCGGTGGCTCCTCATAGTTTGGAGGAGCAATTAAGTGAATATGATCGGGTGACGATTTATCGTACTTTGAACACCTTTGTGGATAAGGGGATATTACATAAGGTAGTGGATGGCTCTGGTACAAGCAAGTATGCGATTTGTTCAGAGGCTTGCGATCAACATGCCCATCATGATGAGCATATTCATTTTTCTTGTTTAAAGTGTGGTACGACTACTTGCATTAATTCGGTTAGTATTCCTTTGATTGATTTGCCTGAGGGTTTTAAGGCTAGTAATATTAATTATTTGGTGCAGGGGGTTTGTGATAAGTGTAGTGCTTAATAGATCGCTCACTGCGTTCGCTGGCAGGTGAGAGATCGTTCGCTGCGCTCACTGTCAGATTTTTTGGTTGATAGTCGATGGTCCATAGTCGATAGATGTTATAGATCGTTCGCTGCGCTCACTGTTAGGTTTTTTTGGTTGATAGTCCATAGATTTCTTAAAACTAATTATCAATAGACCAATTACTAATATACTAAAAACTGGCTTAGGGATGGTAGCGGTATGTGGCGTTAATGATGCGACTTACGTAGCTTGGGCTCACGCAGGCTTGCCACGCAGTGGAAGACAAGAGAGCCTTAGCGAAGTAGGAGCAGCATAGCCACATGAGAGCGGACAGCCCGACCCTTTCTTATTTTTCATCGGAGGGCGCACACATAGGTAGCGCCCCTACGATCCGATGAAAAATAAGAAAGGGGAAGCCCCTAATTTAACTATGAATAATGAGTGATTTTTGCTTGTGCTATGCACTCGCCTATTCATTTCTCAGGAGGGCGGACACGTAGGTCCGCCCCTACACATGAATGTACCAAACCGTTAGAGTGGGGCTACGGGATCGATGAAGCAGGGGCTTTTGGAGAATTCTTCGTCTTTGCCGTTGGTATAGGTGACGTTTAGTTTGACTCTTTTCTTGCCTTCATAATTTTTCAAATAGACTTTTTTGCCATCTTTGGAGAGTTCGCCTTCTATGGGTTCGCCTGTTTTATCATATTCGATATGATTGATGGACTTGGCTGGCTGTTCTAGATAGATTTGGTGTAATTCATCTGAAGAATCTTCTATGCTTTGTGCATGGATATTTTGGCTAAATAGGGCCAAACTTGTTATTATAAGGAGGGTATAAATGTATTTCATTTTGTTGGGTTTTCGTTGACAATTTATGCCATTAACATCAACAAAGTAACATTTTAATCTCATTTATAAAAACTTTTTGTCATTGACGGCTTTTTCCAGCTTCTCTTTATAGTTGAGCCCAATAGGGATTTCGTTTCCTTTGATACGGACGATATTACCGACGATTTCGTCTATCTTGTTGAGACTAATGATATAAGAGCGATGTACTCTAATAAATTGGCGAGGGGCTAGTTTTTCTTCTACTTTTTTGAGCGTACCGTGTACGGTGATTTTGTCTTCTTTTAGAAAGAGGCGCACATAGTCTTGCATGGCCTCGATGTAGTAAATATCATTAAATTTGATTTTGGTGATTTTTTTATCCGCTTTTACGAACATGAAGTCCTCGGTGGAGGTGGCTTGTTTTTCGCTTTCATTAGTGGAGCGATTCTTACGGATGCTTTCTATGGCTTTATTGGCGGCTTTCAGAAAGCGACCGAAACTAAAGGGTTTTAGGAGGTAATCTATCACATTTAGTTCATAGCCTTCCAACGCATAATCGCTATAAGCAGTTGTAAAAATGACGTGTGGAGAGGTATTGAGTGACTTAACAAATTGAACGCCATTAATATTGGGCATTTCTATGTCAAGAAAAATCAGGTCGATACCTCCTTGATTGATGATATTGAGCGCTTCTAATGGATCATTGATTTTGCGTACGACCTCTAAGTCAGGTATTTTTTTTGCAAAACTTTCGACTAGGTCAGAAGCAAGGGGTTCATCATCAATGATTAAGCATTTAATCAAATCTTGTTGCATAGGTTTAGGTACTTTTCGTGCAAAAAAACTGGTTTTTAAGTGTGTTTAGGGCGATCTTAAAAATAGTTTAAAATTGGTTATAGTCGCTTAAAGTAACTATTCTGACATAGATAGTCAAAAAAAAGTGTAATTTTTTGGTCAAAAATGCTCTTTAAATTTCTATTTTATAAAACAGCTCTATAACTTATTACGTTATAGTGTCTGATAATGAAACCCCCAATTAATGACAAAATACGCTTTTTATATATTACTGTTTTTATTTTTGAATCCTTTCGAATTAGTAGGTTTTCACATTATTGGTGGAGAGCTAACTTATGAATGTATTGGGGCTAATCAGTATGAATTTAGCCTAAAGATATATAGAGACTGTGGTGGGGAAGGCGCTGAATATGATGATCCTGCTTTCTTACATATTTTCAATCAGAATGGTACTTTATTGGATATATTGGAAGCGGGTTTTACTTTTGCCAATCCTTTAGAGCCCAATGCGGATATTTGTATAGAAACACTACCAGATGTATGTGTAGAGGAAACGACTTACACCTACATTTATACGAGGCCAGCTGGCGTGGAAGGGCCTTTAGATTTCGTTTATCAGCGTTATAGTCGAAATGGAACCATCATTAATATTATTAATCCAGCCGAGACGGGCTCAACTTATATGGTAACTTTGCCAGATGAGAATAGCTTTCCTTGTAACAATTCTCCTTATTTTAATAATTTTCCGCCTATTGTTATATGCCAAGGTTCTCCGATCATTTTTGATCATTCGGCAACTGATATAGATGGCGATTATTTGGTCTATTCACTTTGTGATCCATTAATTGGCGGTGGAGAGTTTTGTTATCAGCCTGGTGGAGAGTTTTGCGATCCGCCATTTGCTCCTGCACCTCCTCCACCCTATCCAGCCGTAGATTGGGGAGCAGGTTATAGTGATATTTATCCAATCAATACTGATCCTGCTATTTCGATTGATCCTGAAACGGGCTTGCTAACAGGTACCCCATTGGACTTAGGACAACACGTAGTTGGTATTTGTGTAACAGAATACATAGGTGGGCAGGCAGTCAGTACCGTTAAGAGAGATTTTCAATTTAATATTACGGATTGCCTCACTATTAATGCCTTGATTGAGAGTGATGACATTGGGCCTAATGGAGAGTTTATTATTTATAATTGCAATAGTTTTGAAGTAAGCTTCTCAAATAATACGATAGGCGCTGATACACATCAATGGGATTTTGGTGATCCAAGCACCACTACCGATAATAGCAATCTTTATGAGCCAACTTATCTTTATCCTGATACGGGGCTTTATGTCGTCAATTATATTGCCAATCCGAATGTAAGTTGTACTGATCAGGCTACTATTTGGCTTTATTTATATCCTTTATTGGAGGCAGATTTTGAAACTATTCAGCCGAATATTTGTGCAGAGGAAATTATTAACTTTGGAGACTTATCTAATTCTGATTATAGCGATATAGTAGATTGGGAATGGGATTTTGGTGATAATGGCCTTAGTACAGAGCAAAATCCAAGTCATATCTACTACGAGGGTGGTACTTATGATGTTAGCTTAGTCACCACTAATGAGATTGGTTGTGTAGACAGTATTCAGCTTCCTTTATATATCGCTGATATACCAACAGCCCTCTTTGATTTATCTCTATTATGTTTGGATGTGCCAGTTAATTTTTCCGACTTATCAGAAGGGAATATTGTGGGTTTTGAGTGGGATTTTGGCGATAGTTTTGCCGACCCTGCTGATAATAGCAGCGTTTTCCCCAATCCTAGCCATACTTACTCACAAGTGGGTGATTATACAATCACTTATAGCGTTGTTACGGATGAGGGCTGCGAGAACGAAACAACTTTAGATTTCACGATTTATCCAGAGATATTTGCTGAGGCTGGCCCTGATACAGAGACTTGCTTTGGAGATGGCGTACAAGTATTTTCGTCTTCTACAGGTGGAGCTGGAAGTGATAACACTTACTTATGGGAACCATCCGATTTATTTCCTGATCCTACGCTGGCTATTCCTACTGTATTTCCTACACAAGATACTACGCTAACGGTCACTGTATTTGATCCGAATGGCTGTAGTTCTGAGGATCAACTTTTTTTGGTCGTGCATCCACTGCCATTATTAACAGCTGATAATGATGTCACCATCTGCTATGGAGATTCTACTCAATTAGGAGCAATGATACCTAATGATGGTATTATTGATTTCGGTTGGGAACCTGCAAGTACACTTAGCGATGCAAGCCTCATTGATCCAATTGCTTTCCCTTTGGAAACGACTGATTATATCATTGCTATAACGGACACTAACAGTTGTATTAATAGAGATACCTTAACTGTAACGGTAGTCCCATTAGTGGATGCCGATGCGGGGCCAGACCTAACGATCTGTGACGGAGATGAGGTTGAACTCCAAGCTTCTGGTGGGGCGCAGTTTGCATGGACACCTTCTTATGGCTTAAGTGATCCAACAATTGCCAATCCAATTGCTAACCCTTCTGAGGATACAGAATATATCGTGCGAGTCTATAATGAATGTTTCGAGGATTTTGATACACTTTTCATCACGGTCAATCCTACGCCTTTTGTGGATGCAGGCACGAGTGTCACCATCAACATAGGCGAAGAACATACGATAGATGGCTTTGCTGATGGGAACGTATTCTGGACGCCTGAAACGGGCCTGAGTAATCCTAATATTCCGAATCCAGTGGTACAATTAATTGAGCCTCAGACCTTCTATCTTAATGCAGAGAATGAGTTTGGTTGTACGGCGATTGATTCTGTAACAATTGACTTAACCTACTTCATTGAGGCGGTGCTTCCGAATGCTTTCTCTCCTAATGGCGATGGTCTTAATGATATTTTCCGCTTCAATATGCGAGGCATTAAAGAGGTCCGAGCTTTCCGTATCTACAATAGATGGGGACAAAAAATATTTGAAGGTTTCTCTCCCGAAGATGGTTGGGATGGCACCTATAAAGGTGAATTACAAGATATGGGTGTCTACGTTTATTATGTGGATATGGTTAGTTTCTTGGATGAGCATTTGGTGGAGAAGGGGAATGTGACGCTGGTGCGCTAGTCTTATAGAGACGTTGCAGTGCAACGTCTAATTTGTCTGAATCAGAATTTGCAGAATTTGAAAATTAACAGGATTTTGTTGTTTATTATTTATTGTTCATAATTAATTGGGGCTTCCGTCTGCGCTCGCATAGGCGAAGTGCGCAGCACGAGCCAAATATTAATCGTTACGCATTAATCATTACACATTCAAGCGAAGCGCAGCCGTCGGGCTGTACGCTCTTATGTGGCTATTCGGCAGCTACTTCGCTAAGTGCTGCTTGTCTGCCCTGCGGGCCAGCCATCGCATCACTAAGCTACGTAAGCAGCCTCATGGACGCCACATACCGCTACCATCCCTAAGCCGATTTTAACGATGAATGATGAACAATGAAATATGAATTGATTGCTTAGGTATTCAAACTCAATACACTAATAGTTCAATTTGCATTGTTTATCTTGAAATTGCAATTTTTAATACAACTCTTACTAAATAGAAAGGTTAATTTTTTTGTAATTAAATTCCATTTTTTGTAATTTTATTCCCAAAACAAATTATGAGAGTGGTTACTCCAAGAAGACTTACTGAGTTTTCTATCAAACATAATCAGGCTAAAATCCCCTTACTATATTGGTATTCCATTGTAAAAGCAGCTCAATGGAAATCATTAGCAGATATTAAAAAGGATTTCAATTCTGTGGATTATATAGGGAACAACCGATACGTTTTTAATATCAAAGGAAATGATTACAGATTAGTCGTTATCATTTTATTTGTTTCACAGAAAATATATATTCGATTCATTGGTACTCACGATGAATATGATCAAATCAACGCAAGTAAAATTTAAGATTATGACAAAAAAAGAATATCAAACTAAATCAAAACGATTAGAAGAATTACTTAAAAAACTGACTGAAGAAGGCAAATTAAGCAAGCAATATCAAATAGAGCTAGATAATATCTCCGATGAAGTACAAGAATATGAAGAGCTGTACTACCCCTTCAAAGCAGAATCTCTAAAGGAAATGATTGAATTAAGAATGTATCAAAGAAAACTAAAACAAAAAGATTTAGCAGAAATTTTAGGAATTCCTCCTTCAAGAGTCAGTGAAATCCTTAATGGAAAGCGCAAATTAACTTTAGAGATTGCTAAAGGGCTTTATAATAAACTTCATATTGATGCAGAGCTTCTACTAGGAGAATAAGTATTCCTGTCACGACACTATCTAAATATCTATATTCTTTGGCCTGTGTTTTGCAAAATTGCCATTATATTTGCCGCCGCATAAAATCAAACCCATTTTAATACTATATCATGAGACAGGAATACGATTTTTACAAGGAGGAGGACTTTCAAGTCTGGAAAATATTGTTTGAGCGACAGGTGGCTAATTTATCGGATAAGGCAAGCCCTATTTATTTGGAGTGCTTGGGCCGTATGAAAGAGGTAATGTATGCCGAGAGAATTCCACGCTTTGAGGAATTGGATCGTACACTCATGGCGGCTAATGGTTGGTCTATTGAAGTGGTGCCTGGCTTGATTCCAGTGAAGGAGTTTTTTGCCTTCTTGGCGAATAAGCGATTTTGTGCCTCCACTTGGCTACGAAAAATGAGCGAATTGGATTATTTGGAGGAACCTGATATGTTTCACGATATATTTGGGCATATTCCGCTTTTGATGGATCAAAATTATGCAGATTTTACCCAGAAATTAGGTGAATTGGGAGTCAAATACGCCCACTCGGATGAATTGACTCGACAGATACAACGTATTTATTGGTTTACGGTGGAGTTTGGCTTAATTAAGGGGCGAGAGAAAACAGAAATTTATGGGGCGGGTATTATTTCTTCTTTTGGAGAAACCCACCACATTTACGACGATCCTATCGAGATTCGACCTTTTGATTTGAATAATACGATCCATCAGGAATTCATCAATAGCGAGATTCAGCAGCTATATTATGAGTGTGAGTCTTTTGAGCAGTTGTATACTTGTTTGGGGGATTTGGAGGCGTTGATTGCTTGAATTAGTCGATAGTCGATGGTCCATAGTCCATAGTCCATAGTGTTGGAACGTCTGCTGGCGCAGACATAAGATTGCTCGCTTTGCTTGCTGTCAGATTTTTTTTGGTTGATGGTGATGGTCCATAGTGTTGGAACGTCTGCTGGCGCAGACATAAGATTGCTCGCTTTGCTTG
>JAHDDN010000055.1:0-692 GCA_020629335.1 Chitinophagales bacterium | reverse complement strand
CTGTCAGATTTTTTTTACGTTGATGGTCCATAGTCGATGGATGCTTAATGAGTCACCAATAATTTTTTGCTTTCCACTAAGGTGCCGTTAGTATAAACTTGGACAAAATATAAGCCATTAGTATAGTCTGCTGTGGTGAGTTGAGCAGTTTGTGATTTTTGTGAGTATTGTGCTACTTGATGACCGTATAAATCAACTACTACAATTTCTATCTCTGCATGATTATCTAGTTCATAAACGATGTTGACTATATCTCTGGCTGGATTTGGAAAGATTTCTAATAATGGATTTTAGGATTAAACTTAATAAACAAAACGATCAATCAGTGAAAAAGGATGTCTTATATTAATTTATCCGGCTTAGGGATGGAAACGGTATGCAGCGTGATGAGGGGGCTTATGGAGCTTAGGTAGACGCAGGCTGGCCCGCAGGGCAGACAAGTATGCCTTAGCGGAATAGACACCGAATAGCTGCATGAGAGTGGACAGCCCGACCGATTTTTTTTATTTTTTCATTCGTGGGCGCACACATAGGTAGCGCCCCTACGGTCGAATGAAAAAATAAAAAAAATGGGGAAGCCCCAAATTTAACGATGAATGATGAGTTATGAACGGATGAACTGGGAAACGGAATAAATAACTTTGGAACGCTTTAAATAACAGGCTGAGATTGGTGAATTGGATAGACTTTAT
>JAHDDN010000556.1 GCA_020629335.1 Chitinophagales bacterium | reverse complement strand
TCATCTAAAATTACATCACAGCCTTTTAAATCTAAAATCATCGCTTCAAAACCTTTGCTACCGAAAGCAATTCCAGCTAATTGATAGGGCGTTAAAACTTTGATGGTGGAGCCAATATGTTTTTGTAGGATTATATCTTCTTCATCTCCATCTTCTATTTCAATTAATGAGGAGGCAGCATGAAGCAATTGAATGTTTAGATCAGGATTATGTTCTTTTAAGTCATTTCTTAATCTATCATACATTGCGTTTATCGAAGCTTGAAAAGGTAGTGTATAGAAAATTCGTCCTTTGCATCGTCTAAATAAGTAATCTGTTTTACCAGCCCCAGTTGATGCAACGACCATTGTATGGGGTTTTTCTGATACGGCACTTTTTAATGAAAGAGGATATGAGGGACTTTGCCGATTAAAAAAATCTAAGCAAGGAATTTCAAAAAGTTTATTTAATTTATCTTCAGTTTTATCAATCATAGCAGATGCAAAATGATCTGCTCCCATTAATAAGCCTCTCCATTCAGAGTAACCTCTTTCTTTACGCTTTTCTTTACAATAGGTTAATATTTTAGAATAAACTGTTGTGGCTTCTTCAGAGGTGATTCTCTTAGTTTGAATACCAAAGCATTCCAGTATTTCGAGTGCAGTTGGTGCCCAATTGTTCCAATCTCCAAGATGGTATTCTAGGTTACCAGATTCATTGCGATCTAAATCCAAAAATCCTCTTTCTGTTTTATCCCATAAAATAGATTTATGATGTGCAATAATCATCTCAATAATTGCATTTTGATAATCATCCTTGATTAATGGTAAAAAAAATATAGAAGCAATTTCATGTCGAAAAGGCTTAGCACCTTTTTTGCGTTCTATTAATCTCTTTTGAAATTCAGGATGTGCTTTTCCTATATCGTGAAAGATCGCTCCTAAGCGTGCTATTTCTATGTCATGGCCAGTATAGTTAGCTACTTTTTCCACCGCTATTAAAACATGTTTAGTATGCTCATAAAGGGAGGTTTTATCAGGTTCTCCTTTGGCTAATATGTCTAAATGTTGATTCATTAGAACGATTTAACTGGATTGCCTAAAACCTTGAGCCATCCATGCATTGGTTTGCCTTCATTATATCGGTTATAGCCCACTAAAAATGCTTCATCTGTTTCTTCGAAAATTAATTCGTAACCAGCAAATTGCTCGAGATCATTATCAAATTCCTCTTGACTGACTTGGAATACTTCTTCTATTGGATAAATTATATCTTCGTTTCGACATAAGCACAAGTGTTGTGTTGCGGCATGTTGGGCATCGGCTTCATTTTCAAAAGCTAAAAACAAGCTCGGATTTAATAGAACACTCCTACTCATGATAGATGTTTTTCGAATCTTCCCATTTTTCATGGAGTTCCAACCTCTTGATTGTACCGTTTCTGTTTGTGCAGACATCTGTTGGTAGCTTAGGCGATGACGCAATATTTTATATATTCCCCAAGGCTCATGAAGCAATTCAGGAAATAACTTTCTTTCCATACCTGCAACAATAGAAGGTGTTAAGAATTGTTGACTGAATGTTTCACTATCCCTAACTGCTGTCCAAGGCTTAATAAAACCAAACTGTCCGCTATATTTTACTATGTAGTAGTTCATATTGATGATATTATTTATTTCTTAAATACTAACCATCCCAAACCCAACCGAGTTCTTCTCACCAAATCCTGCTTGGTAGGCGAATTCGGTCAGGGCTTTTGGGGCGGTGATTTCAAACTTATATAGATAGCCTCTAATTTTGCTTTCTTGTGGGGTGCCAGCTTTGATATGAACTAATTTAGACTTGGGTTTAGATAGTATTTGGAGTTTCATGTTATCTATATTGAAGTCTGTTAGAGCTTCTTTATCTTGGTTGATAGCAGCAGCGTATTTGCGGACTAGGTGCTCGAAGAATAGCTTTTCATAATCTTCTTCTTCTGGATGGCAGTAGTGGGCATAGCGTTCATTCTCCTTTGTTTGGGTGATACAAATTGGGCTGAGTGCGCTGAATTTCATTTGCTCGCTAAATTCGGGTGGTGGTAACATTTCTACCGATTGAATCTCAAAATCGACTGCTGGAATGGATTTGTTGCCCAATCCTAAATGGCTATCTTGGAATAGTCCAAGGAGAAAATGCTCAACGGCTTTTGTTACCCAGAAGGATATATCTAAGCGGACAATTCCGCTTTGTATTAGTATGCCTTGTTTTTCTTTGTCTAGTTGGAAGGGCGGCAAAATTTGTAATCGTCCGTAGGTAAATAACTTATATTTACGACCATCTTTGCCATAACCTTGATCGTGTAACCAAGCGGCAAATTCTGGATTGGCTTTGGCTAATACTTTGTATATCCATGCGCTGAGTTCATATTGGTAGTTAATAGGAATCAGGCTTCCTTGTTTACATTTTAATCTGACTCTTAATCTCATATTTCTTTCACATTATTGATACCCCAAAACTACAAAAATCTTATAGAAAAAAGACTTTATGCATAAAAAATTAATAACGAATTATCAACAAATGGCTATTTAGTATGTGGATAAAAACATAGTGATTTATTTGGATGTAAAGTAAGTGACAATGTGAGGGCTTTTTGTGCAGTGTTGCCGACTTTTTTAGTGCATAGCAATGAGTGCATAGTTTGTTTTTCAGTTAAAACGTTAAAATTTTTCGGCTTAGGGATGGTAGCGGTATGTGGCGTTTATGCAGCGACTTACGGAACTTAGGCAGACGCAGGCTGGCCCTGAAAGGGCAGACAAGTATGCCTTAGTGGAGTAGGAGCGGCATAGCCACATAATAGCGGACAGCCCGACGACTGCGCTGCGCTTTCGGCGAATGGTTAATGTGTAATGATTAATGTTTAATTGGTGCTGCGCACTTGCCTCTGCTTGCGCAGTGGGAAGCCCCAAATTAATGATCGAACTGATAAACGGAATAACCGAAAAAACAGAACTATGAATGAAAAATATAGGGGCGTACCTGAAAATTATACTAATAAAAAATTTAGTAAATTCTTTCATTCAGAAAATTCAGATTCAGACAAAAATGGTGAGAGGTCGTAATCAGAGACTAGGCCCAGAGGGTTATAATGTTAAAACGTTCCAAAGACTCAAAGTTAAAACGTTTAAAAATTCCTATTCCA
>JAHDDN010000054.1 GCA_020629335.1 Chitinophagales bacterium | reverse complement strand
AATATGTTAAAGTAGAAATAAAGAGCATTCTCAATAATCCCGATTGGCATGCCAGTCCAGGTGGAGGCAGTTGGTTATTCGTGGATGAGATATTGGTGAATTGATATTTAGTTGATTGGTTAAATAGTTGATTAGTATATTGGTTAAATAGTTGATTAGTATATTGGTTAAATAGTTGATTAGTATATTGGTTAAATAGTTGATTAGTATATTGGTTAAATAGTTGATTAGTATATTGGTTAAATAGTTGATTAGTATATTGGTTGATTGTTTATGAAGCCGCAGCATTTAGTTCTATTTTGGCTAATACTAGGATGATTAAAATTTCTATAATAATGTAAGCCCAACCTAAATAGGTAATTTGCTCCAAATGATAAAAGGCGAAGCCTAAAGACAAGACACAATATAAGAGATTAGCAATGGCAATCGCTTTCAAATAGCCCCTCCAATTTTCTTTTATTTTCCAGTAGCAGAAGAAATCATAAGCAGCAAAAACACAGGGAATGAAGGCCAAAACGTAAAGAGCCGAAGGTGGAATTCCAAAGATATGTTCTAATTGCACTAAAACAACTCCTAGGAAAAATGCCGATACTAATGCGCCAATTCCATCTAATAAAAATAGCTTTCGGGGATTTTCTGAAAATGAAATATTACTCATAATATCTTAGTAATTTGTTTCTTTCAAATACGAATCAAAGGAATGATATTTACTCAATTGACCCGACTCCTTAATGACAATGTAACTATTGGGATTATCTAATAATGCTGCGACTAATTGATCTTGATAATTCGACGCAACTACTTTCACCACATTGATTAAGTCCCTTCTATCTTTAAATCGAAAATGACATTCCCCATCATCATGAGTTGATAAATAACCCAATCCAATGATTTCAATTTCAAAATGAATCAAGCCAAACTCTCCTTCTGCTTCCATAAATGAGATAAGTTCTTGCACCCTCTCCCAATTAGGAAATTCTTTTTCCGTAGCAAAACCATATCTTTTATAGGAAGTCGCCCCAATTTCAATTAGCTCCACCTTTAGATTGGGATCAATCGCTTTCAAGCCATCAAGAGTCGAGAACCCTCCTAAGTATAGTTCAAAATATTCGTCTTGCTCTCTATATAAATAAACTTTTGGGTGCATTGATTGGTTCGTTTTTCTTTTATCAAAGTAAGTATATCTAATTGATTTTACAAATGGATTGATTGGTTTTGGGCGCATCCCGATCCTTATTTTTCATTGGCATAGTAGTGTAATGGCCGACCTAGGTGTCGGCCATTCAGTTAATGTGTTCGCCCTCCGATGAAAAAATAAGGATCGGGTCGGGCTGTACGCTCTTATGTGGCTGTTCAGTTCCTACTTCGCTAAGTGCTGCTTGTCTGCCCTTCGGGCCAGCCATCGCATCACTAAGCTACGTAAGTCACTTCACGGACGCCACATACCGCTGCCATCCCTTGCGCATTTTTTTTAGTAATGAGTAGCAGGTATTGGGTATTGAGATTCACTAATGCTCTACTCTCTGCAAAATCAAACATAATAAACAATCCTTATATTTCAGAGAATAACTATATCAAGCGAAACACTTCTGACAGAGAGATTTAGGCCATTAAAATACTATATTCATAATCAAATCCGTTTAATTTTCAACTCTTTTCTAAAAACTTACTATCATGAAACAATTTATATATTATTCAGCTACTAGTTCAAAATGTGATTTCTAAAATGATACGCTCTCAACAGAAACTAATTAAGAATAGACCCCATTGTATAACAGTTTTTCATCACATGACACATAAGGCATTATATTTTTAACCATAATATGTTTATTAGATTCTATACTACTACATAATTCAGTTAATTCTTCAGAGGTGTTAAAAATTTCAAATTTTTCTTTTTTTGACTTTGAAATTTTAATTATTATATCATATTTTTTACGATCTAATTTTAACTTTGCCTTATATTTCAACTTGAACAAATCAGATGACGCAACTTTTGAAGTTTTCACCTTTGAGTTAGTAAAATTATCAATAAACCAATTGAGATTTTCCTTTAAACGCTTAAAATTTCGTTTCTCTTCATAAATATAAAAAAGCTTATTAAAGAAGGTCCTTCCCACATCAATTAAATCAATAACGAATTTAGGATTATTAATTAAGACAACTCCACGACTATTAATAGACACTTTTTTATGTTTTGCTATTAAAGTTTCAATATTTTTATACTCTTTTTTAGGTATCTTACCTAAGTTATGGATAATTTTATTTCTTATAAAACGATATCTTTCAATTTCATCAAACTCTGCAATTAGGTTTTTGAAATCGATCTCAGCAACTTTTGTCAAGTATTTTTTGGAAGAACCAATATAATTATTCGAGTGCTGAAAGTCCTCAATGGAAATATTATAACTGTTCTCATCTTTGATTAATTCACAAATCTTTTTCAGATTATATTCTATTATACTTATTGTACTAATTAATGACGAATTCAATAAAGTTTGTACTAAAAGATCATGAAATTCCATCTCTTTCCATTCTTCATCGATGATATAATCATCTAATAATTTCCAATTACTTTCTTCATAAGCTTGCCATTTTTCAGTACCAAGTGAGATCAGTTCATTATATCCTTCTTCAACTTTTTTCAAGTCTGATTTATACCTTTCTTTTATTGAATCCTTATTAGTTTTTAATTCTTTTTCATAAGCTCTCACAGTTATATTAACAAATTGCTCTAATGAAAGTAATTGCTTAAAAACACTATCATAAAAGAATTTAAAATTATTTAAACCTTTAGGATTTATCCAAAACATTATTTTTATTTTAATTAAAATATTACTTAAATAGTAGTTTCTTCAACATTAAATCACACTAATTAATATTCAATTATTTTATTATATTTTCTTTTGCAAACTTCTCTAATAAAACTTGACTTGGGTGATTTGCCAACGAAACTAACCTATTAGCTAGAGTTATAGGAACTAAAGCGTTATCATACATATCACACTTTAAACTATCAATATTATGTAAAATAGTATCCAAATTTTTAAATTCCGATTTGCAAGGTTTATCCATCACATTATCATCCTTGACAGGAATTGTTCCGACATAAACACTACCATTTTTTGAATGATATATTAGTTTGCCACTGTAATATGAGTTTTTTCCAAACTTCCCCTTTCCAGGAGCTATATATTTTCTAATATAATCATTAGATAAAAATAGTATTTCCCCTTTGAGTAACTTATTTTTATAGACGACATTGCCATTTTCATCAAATACTGTATCTCCATTTTTATCTTTTACTTCTATTGCTTTAGTTATCTCGTCTGCATGTTCGGTAAATACTCCTGACTTTTCCAACCCAATTAAAAAAAGATCATGGTTTTTATAAAGATAAGTTGTCAAGTTTCTTATTGAACGATGCAACCTTGCAGCTCTATCTGGGACTGATAAATTCCCATCTTTAATAAACAAAGTGCTTTTTAATAATGAAGGATTTAATTCTAACATTGTTTTTATAAGATGAAATATAATAATTTGTTCAATAGTATTTGTAAGATTACCCAAAATCCCACCAGCTCCAAGTTCTTCATCTACTCTTTCATGAAAACGAAATACATCAGTTAAATAAACAATATCAGAGTTAAAATCAAAAGTAAAATCGCTTTTCAGCTTCGATTTATCTAGTTTTAATGAAATTAAATCTATATCTTCTACAAGATTTTGATTTACTAAAGAGTAAGACTTTAATGAATCATTACCTTTAAAATCTTCATATATAAGCCATTTCAACGTTTCCATTAAGGAAGATTTCCCATCATGTTTCAACATAAAAAAATCATAAATAGCTCTCCTAACTGATTTAATAAAACTATCTTGATTTTTATAACCTACTCCTCTAGTAGGTAAAACCATCTTGATTCTTTCTAAATCATTAAATTTAGACATATCTTCAGGAGATATAAAAGGCTTATCTTCTAACAAATTCCACTCTTCCATATCAAGCCAAAAAGCTCCAAATTGTAAAAAAGTAATCGTCGAAGTTGGATAAGTTTTTTTTACGCTAACTTCAGTATATCCACCATCAACTGCTATAATTGCTTTAATTGGATTTTCAGGAGGCTTTTCAAAGCTTTCAATTAAACTCTCATCTTTAATTATTATATCTTCATTATCTTTTGGCAATTGGCATTCTTTTAAAAACGCTTGAATGTCTTTATCAGAAATGAAATATGTATGGTTTGCTTTATGAGCAAATTCATTAGGACGATTGGTTTTACTTGTAATTGCCATGATTTCAGTCTTTTTTATCTGCTAAAAAACGATCAATTTGAACAGGAACCACAAAAGGATTTGTATAAGTTTTCATCCTCACAAATCCTTTATCATTTCCAGCACTAAACCTTATTAGTGAATTGGTAAAATCAGAAAAGTCGTAGTATTTTCTTATTTCTTTTAGCTCATCTTCATTGTTAAGATGGGCAATAAACCAATTTTGTGTGTTTTTTAATATATTTGAGCTAATAGAACTTACTTCTTGTGTTGCATATATCATTCCTAAATTTAACTTCGCTCCTTCTTTAGCTATTCTATTATATATATCTTTCAAATTTTTATCTTCTTTTTTTGGAAATAAATTATGTGCTTCTTCAAAATAAAACTGGATAAAATTGTTTGGAAGTGTGTCAATAAAACTTTTCATTGCAGCATTAAATATTTTAGTACAAATCCTAACTGCATATAGCTCTTGAACAAGAGGATTACCTTGTGATAAGTCTATTATTACTATTTTACCAATTCTCAAATGTTTTAAAATTTCAACTTCAAATGATGTATTAGAATTTGGAGTATGCAAATTAATTAGAGAACGAAGCTTTCTATATCCACTTAAAGTTGCATTATCACTAGTCGGTTTAGATTTTCTTGTTAAGAAAACTAACATTGCTTTTATATCCTCATCTAGAAATTGAACTCCTTTATCTGTTTTATACTTTTCTAACATATTTTGACCTTCCTCCGTACCTGATGCCTCGTATACTTTAGTAAACCATTCCACAGATTGGTCAAATGATAATCCTTCATGAGGTTTCATTTCTGGTACTAACTTATTTATTGTTTTTGCACAACCATTAAACTTTAAAGTCCTTAACATACTAGGAACAGGGAATTTTGCAAGATATAAGCAACAAAGATAAAGAGCTTTTTTTCTATTATAAAGATAGGTTGCTTTTTTTTCATCACTAGTTTTTGAGCCAATTGGTTTTTCATAATTTTCTGGCAAACTTAAATCTACAGCTAAAAAACTTTTGATATAATCGCTTTTATTTTTATCTTCCGTTAGGCTTGATTTTATCAAATCAAATCCACTTTCAATTTCCGAATAAAAATTAATTTTTAAAACATTAAAATTTTCCTTCTCTAAAACACTATATCTAACCACATCATTTCTATAAATTTCAAAAATTGCCGTTCCCTCATCTTGTAAATTAGCATTTGCATACTCACCATTAACGTCAAAAATTATTTGTCCAACACTATACTTTGGGCTTCCATTTTTTTCTAATGGCTCTGTAATATCTCTGATAAAACTTCTCTCATTATTCACATTCAATAATGACTCTGTATCACCAGTATTAGTTTGTTTTTCCTTACGAAATGATCTAGCTTTTTTTATATCATCAATAAGGTTTTTTTTAGCTTTTTGGGAAATTTCAACTGTAGCTTGAATTACCTTTTTCAGTGTATTAGATTTTCCAGTTCTAGTCATACCAAATAACGCTGTTCTCTTTCCCAGAAAATCAGACGGACTAATAAATACAGGAACTTTTTTTTCTTCTCTGTTTTGAAATCTTCTACTTGAACTATACCTAACATATCCAATCTCAAATTCATTTTCACTTCCTACTATGTGTTCTTGACTATCTCTTTGATTAATGATTGTTTTCAGGACATTCCCAGTAGCTTTATAAACTTTATAATTATTAGCTGAATAAAAATTTTCTACATCTGCTCCAAATTCTGTAATTTCAAATTCTTTTCCATCCTTCTTTTTTTTGGTTTTATAAAACACGCCTAAAATTCGACATTCTAACCCAGAACAACTAAATTCAAATTTTGTGAATTGATCTAATTTGCTATTCTTATTTTCTACTCCAACTCGACCAGCTATCTCAATATTATCTTTATAATAAGCAACCATTGAACGAACATTATCACTATCTGTTGGCAAAACTGTTGGACCTAAAGCTCTTAATAATAAGGCTTCATCAACTCCCTCCTCTCCATCATAAAAAGCTAGTAAAAATGCTCCTTGGGGAATTCCCTTTGCATTATACTTCCAAGCATCACATGTTAATAGATGAAGCTTGTTATAATCAATATAAAAAGGCCTTCCAACAAAATTCGCTTCTACTTTTCCTTTACTGAGTATATCAACTTCTGTGGAAGCCTTTATTTTTCCTATTACTTTTTCCATTTATTATTGGTTTTGAAATTTTATAAATGTATTTAATTCGGGGTCTTCAAAACGGATTGAAGACTGTTTAGCATAATCTTCTAATATTTCAATAGAAATCCAGTTCCTTTCAAGTTTTTCTGCGATATAACCAGTTGTATTACTTCCAGCAAATGGATCAAGAATCAAATCATTCTTTTCTGTTAAAAATTGGGTAAAAAAAGCAACTAATCCAGGATGCATTGTAGCAGGATGTCTTGAAATCCCTCTCTCTCTACAAGTTTTAGAAAAAAAATCACTAGATTTAGTATTTGAAAGGCTTAATACATTGTGGGGTAGTTCTTCTTTGACTTTTCCATTAACAAATTCTGTAATATTATTCGGAAGGCGATTAAACCTATCCTCCTCAATTTGCTCGAATTCTAACAAATTGTGTGAAATACTACCTCCATTATCTTTAAGAAAAGCTTTTTTATTAATTCTATGTCCAGAAGGTCTTTTTTTAGTATTGAATTTTTGTCGCTTTAATAGATCTTTCATTCCCTTACTATATGGTCTTAATACTTTTCTATTATCAGCTTTAGGATAATCAGATTTTGATAGCCACCAAACATGCGTATAGCTATCTACTGTCCTTATTCTTTTACGTGTTACCCAAATTGCAGGAGAAGGCAAACGAGAAGGATTGTAACAAATAAATTCTTGTATTAGATTCAGATTGGCCTTTTTGACAAAAGCTAATAATGATTCTAAATGCAATAAAGATTGTACTGGCCTATTTGCTTCCCATGCATTGCCTATCTCTATAACTATTGAACCATCATTTTTAATCAATTGAGCAAATAGTGGGGCTAAATTAGCAAACCACTCTTTGTACTCATCTCCTTGAAAATTACCATATTTTTTTTTTGCATTTAGAGGAAAAGGAGGCGATGTAATAATTAATTGAAATTTTTCTTTATAATACTTCAATAACTTTGAGTTTATTATTTCAACTGTATCTCCCAATAATAGCTTCCCAAATTTTGTTTTATAAAATTGTTCTTTCATTAACTGCTTTTTATCAAACTGCTCAAATATTTACAAAAATATAACATTTTTTCACTTTCCTTCTAAAAATTGTTTTTTTTTTATAATTATATATTTCAAATTCATTACTGCTTTATTATCGACTACCAACATCAAATATATACAACATTTTTCTATTAATCACTGTAAACAATGACAAATGAAAGACTTTTATTGTATTTTTTTTAGAAGAAGGAGTATTTGATATAAATACACCAGGTACTTAGATTATCAGTTAAAAAATTGGCTTAGGGATAAGGTGTTCAAAATATCATTCAGAAGTTACGACCTTTTTATCTGTTGAAAAAACAAAAAGAGATGCCATCGCAAACATATGATGACAGGTTTTACTAGCGCATAGCGATAACCGTATAGCAATTTTACTCATCGCTCATCACTATGCGCTCATCACTAGTTTCGGCTTAGGGATGGTAGTGGTATGGGGCGTTTATGCGGCGACTTACGACGCTTAGTGATGCGATGGCTTGCCCGCAGGGAAGACAAGCAGCACTTAGCAAAGTAGGAGCAGCATAGCCCCATAAGAACGGACAGCCCGACCATGCGCCTTCGGCGAATGCATAATGCGTAATGATGAATATTTAATTGGCTCGTGCTGCGCACTCGCTTTTACGAGCGCATGGGAAGCCCCAAATTAATGACTAATTCGTAATGTTTAATGATAAATATTTTGAGATTTTAAAAATTTAATCGTCCCATACTCGCGATGGAATAAATTCCAACGCTACCATATCTTACACCGCCTAAAGGCGGTTATAATATCAGAAAATATATAGCTTCAGCTATATTATGATCTGGTAGCCCACGAATTTTATTCGTGGGCGAAATGGGGCGATTATTTATTGAAATGGAATATAAGGAGAGAGATAAAAAAAGGTCGCAAACAAATTGCTTGCGACCTATTGAATTATTTTTCAATATTGGCTTTTCTGATTTCTCTGATCTTTTCACTTAAACCTCCAAAATGAATAGGTCCATAACCTCCTCCTTCATAGGTCTGTTTTAACCATAAAGAGTTAATATAAAACTTATTTTCAGCAGTATCTTCAGCTGCAATATCAATAAAAAGCTTTTTCTCAATAGGAATATCAAAGGCATTTTTTTCTACCTCCCAGACTTCGTAGGGGATGACAATACGTAAAGGATCTCCTAATGGAGCCATTTTATTAAGTTGAAAATAATTTTTGACTTTCTCTACTAATTCAGGGTCATTCATTTTATTTTTACGCATCACGGCTTCATCAGTGAATTTTTCGTAATTAGCTGCTTGATGTTGAGTCACTGCTTCTCGGGAAGTTAAGGACTTTAGTATTTCTTTTATCTTAGCGTGTTCCTTAGAATTGTCTTTATATTCAGGAAAAATCTGAGCTAAAATTTCTGATTCACAATCGAGGCAAAGAGCTAATTCATAGGCTTTATGGACATCATCAGTAGGCTTTTTTAAATCTTTTTGGATGTCGCTTATTTTATAATCTAGATTAGAAAAGAAATGATTAGCATGATTCACAAAGCTGCTCACTGCTGGAGGCAAAATACCTTGTTGACTGGTTAATGACTTTAAATCACTAATAAAATTATTATTCAAATAGCCTTCTACCGTTGATTGATAATCACTTACTCTTTGTTCAATTTCCAAATTGATCTGATCTCCAATTCCTTGCCCAAGTAATGCTGATTTAATGTAATAGGCTTGTTCTGAAATTCTATTGATCAGTTCTGATTCTACTGCTGCACCAGCTTTCAATTCAGCGATTCCTTGCTCTAATACTTGTATTTTTTGTTCATATTCTGCTGCTTTTTCTGCGCTTAACGCAGCCACCTCTTTGAGTCTTTCACGGGCAGAAGCAATATAAGATTCCTTCTCATGAATCGGCTCATAACTATTACATAAGTCGATACATTTTTGAACTTTATCTACCTTCAACTGTAATATTCGGTCGGATTCAGCGGCTCCTTGAGCATTTTTAAGTTTATCGCATTCTAATTGAAATTCGGCAGCCAAAGCAGGATCTTTTTTGGCTATATAGTTAATTTTAGATTGTAGCTCTTTGATATAATGGGCATTTTCTTTGGCTTTAGCTAAGGCTTTTTCGTAGCTTTTAATATGAATTGGAGCCACTGTTGTACTAGTTGCCGTAGGCGCTGCTTTCGGTACTTCTTCTTTTTCTGCTGTAGGAGCCGCAGCGGCACTTTCTTGTATCACTACTTCTTCTCCAGATTTTTGAGCATCCAAATATCCTTGTAATTCCTCTCCTACCGCAGCATCTTTAGGCTTTATATAGTTAACTTTTTTCTGGGCATCCACGTAAAATCGTTCTTCTTTAGTTGCTTTATCTAACAATTTAAAAAAGCTCTTCACATGAATTCTAATCATCTTTGAATATTTCTCAAAATCTCTTGGTGTCGGCATAACAATATTAGTTTTTTAGGATGTAATAATAAGCTCTCCAAATTGGAGCTAAGAAATTCCTGAGTAAAATATGTTATTTTTTTCTACTATCCAAATAATGGCAAATATTTTAAATTATATAATTCACTAAATATAAGGCAGTTATCATTTAGCACTTATTTATAGTTGATTCACGTCTTAGCTATTTAAAAAAAAACACTACGCCAATTTACTAGTACACTAATTAACTACTTTACCAATAAACTAATACACCAATTAACCACTTAACTAATACACTAATTAACCAATATCCGCAACGCTACCACCAATATCAACAAAGCAGTAACTTGCCTTATTCGCTGAGAGTTAAGGCGAGTGCTACTGAGGCGAGAACCGATTTGACCGCCTAAGAAAACGGCTAACAGTAATGGGAGAATGAAACGCCATTGAATACTAAAGGCTGGATTGCTAACTTGCCCTAATAAGCCGGCTAAGGAATTGACTAAGATGAAAAGGCTGGAAGTGGCAGCAATGACTTTGGCTTTATCCCACCGACTGAGGTGTAATAATGGACTTAGAAAGATGCCGCCGCCAATGCCGACTAAGCCAGATAAAAATCCGATTCCTCCACCTATTCCGCCATTGAGTAGTAGATTTTGATTATTGAATTCTTGGCTTTTGTTTTTATTGATAGGCAAGAGCATAAAGACGGATGCGATTAATAGGGTAATGCCTAAAAGTTGATAAAAAGTTTGGGTGGCTAAGGCGATGCTGCCGCCTAAATAGGCTAAAGGGATGCTTAGGATAATGAGCGGCCAGACTTTTTTGAGATTTAAGTAGCCTTCTTGATAAAATAAATAAGTGCCACCTGATACGACTACGATATTACATAAGAGTGCAGTGGATTTGATGATTTCTTGATCTAATCCGAAGAGGGCTAATACTGCCAAATAACTGGAGCCTCCACCAAAGCCTGCGGAGGAATAAAATAGGGCGATGATGAAAAAAATCAACATCAATACTGGATTCAACTCAATCACGATAGTTGGCTTTCTCTGTTGGCGTATTGATATTGAGTAATAAATTTTCTTGTTGAGAAGTGATCAATTCGATCTCTTCATTGATGAGCATTTTTCTTGGGCAGGCATAGCCTAAGGATAAGTATTGCAGTAACTTAGGATAGGCTTTCGGCTCATAGATCGTGAACAGAGGATCTGGGAAATCCGTTGCAGGATTTAAGAAAGCAGTAGCTACTTTAGCTGGATTGCGCCCCTCCATTAATTCTTGGATAGCGGCTTCATTGATATTGGGCATATCAACGGCTGCGACTAAAAAAGCGGAATCGGGATTTTTTTGGAAAGCGGATAAGATGCCGCCAAAAGGCCCTAAACCGATGAAAGTATCTGCTATACATTCATGGGCTGCATACTGCTCTTGTTGATCTGCTCTTACAGAAATAAAGCTCTGTTCGCAATGAGGATTTACGAGTTTTATCATATAATCCAACTGAGACATGCCGTGATAATTAATTTGGGCTTTGTCTTCCCCCATCCTTGTACTTTTCCCGCCTGTCAAGATTAAGGCATTGAGTAGAGGCCTTTGGATATTCTCTTGGATATATTCCAGTAATTTGTTGCTTTGATCCCATTCTAAAATCGTGGCAGTTTGGACATGCTCCTGTAGAAATGAGGGTACTTCTTCTACCCCATTTTTAATGATTACAGAAACATTAGTCAGTCGATCCAACTTGCGTTCTAAAGATGCTAATTTCTTTGGATGGAGAATGACTATTTGTTGAGTGGCTTTGAAATGATTGCCATTGACAAAGGCTATATCTGTTTGGTTTAACAGATGCTTAAAGCCATAAATAGAAGGCTGAGAACTTAGTAATAGATTTTGAGTGTTCCCTCTTTCTTCTAATTGTAATTGAAAGAGTGATGGCTTAGCTTCTATATGCTCGGCATTATGGGAAGCATCAATATAAGCTAATTTATATGTAGTATTCAGTTCCTTGGCCAAGTCTTCCACAAAAGATTGTATCATACCGCAAGGAGCGCCTAAGATAGCCCATTCGTTACGGGCATATTTTCCCAATCTTGGCTTAGGGATATTGCTGTGTTTACTGTGCTTTTTCATCGCTTACTAAAGTTTAAAATCTGATTTTCCTCCTCTTTTTTCAATTAATCTCATTTCCTTGATGATGATGTCGTGTCCAAATGACTTACACATATCATAAACCGTTAGTGCTGCTACTGATACCGCTGTCATGGCTTCCATTTCAACACCTGTTTTGGCATTTAGGGACGCTTCACCTATAATTTCTATTTCCTTTTGATCAGTAATACGAATGGAGACATTGCATTTGTCTAAGCCCAATGGATGGCAAAGCGGAATGAGCTCACTCGTCTTTTTAGCCCCCATAATACCAGCGATGATGGCTGTCTGAAAAACAGGGCCTTTCTTGGTTTGTACGTCATTATTTTCGAAGGCTTGTAGTACCTCCTCAGATACTTGCATTAGTGCTCTGGCTTTGGCATATCTGTGTGTAATCGCTTTTGCCCCTACATCCACCATATTGACTTTTCCATCGGGATTGAGGTGGGTAAATTTTTGTTCACTCATAATTTAAATGGGTCTATAAGGATGATAAGTGAAGGCCATACCTGCCTTAAATTCAAATTGATCTTTAGGCAATTCTAAGAAGCCATGAGAGCTGATAAGATTCGCTAAGTCACCAGAGCCGTTTCCTGTATTGGGATGTGCAATAATTTGACCGCTATCGTTAATTTCGACTTTCACTTGTAAAAAGTACGTAAGTTCTTTAGGAAAGGAAAAATCGGTAGCTAAGTGAGCCGTATAAGTTGGCTGAATCACTTCTAACTGTTGATATAACCACTTTTTGAAATAGCGATTAAAGCACATAAAGCTGGAGACAGGATTGCCTGGAAAAGCAAAAACAACTTTCCCATCTCTTCTACCTAACCAAAATGGCTTGCCCGGTTTTTGTTTGATTTTATGGAATACTTTTTCTACGCCTAATTCTGTCATAACTTCAGGTACATAATCAAACTTCCCTTTAGAAACGCCTCCGCTTAATAGTATGATATCATAGCCATCTAAAATTTCTTTAAGCGAGTTTTGAAGCGACTCCTTATCGTCCTTTAAATGGAATATTTGAGCGTCTAAGCCCAATTCTTTCAAGGCAGATTTTAGCATATAGACATTGGAAGAACGTATCTGATGGGGTGCTGGTGTTTCTGAGATTCCTACTAATTCATCTCCAGTAGCAATGACTGCCACCTTGCGCATTTGCTTGACGCTGATTTCTGAGGCTCCTACAGTTGCCATGATTGCTATTTCAGCTGGACTAATAGCGACACCTTTGGGAATTAACAAACTTCCCTTAATTCGATCTCGTCCTTCTAAGTGGATATTTTTGCCTCTGGTTACTAAGTCAGGTGTTTGAATTAAGGCGATGTCATTTTGAATTTGGACTTGTTCATAAGGGATGACTGTATCTGCATTATGTGGCATAATAGCTCCTGTCATGACCTCTAAGCAAGCATTAGGATTTTCTAAACGCATGATGGGACTACCAGCAGGCGCTACTCCCTCTATTGGGAAGGATTGCGAGCCATTCGCTAAACTATCGTATTGGATAGCGATACCGTCCATTGTCACTCTATCAAAGGGTGGAAAATCTCTATCGGCATAAATCGGTTCGTCCAGTATTCGCCCTATAGAATGCTCTAATGGCAATTTCTCCGATGGAATAGCCATCTGTATTTTCGACAATCGTTTATCAGCTTCGTCTATTGAGATCATTAGTAATATAAATTAATTATCCTCCAATTGTAGTCATTGATTCATAAATGGAATCTAGATTCAGCCTCTTTTGGGCCGCCTCAAATCCATCTTTTTCTTTGTGTAATATGGCTTCTCTTACTAACTGCTGCATCGCCTCCTCTGTTAATCCTGCTCGCATTGGCTTTAAAAGGCTAATTCCTTCGGCAGAATACAAACAAGTACGCAAATCGCCCTTAGCTGTTATCCTGATCCGATTACAAGAGCCACAGAAGGTTCTTGAAAAGGCTGGAATAATACCAAACTTCCCTTTAAATCCTTTCACTTGATACATGACCGAAGTGGAGGATTTAGGATTCCGCAAAGCTATAATTTCTTTAAATTCTTCTTGTATATATTGATAAATTTTTCGATGATCCCAAGTAGAAATTTCATCACTATTTCTACAGCCATTGAAAGGCATTTCTTCTATAAAGCGAACGGAAACATTATTATCACGTGTCCACTCCACAAAAGGCAAAATATCTGCGATATTTTTGCCATCCATCACCACCGCATTGATCTTGACATCAATATCCGTTTTTATTAGATTTTCAATATTCTGAAATACTATATCAAAATCATCTCGCCTAGTAATTTGAAAAAACCGCTCCTTGTCTAAACTATCCAAACTGATATTCATAGAATCAAACAATTGTGGCAACTCTTCCATATAATGATGTAGCAAAGTCGCATTGGAAGTAATCGAAAATGATCTTAAATCAAAATCTTGCTTGACCGTTTTCAAGAAATGTATGATATCCTTCCGTACAAATGGCTCTCCACCCGTAATACGTACTTTATCTATTCCCATCGGATTCAAAATTGCAATTAAACGCAGCATTTCTTCATAAGAAAGAATATCATGCTTTTTCAAAAATTGCACCCCCTCCTCTGGCATACAATAAAAGCAACGCAGATTACAACGATCTGTAACTGCTAATCGCATATAATTGATAATACGACCGTGGCTGTCTTTTAATTGTTTTTTATTCACTACCATTATTGATTAACTATGGTTGATGTAAAAACAAAGTTGCTTGCGTTTTAGTTTTTAGCATATAAACACCCTGATCTAATTGTGAAACATCCACCCTTATTTCATCCATATCTAAAGACTGAATATAGATCAACTCATGTACAGATTGTCCTAGTACATTAAAAATTTGAACCCCATCTTTTGCAATCCCCATTTGTTGAACACTAATAACATTATTAGACGGATTCGGGTAAACACTTAATTTGGTATCAATAGTACTATAGGCATCCACAGATGTACTTACTCCATTTAGCTGATTCACCACTGCATGGCAATCTCCTAATTCATGGAAATCTACTGTTACAAAATTAGGGAATTTCTCGGTAATTGTTTGGCATTCTAATACACGCTCAATGAAGTAAGGATTTGAGTTGGCTATCAAGGAGGAATCAGGCTCTCCAATACCTACCGAAGCATCCGTAATAAAGTGATTGAGAATAAACAAATCATTCTCTGCATCTCCCCTATTAAAATTACAACTAAAATCTGCTATGCTATTATTCGAATAATGCGTTTCTACCGCTAAATCCCACATATAATGATACCATGCCTGATCGGCAGAAGCATCATTCACATCTGATAGAATGACCAATCGAGCATTGTCATCAATCATTTCTTGCAAAGTCGGCCATCCTGTATCGACATCATGTGTGTACAAATAGTCCGTCAATTCACTCGCATTAATCTCCGACTCTATCATATCAGCTGTCGTATAGCACTCTAAAATAATCGTCACGACCTCATTTTGATTTTCCTCTAAAAATTCTCGAATCTCTATCAAAAACTCCACTAATGGTCTCGACCCTAAAAATGGTGCGGAATGAAAAACACTCGCTACTCCCATATTATCATATACATCTATCATCAGTCCTCTTACCCCATCATTGAGTTGTGAGACGATACTCAGATTATGATTAGGAGAAGCATAATCATCTTCCGCAGAATTATAAGCATTATGAGTCGTCAAAAAGGCCACTTCATTGAAAGGACGATCACATAGCGCAGCATCCCCATTACACTGCCCAAATGCTGGTAAATAAGCAAACAAGCACAAAAACACAATACTAATCGTGATCTTTATCATATCTATCGAATTATCATTAACAAATTCATCATTATGCATTCATCATTAATTCACCTACCAACATTTGTCAAAATCATCATTATCTGCTTCATTTGATCCCGTACCACCATATACTTGTTGAATTTGATCTTCTGTAAGTTCTACGACTTCACTGGCAGAATTGCTTAATTTTGTTACTTCTTTCATGATATTGTAATTTAGGTTAAAAATAAGTAGCCTTAAAGATAATAAATTCCATTAATAATAGCTAAAATTTGTTTGGGCGGCTTATCCTGCTATTCGTTCTTATGAGCCTATGCCGCTCCTATTCCGCTAAGGCTCACTTGTCTCTTATTGGAGCCTGCGTGAGCCTAAGCTCCATTAGTCGTGTCATAAACGCCTCATACCACTACTATCAGGGCCGCGTTATTGCAAAATCATAAACCATTGAGCTTATAGTGATAGAAAGTAAGATTAATATCCTTGGATCGAAGCAATAATGCGGCCCTGATGGAAGCGGTATGTGGCGTGATGAAGTAGCTTACGAAGCTTAGGTACACGCAGGCTTGCCACGCAGTGGAAGACAAGTGTGCCTTAGCGTAGTAGCTGCTGAATAGCCACATAAGAGCGTACAGCAGGAAAAGCCGCCCCAATAATAAATCCTTGATAGCCCATTTTTGTCTTTTTACAATTCTACTGCCTTATTTATTCCTTAAATAGCTGTGCTATTCGCGTCATAAATGCCTTGTATAATTGCAAAAATACTGCAACTTAGCTATCAGATATTTATCATTGGGACGGCTCGCCGCCCCAATAGCTAAAAGACTATCTGTTATATAGCTTTAAGTAAGAGCGCAAGTTTTACCTTTTTAAGAAAAAGGTTGTATATTCAGGCGATTTTATCAAAAAGGAGATTATTACACTAACAAATCCAATTAATTTAATAATGGAATCATTCTATAAAGAAAGAGATTTATCCGCGGTGGATGCTAAGTTTGAAGCCAATAAAATTGCTTTTGCACCTGTAGTTTTCCAAGCAACAAAGGTCATGCGTGATTTAGGAATATTAGACCTAATTCTCCAACATCAGAAAAATGGTATCAGCTTAGAAGAAATTGTAAAAAACATAAGTATTACTGAGTATGGCGCTCGGGTTTTATTGGAAATGGGACTGAGTGCAGATGTTGTAAAATTAACACAGGAGGATGCTTATCAACTTACTAAGACTGGTTATTTCCTCTTGAAGGATGAGATGACAAGGGTGAATATGGACTTCGTACAGGATGTTTGTTATGAGGGTTTATTTCATTTGGAGGAGGCGATTAAAGAGACTAAGCCTGCAGGCTTAAAGGTTTTTGGAGAATGGAAAACGGTTTATGAAGCTTTGGCTCATCTGCCTGAGAAAGTGAAGCAATCGTGGTTTGCATTTGATCATTATTATTCAGATGGTGCCTTTCCTAAAGCGTTACCCATCGTCTTTAAAAACAAACCAAAACACATTTTAGATGTTGGCGGTAATACGGGTAAGTTTTCAATGAAATGTGCGCAATATGATGAAGATGTAAAAATCACCATTCTTGACCTCCCAGGCCAATGGGAAAAAGCAAAAGGGAATGTTGAGGCGAATGGATTAGAGGATAGGATAAATGGATACCCAATTGATTTGTTAAGTGAAGAACCTATTTTTCCTAAGGGAGCAGATGCTATTTGGATGTCGCAATTTTTGGATTGTTTTTCTGAAGAGGAGATCATTCATATTTTGACTGCTGCAAGTAATGGTATGTCTGACAATACAGAGCTATTTATTATGGAGACTTACTGGGATCGACAGAAGTTTGATGCGGCGACTTATTGCTTGCATGGTACCTCCCTTTATTTTACTGCTATTGCCAATGGTAATTCCCGAATGTATCATGCTGATACGATGAAAGAGTGTTGCGAAAAAGCGGGTTTAGAAGTAGTCGAGGAAATTGATCATGTGGGTGAATATCATACCATTTTTAGATGTAAATTAAGACTTTGATGATAAACAGGCAACTTTAATCAATGAATTCAATATTTAATTGATCTCTTATGTTTTAAAACGTCTTATATGAAAAAAGCAAACCAGATAGCAAATCGTTTTAGAGAAGTCTTATTGAGTGGAAAATGGATCGCTAATACAAATTATAAAGCGATCTTATCAGACGTGACATGGCAAGAAGCCACCCAAAAAGTAAGCTCTCTCAATACCATAGCTGCCTTGACTTTTCATATCAATTATTATATAGCTGGTATCTTAAATGTTTTTGAGGGCGGTGATCTTGTCATTCGGGATAAATATAGCTTTAATCTTACGCCTATTCAATCCAGTGAAGACTGGGCCAAGCTGTATTATGAACTATGTTCGAATGCTGAAAAGTTTGCTAAACATTTGGAAGTGATGACTGATGAACAATTGGAAGAGAATTTTGTGAACGAAAAATATGGGAACTACCGAAGAAATATGGAGGGGGTGATTGAACATAGTTATTATCACTTGGGGCAGATATCTTTGATTAAGAAGATAATTCGGCATCATTAATCCCTATCGTTAATAGGAGCATTTCTAATCCTTAGTGCTTGGCCTTGTCTTTGGCTTAGGAAAGCTCTGATTTCTGCTACAATCGAGATTGCGATTTCTTCAGGAGTTGTGGCTCCCGTATCTAAGCCTACTGGCCCAAAGATTCGTTTAATCATCACTGGATCAGTAATATTCATTTCTTTGAGCATTTTATCTTTACGTTTTTTAGGCCCTAACAATCCGATATACGCAATATCCGTCTCTTTGAGCAATCGCTCTAAATTATTCCTATCCGTTTTGTAATCGTGAGCCATTAATATAGCTACTGTATGGCGATCAATTGGCGCTAATTGAAAGGGCTTTTTTTGATCTAAAACTTGATGACATAAGTGAAGTGTTTGATGACTTAGTTTTTGAGGATTGGCAACTAATGTAGACTGCCAGCCTAAAACTTGATTGATTTCCAAGAGAGATAAAGTATCGTATTGCCCCCCCATAATAATCATATGAACGGGAGGAGCTAAAAACTCAATCAATATTTTCAGATCAGATAATTCAATCACTTTTGATCGTCTTCTTGACTGGACAACTTGAATAGCTTCTGTTAAGCTGTTTAAATCACTTTCACTTAGTGCTACTGCTTGCTTAAAATTATCTTCCTTGAATATTTTACCAATTAGCTCCTTATGCTCCCCTTCAATAGGCGTTATTAAAATATGCTCCGCTCTTTCATTTATACAAGCTTCTAAAACCTGTATTGGGTTGTTGTCGGATTGGTCAATAGGGCTAATCAGCACATCAATTAAGCCATTACAACCTAAACCAATCCCAATTGATTCACTATCTTCCTCTCTGGTATCATAAGTAACGATCTTGCTTTTCTTATCTAAGATTACCTTTTGCGCTTTAAGCTTAGCATCGCCTTCTAAGCAGCCTCCACTAATGCCTCCTATCCAGCTTCCATCTTGATAAATCAGCATTCTGGCCCCTACCCTTCTATAGGAGGAACCTTCTACATAAACAACAGTGGCTAATGCACATGTAGTATCTGGATCCGCTTTTTTATAATGGCTAATGATGCTTTTAATCTCTTTCATGTAAGTTGCTATAATCTTGGGGGGTGTCAATATCTTG
>JAHDDN010000053.1 GCA_020629335.1 Chitinophagales bacterium | reverse complement strand
AGGGATGGGAGTGGTATGTGGCGTCGAGAGGGGGCTTATGGAGCTTAGGAACGCGCAGGCTGGCCACGAAGTGGCAGACAAGCGGACCTTAGCGGAATAGCCGCCGAACAGCCACATAAGAACGGACAGCCCGACCCATTTATAATTTTTCATTCGTGGGCGGACACACAGGTACCGCCCCTACTATCGAATGAAAAATTATAAATGGGTAAGCCCCAAATTGGTAAATTAGTTAAATAGTATATTGGTTTATTAGTTAGATTAGGCAATCGAACAAATCACCAAATATTTTGTAGGGGCGGACCTATATGTCCGCCCTCCCTTGCAGTGCACCATTTATTGCTGGCCTTGCTGCATTAGCTTGACGAATTGCATGAAGAATGGATTCGCTTGTGGAGAGAGTTTGTGATAATAAGTTTTTTTGTTGTAGACCATGCGGATGAAGTTGCAATCAGGCAGGAAATTTAGCTCTGAATCGAGTAAAATATTCCCATCGTCATCCATGAATAATGCACTACCAGTAGGCTTACATTCTTTACGTGGCGTAAAGCCTTCATCTGTAATAAACACATTAAAGTTATCTATTTGCTGGCGATTAGGGAGCGCAGTACTCATGGAACCTTCGCCTAAATAAAAGAGCAATTCAATTTTGGAGGATTGAGCGATGACCTTCTGAATGGTGGCTCTATCTAATACGTCCCCCGATTCTTTCTTCTCTGTTTTAGCCGGTGCTTTTTTGGTTGTCTTAGCACTTTCTTCTGAATTACAGGCTGTTAGTGATAGTAGTACAATTGCTATTATAATATAAAGCTTATTCATGTTTATTAGGTTTATGGGCGCTAAGATAGCCATTTTTTACATATTCCGTCTGTACTGGCCGCCTACTTCATAAAGAGAGTTGGTGATTTGGCCTAAAGAACAATACTTAGCGGCTTCCATGAGCGCATTAAATAAGTTATCATTTTGGATGGCGGCTGTCTGGAGAATGGATAATTGCGCTGGGCTAATATCTTCGCTTTTAGCCTTCAAATTATTCAATGTATTGATTTGAGCTTCCTTTTCTTCTTTGGTAGAACGGATCACTTCTTTTGGGATAATGGTTGGTGAGCCTTCTTTTGATAGATAGGTATTCACGCCTACGATTGGATATTCGCCTGTGTGTTTTTGCATTTCGTAATAGAGCGACTCTTCTTGAATCTTACCTCTTTGATACATGGTTTCCATGGCACCTAATACACCTCCACGCTCTGTGATACGATCAAATTCTGTTAATACTGCCTCCTCTACTAGCTCAGTGAGCTCTTCTATAATGAAAGAACCTTGAATTGGGTTTTCATTTTTTGCTAAACCTAACTCTTTATTGATGATGAGCTGAATGGCGACTGCTCTACGTACCGACTCTTCGGTCGGTGTGGTAATCGCTTCATCATAAGCATTGGTGTGTAGCGAGTTACAGTTGTCGTAGATAGCGTATAATGCTTGCAGTGTAGTACGAATATCGTTGAAAGCAATCTCTTGGGCGTGTAAAGAACGACCTGAAGTTTGGATGTGATACTTCAGTTTTTGTGAACGCTCATTGGCATTGTACTTCTGCTTCATGGCTTTAGACCAAATACGTCTGGCCACTCTACCGATCACGGCATATTCTGGATCAATGCCATTGGAGAAAAAGAAAGACAGATTAGGCGCAAACTCATTAATATCCATGCCTCTCGATAAATAGTACTCCACAAAGGTGAAGCCATTAGCGAGCGTGAAAGCCAATTGAGAAATTGGATTGGCACCTGCTTCTGCTATGTGATAACCCGATATGGAAACCGAGTAAAAATTGCGGACATTATGATCGCTGAAATATTGCTGCACATCGCCCATGAGTTTGAGGGAAAATTCTGTGGAGAAGATGCAAGTATTTTGGGCTTGGTCTTCTTTGAGAATATCTGCTTGGACTGTTCCTCTAACTTTGGAAAGGGTAGCGGCTTTGATTTCTTCGTAAACTTCTTTTGGCAATACTTGATCGCCTGTTACGCCTAAGAGCATTAAGCCTAAACCGTCATTACCTGCTGGTAATGGACCATTATATTTAGGACGTAATTTGGTTTTGCCTTTATAGATGGCTTTGATCTTCTTTTCTACTTCTGCTTCTAAGCCTTTTTCCTTGATATAAACTTCGCACTGCTGATCAATGGCTGCATTCATAAAGAAGGCAGTAATGATGGCCGCAGGACCATTGATGGTCATAGAAACCGACGTTCTTTTGTCTGATAAATCAAAGCCTGAATAGAGCTTTTTGGCGTCATCTAAACAACATACTGACACACCTGAGTTACCAACCTTACCATAAATATCAGGACGATAATCTGGATCTTCCCCATAAAGCGTCACTGAGTCAAAAGCTGTTGATAATCGCTTAGCTGGCATATTGGAAGAGAGGTAATGAAAACGTCTATTGGTACGCTCTGGCCCGCCTTCTCCTGCAAACATACGAGTAGGATCTTCTCCTTGTCGCTTAAATGGGAATACACCTGCTGTGAATGGGAAACGCCCTGGCACGTTCTCTTGTAAATTCCAACGCAATAAATCACCCCAAGCCTCAAAACGTGGCAAGGAAATACGAGGAATTTTGTTTTTAGAAAGCGACTCAGTATAGGTTTGTACCTTAATGTCTCGGCCTCTTACTTGATAGGTGAACTCGTCTTGAGCGTAGGCTTCCTTCAAGGCTGGCCATTGCTCTAATAATTTTCTGTTATGACCATCTAATTGCAAGCCTACTTCTTCAGAAGCTGTTTCTAATTGTTTTGTAAGGACATCTTTATCTTTCAGTTCAGTCTGCTCAATCACCTTCATGGATTGTTGTAAACTGTATAGATCTTGCGCAATAGCTGCTTGCTTCTCTACCCACTGATTATACTGACGAATGGTGTCTGAAATCTCTGATAAATAACGCACTCGATTCGGTGGAATAATGAATATCTTCTCAGACATCTCATTACTGGCCTTAAAGTCGCTCTTTAAATCTGTTTTTGTTTTTTCTTGTAAAGTTTGCATCACCGCTTGGTACAAACGATTCGTACCTGGATCATTGAATTGCGAAGCAATGGTCCCAAAGACAGGCATATCTTCTAATGGCTTATCGAAAGCCACACTATTACGCTGGTATTGCTTACGTACATCTCTTAAAGCATCTAACGCACCTCGTTTATCAAATTTATTCAGCACCACGATGTCAGCAAAGTCAAGCATGTCAATTTTCTCTAATTGCGTAGCAGCACCATATTCAGGCGTCATCACATACATCGTTAAGTCTGCAAATTCCGTGATTTGGGTATCCGACTGCCCAATACCAGAACTCTCTAAAATAATCAAGTCATACTTAGCTGCTTTCAATACATCCACTGCTTCATCTACATATTTAGACAAGGCAACATTTGACTCCCGAGTCGCCAAGGAACGCATATACACCCTTGGGTGATTGATGGCATTCATACGAATACGGTCTCCTAATAATGCTCCACCTGTTTTACGCTTGGATGGATCAACACTAATAATAGCAATTGTCTTATCCTCAAAATCCAATAGGAAACGACGAATCAGCTCATCTGTCAAGGATGATTTACCTGCACCACCCGTTCCTGTAATACCTAATACAGGTGTATTCACCTTCTTAGCTTGCTCACGGATTTTACTCAATGCATCGCTATGTTGCGCTTCATAGTTTTCATAAGCCGTAATCAATCGAGCAATAGACTTCGGATTCTTTTTTGTTAAGTTTTTGACTTCTCCATTCAACTGATCTCCTATCACATAATCTGACTGCTCTAATAGGTCATTAATCATCCCTTGCAAGCCCATCGTTCGACCATCATCTGGTGAATAAATACGAGCGATGCCATAAGCGTGTAACTCCTCTATTTCCGTCGGCAATATAGTACCACCTCCACCACCAAATATCTTAATCTGTCCTGCCCCCTTCTCCTTCAACAAATCATACATATACTTGAAGTACTCTACATGACCTCCTTGATAAGAAGTAATGGCAATCGCATGAGCATCTTCTTGTATAGCTGTATTCACAATCTCATTCACCGAGCGATTATGTCCCAAATGAATAATCTCTGCCCCTGATGCCTGCAAGATGCGTCGCATAATATTGATCGCCGCATCATGCCCATCAAATAAAGAAGCTGCTGTAACAATTCTTATTTTATTCTTAGGCTTATAAGCTGGTACTGTTTTATACATAATCTTGTTTTAACTATGAACTATGAACTTTTCAAACGTTAAAACTTTTTAACGTTCCAACGTTGAGTCTGCTCTAAAAACTAAAAGGCCAAACAAAAGCCATAAAACCCATATTTACAAAGTATTTGAAAATCTGCACATTAAACATTGATCAAGATTTAATAAGATGCAATTCTCATCAAATATGGACTTTTTAGAGCAAGCTCAACGTTCCCAATGCTAAATATCAAAGCTTTTTCCCCAATTCTCCTTCTCTTCCTCTGTCCACAACTCAGGATAAAAAGTAATCGCTTGGAAACGAGGCGGTAAGTACTTTTGCCAGTTGGTACCACCCGTTGCTGCAATTTCAAGTGGCTCTCGGTTCAAGTAGCGAACTGCTGAACGATAGTGCATCAGTGGCCATTGTACATTCGCTCTATGATCAAAACGACGAAGTAGCTCAATCAGTTCTTTATTTTGTTGATCTTCTTCGCTCATGCTCTTATAGACCATCCATAGGTTCTTGGCTTTATAGCTCTCTGCTAACTGCAAAAATTCCGCCCGATATTTCATTTCAAACTGACGAAGGGTGAGTGTTTTTTTGCCTGTGGCTAATTCTGTAGCGCCTTTTTTCCAGTAAAGGTGATCGTATTGTTCTTCTAAAGGCGAATCCTTAAATTCGTCTCTTGCCTTAATCGACAATAGATTGCCCAAAGGAGCGGCGCACATCTCGATCATTCGGTATTGTGCCGACTGAAAGCCACTCGCAGGTAAAAGAGACATACGGAATTTCAAGAATTCCTCTTGATACATCCCGTCTATCATGATGTTAAAAGAATGAATCAAATTCTCGAAATAGTTATTGATTCGTCTTAACTGAACCACATATTCTTCCACCTTGATCTTATGCGTATCGGCGATTTGCTCCATTGCATGAAGAATCAGCTTAAAGTAAAGCTCCGTAATTTGGTGGTAGCAAATAAAGATAAATTCATCCCTAAAAGGCGTTTTGGGTTGCTGTAGGTTGAGTAGTACATCTAAATTGACGTAATCCCAATAGGTGAGATAATCGGCATAAAGTAAACCATCTAAGTAGGAATTCATATCCTGCCCCATCGTGGCATACTTCTTCTCCAATTTCTTTATTTTCTCAACGATTTCATCCGAAAAGTGGTGGTCCATATGCTTGTTTTGACCACAAAAATAGCTAAAAAAAGGGAAACAGCTTAAGTATTGTAAGAATCGTAAATAATCGCTATTCTTCTCTAAATATTGTCACTAATCTTAATTCTATTGGCACACCTAATAAATAGGAATACTCTAAAAGATTTTCAGCCTTAATTTGACTTAAAAACATATGCATTTTAAATTGTCATTTATTTTTCTTAACTTAACAATGTGAATCTAATGATTATCCCCCAAATCATATTTTTTTAACCCTTTAATTCAAAATCATGAAGAAATTTCCAAACCATTTTAAATCTGCAAATAATATATTTTTATTATTTCAAAAAAGCATTCTTGCTCTTATACTATTGTGTATTGTTTCTATAGGAATTCATGCGCAAAATGCTGAGTGCAACTTACTACCTCCAGAAGAATCGACATCAATACTTAAAAACCTTTGGGAAACCTCTGTAACAGGTTGTCCAACACTACCTGGATGTGGTTTTTACACTACTCCTTGTGATGCAGCTCACGAATTTACCGATGATCCTGAGCCTGTGCTTAATCCTGAGATTTTAACTATTAATGTTGTTTTTCATGTTATTAAAAAAACATTCGATTACTCTATTGATCATTCTGTTTTTGAAAATTGCATCGCAGATGTCAATGACATATATGATGGTGGTTACTCTGGAGATATGTCACCAACTAACATTCAATTTCAGTTAGCACCAATTGATCCTAATGGAAATAATTTAGTTAACTTTGGCCTTCAAGAATATTTGATATCAGAAGATGAATATGATATGATTCTTTCAGGTAGCGATAACCAAACAACACAAAAAGCTTTTTCAAGGTATAGATGGCCTAATAATTATCTTAATGTATTTTTGATAGAGGACAGTGACGGCGGCAACCACGCTTCATTAGGTGCCTATGTGAGAGTTAATGAAGAAAATTTTGCTGAGATTGAGGGCACACAAGATCATTTTTCTAAAACTGTTGCTCATGAATTTGGACATTTTTTAGGTTTACAACATACTTTTGGGATAGCTGGTTCTGATTATAGTTGTGAGAGTGAGTCAGACAGCGATGATGGGACATCAGATGATGATTGTCAAATATTAGGAGACTTTATTTGTGATACTCCTCCCCATATTGCTCAAGATGGTGACCCATTATGCTATACAAATACATATACAGACGGGCTCCCTGATGTATATAATAATGTAATGTGTTATAGTGGGAATTTAAGAGATGGTTTTACAGAAGGGCAAAAAAAACGAATGAGATATTTTTTGAAGAATAATTTATTTCTTTTACTCAGCGAGTCTTGGAGTAATCTTCAAGTTACAAGTGATGAATTTCACGTAAATGAAAAAATATTTGTGGATGGAATTATTTATGTTAAAGAAGGAGGAAGGTTAAGTTTTGATGGTTGTACTGTTCTATTTACACCAAAATCAAGAATTTATGTAGAAGAGGGAGGTGTTTTAGAAATAACAAATTGCTCTTATTTGTCAAGTATTTATGATGACAACTTATTTGATGGAACAAATATAATATGGCTTAATGCAACGGGAAATGCTGATTTACAATACAATATGGATGTTTTTTGGGATGGAATAGTTGTTTTTGGAGAGGGAGCAGAACCTGCTGATTTTTCAACAGAAAATAATGGCAGTTTAGGTTTAGTCGTAGTTGAAGAAAGTACTATTGCTTTTGCCAATGAGGCATTAGTTAGTAGAAGTGCTTTAGGTTGTTTAGCTTATAATAATGATGGTGGGATCATACAAGTCGACCAATCCAACTTTTATAATAACTATAATTCCATTCATGTTTCAAGTGATAGGGACGAAAATTACTCCAATAGAATTACTAATAGCTTGTTTACTCAATCCTTAAAATTTATAGCATATTACAAGGGCTTAGGTAAAGATAAATTTATCGATTGCTCTGACAATTATCTCATTGATATTCCAATTAACATTGGTGATGGAGGCTTTAATAATGGCTCAATTTATGGGGGAGCTATTGAAAATTATCAAGTTATTGTTAATAATAGCAATGACTTCGATATGTTTGGAAACAAGTTCATTTCTTATGTAAATGCAGGGGTTTTTAACCAAAGCTCTTATGAATTAGGAGGAATGAAGGTAAGCAATTCATTACTTTCTATTGGAGATGAGGCTGAAGCACCTAATGAATTTGAAAAATTATCTACCGCTATAGAGGTTTATGGACTCAATGATTTAGCTTCTCCTGTAACAATTCGCAATAATAATTTTGAAGAATGTAAAAGAGGAATTACTCTAAATGCTAATCCTTTATCTCAAATATCCGATAACTATTTCTTGAATAATGAATATGGAATTGATGATGGATTTCATATTTATATAAAAGAATCTTTTGCTTGCCAAATTCATGACAATGAACTTACTACTTATAACGACCAAGCTGGAATATGTGTTGATAATAGCTTCAATTCAGCTCTTCAATCTCCAACTATAGATGAAAGTATCATCCAAAAAAACTATTTTACAGGTTCATTCTATACATGTGTAGATGTTAGAGGAGCTAATCAAGGTTTGCAAATGGCTTGTAACACATTTGATGAAATTGATGCCAGCACTAAACCTTCTAGCTATTTTCACTTTGATGATGCTGAAGATTTAACTCCCTTATCCTTAGACCCTCAAGGAAATTGTAATGCTCAAAACAATCAGTTTTATGCCAATGAACTTAATAGCTTAGAGAATGATAATAGTTTTGATAGAGTTGTAATGAATTCTGACAATCAAAATATAGTTTTTAATCATGGACCAACTCTATTCCCATCAACATTTTCAACGGCATCCACCAGTGTTAATGTTATTGCTAACTTATGCCAAGATTGGCCTGACGACAATGCATGTCTTCCAATTTCAGGAATCATTGGCGGTGGAGGCAATGAAGTTACCAATACTAATGGAACTGGCACTATATTAACACAAGATATTTACACCATCATCAACTTTGTTAATACTCAAAATATCGCTGGTTTACGCCAATTTTTACGAGACAAAGGGGAAAGCTGGAGTGACAAACTATTAATTATTAATTTAGTGGTCCGTAAAGACAGTTTAGAAGCGGAACAAGAATTAGCACAATTTAATGTGAACACATCTGAAGATGAAGAATTTAAAACATTGCTTACTGCCATTAATAGAGGCGAAATTCAATCTGATGGCACTGGGAAAACTAATCGTTCAACAATATTAGAGATTACACAAAATAAGCAATCTAAGTATAATACGATGGCTGAATCTGCTTTAGCCAATTTGGAAGATAAATCATATACACGTAATGCCCCAAAAAGAAATATCAATCAAGTTAGTAAGCAACCGAATTTCAATCAATTAGTTTGCTTTCCTAATCCTGCTACAGAACAAGTAAAAATATCTTGGGAACAGTTTGATCATCATGAGTTAGATTTAGGGGCATCTCTCAAAATATTTAACTTATCAGCTCAATTAGCCTTACAAAAACCGTTAAAAGATTGCTTGCTTAACTATGAAGGTATATCTTTAGATGTCACTGCACTCAATGAGGGAATTTATTTTGTCCAAATAGAGGGAATGAGCAGTGTGGCTAAACTGATAATTACCAAATAATGAAAAACATTTTATTAATACTATTCTTCCTAATCGCTAGCAACTTAGCGGCTCAAAACTACTTTAACCATACTTTTGGGGATGGGGTAGAGCCTGTTAATTCAGGTAAAGTAATAGAAACTTCTGATGGCTTTTTGGTCTTTGGATTTAAGTTTACTGGGCTACAGGAATTTTATGCTAAAAAGTTAGATATAGCTGGAGAAGAAGTATTTACTAAAACATTATTGATAGGCGACTTGTGGGGTTGGGAAAGACCCCACAATTGCCTTGCTACCAGTGATGGTAATTATGTACTCAGCATTAATGAAAGAGTTGCCTCTGGTGATTTTGAAACCGTACTATTTAAAATTGATGATGAAGCTGATATCATCTGGACACATAGATTTACTGCTACTGAAAATTTATCTTATGACGTAATTGGACAAATTTCTGAATTGTCTGACGCTAGTCTACTCATCACTGGGGCAGCAGCAGAAATTGATACTAGTGGAGCATATATAGGTCACTCAAAAGCACTCATTATCGAAACGGATAGTATGGGTGAAATGGAATGGATGCAGATAATAGAAGAGCCTTTATTTACACCAGAGGATGTGGAGAGGCATTTAATATGTTATAGTCATTTGGAAATGCCTAATGGTAATATACTATTGGCCTGCAATTCTTGTGAGTTGGAAGAAGGCGCTTTTACTACTTGTGACTATACCACAAGAGTTAACTTACTAATTCAGTTAGACCCAAATACGGGAGAAATTATTGAAGAAAACATTATTGATGATTATTGGTATTTAACTGGACCACTTATCATACCCATTGATGAAGAGCATTTCTTATTATCTCAAATTGGGCCTATTGATGATGATCTTGATTATATGCATTCTTGGGTTTTTGGCAAATATACTTATGAAGGAGAGCTAGTTTGGGAACAATATTATCCCAATGATTTTGATGGACCTTATTTTTATCCTAATCGTTATCCCATTAATATACTGCCAGTAATAAGAGAGGATGGCAGCTTTGTTGCTTTATTTAAACATACTGATGGGTATTTAGATGAAGAGGGGCTGTATATAATTGGAACAGGTAGTGCCTTAGCTGTTTTTAATCCAGGAGGAGAATGGGAAAATACTATTGTTTTAGCAAAGGATACTACTATAGCAAGTGAAGATAGTATGTTTGATATAGAACGTACCAGTGATGGAGGCTATGTATTGGCTGGTTATACCAATCCACAAAGTCAGGTAAATTCTTCCAAAGCATGGGTCGTCAAAATGGATAGTAGTTTTACACAATGTGCTGGCTATCCTTGTGATAGTATAGTGGTGGGAGTTGCTAATCAAGATATTCAGGCATTGCTTTCTCAGCAGCAACACTTACAGCTCTATCCGAATCCTGCTCAGGAGATGATTAATATTCAGTGGAAGGAGGCTGCCCAAAATAAGGCGATCTTGAGGTTCCGACATCTCAATGGTGTGCTGGCGCTCAAATACCCCATCACTGATCAAAAACAGCTAGACATCAGTCAACTCAAAGCGGGACTATATGTATGGGAGTTGGTTCAAGATCAAGCTGTTGTTCAGACGGGGAAGATTGTGGTGGAAATGGATTAATAAACGTTGGAACGTTGAGAACTTTTGAACGTTGGAATCGATTGAATTTATTCGGTTAAAACTTTCAAACGTTATTCAGTTAAAACGTTAAATAACAACCCCTCTGCCCTGCGGGCATCTCCCCTTCAATAAGGGGAGAATTTAATCACAAGCAATGAAATACTCATCGCTCATCGCTATGCACTCATCACTAAAAAGGCTTAGGGATAGTAGCGGTATGTGGCGTCAATGGGGCTGCTTATGGAGCTTAGGCGCACGTAGGCTGGCCCGATAGGGCAGACAAGAGCGCCTTAGCGTAGTAGCAGACGCATAGCCACATAAGAGCGGATAGCCCGACCGGGCGTAACCCATCTCGTAGAGGCGCACATATGTGTGCGCCCAAATCGGGAGGGCCGACACATAGGTCGGCCCCTACAAGCGCACGGGAAGCCCCAAATTTAATGCATAATGATAAATATTTCAACCCGTACAGACGTTGCAGCGCAACGTATCCTACAATGTCTTATTTGGTCAACCCCTGCAAGCAATACCCCAACCAAATGGCCAGCAAACAAATAATAATACTGATAAAAATATTACCCAAGGCATAGAGCGGAAAACCATCTCTTAGTAATTTGAAGCTTTCTAAACTGAAGGTGGAGAAGGTGGAAAAACCGCCACAAAAACCGACGGCAATGAGGGCTTTGATGGGCCAATCATTGCTGCTTTCTTGGGCAAGATAAGCGGCAGTATAGCCTAATACGATACAACTTAGGAAATTGGCGATCATAGTGCCGATTGGTAAATGAAGGGTTTCGGGATTGTTAAAACGGGAGAAATAGAAGCGCAGCATACTACCGCAACCTCCGCCTATGAAAATGGCTAAGTAGTTCATCTTATTTCTCTTTTAGCTTTACTTCTAAAGAGATGTTGGAATGACCATTCTTATTTGCATGACCGTTTTTGACCGCTTTTAATTTTTCTTGCTGCTTGAGATAATAGCTATTTTTCTTTCCTTTGAAATAAAAGTATTGCATCCCTAAAAAAACCATAATGACATAAGTGAATGCAGCAATAGTATGGTAAAAAGTCCAATTGGCTTGTAATTGATAGATGACGATGGCTAATAAGCCTGCTACAACTGACATGAATACAAAGGTACTGGCTACTTGATTATCTTTCAAACCGCAATAGGCTAAGTGATGAGTGGTATGATCTCGGCCTCCTTGAAAAGGGGATTGCCCTCTCGCTATTCGATGGATAGATACGGTAAAGGTATCTATCATCGGCACCATGAATACGATCACTGGGATCACAAATTGCTGCAAGCTAAATCCTGTGGAGCCTTTGAATGTCCATAGGTAAAGAATACTCACATAAGACAGCAAAGCACCCAAAAATTGACTGCCACTATCGCCCATATACATTTTGGCTGGATGCCAATTGAAGTATAAAAATCCAAACATGGAAGCGATAACGCCTATTAGTACTAATACAAAGAAACTGCCGATCTGTCCATTGAGCAATATAAAGCTTAAGATTGTAATGAGTATGGTCGTAGAAACTCCCGCCGTAATGCCGTCCATATTATCCAGCATATTGATGGAGTTCATGATGCCAATCACCCAAAAAGCTGTCAATGCATAATTTAAGAGTAGGTAATCAGAAATAGGAATAAATACACCCATACTAATCATAATGATCGCACACCCTAACTGCCCTAAGAATTTTTTCAATGGGCTAATGTGTAGGGAGTCATCCACAAAACCGACCAAGAAGCCGAGTGTTACGGAGCCTAATAATGCGATGCCCTGTTTATTGAGCATATCATCTGTACCGAATGGAAGTATGGGATAAGAAGAGGCGGAAAGTAGGAATAGAATGAAAAAGGAGATCCCGCCAATAGAGGGTTTATGCTCGGCTGCCCAACGAATGAGGCTGCCATTTTCTTTATTGTTGCCTATATTTTTCAGAAAGCGAAGCAACAACCAATTGAGGACAATAGAAAAAATCACTGCAAGCACCCCAAAAGCGGCATATACCATATACTTGAAAACTGGGTCCTCCATGCAGAGATCTTTAAAAATTTATTATCTAGCCTCTAAAGAGTAAGCAGTCGGCTTAAATGCGGTTTTGCCCACATTAGGCTGTAAATGATAAATAGGTTTTGGTGTAGGAACCAATTCTTCGTAAAGCTTCGTCATATCAGCCACTAATCGTTGATAGCTATATTTTTCCATCACATAATGGTGGGCACTAGCTCCTAAATCTGCTCTGAAAGCGTCATCTTCCACGACTCTAAGTAGATTGGCTGCAAAAGCTTCCACATCTTGACTTGGAGACAATAAAGCTGTTTTGCCTTCTGCCACAATATCACTGACTCCACCCACATTAGTAGAAACGACTGCATTATCAGCAGCTTGTGCTTCAATCAGCGTTACTGGCGTGCCTTCATTCAAAGAAGTCAAGGCTACCAAATCAATGCCTGCATTTACCTCATCAATTTCTTTAATCCAAGAAGTGAAAGTCAATGGCGCTTTTTTAGGATTTTCTGGCGTAGAAAACTCAATATTCAATTCCTTAGCTAAGGCTTCAATATTTGCTCTCTCTTCTCCATCACCTACAATAAAAGCTCTAACTTTTTTAGTTGTTTTTTGAAGTAACACCTGCAAAGCATTCATGAAAAGCGAATGATTCTTAATCGGAACCAATCGACCAATAATACCAATCGCTACTTCATCATCTGCTATATCGTACTTCGCTCTAAATGCCGCTCTTTTCTCCGCTGCATTTTCTCGGAATCTCGACAAATCAAAGCCCAAAGGCACAATTTGAATTTTATCCGCTCCACAAATAGCAAATTCATCGCTTAACTCCTGCTTTTGCTTAGGGCTAATAGCGATGATTTTATGACTTTTCTTAGCTAAATGACGTTCGATATTGATAAATCCTTTTGTTACGAGAGGGTTGAAGTAAGAATGGAATACATGCCCGTGAAAAGTATGAACAATCGCCTTCACTCCACATTCATGAGCTGCCAAACGACCTAATGCGCCCGCCTTCGCTGCATGAGTATGCACAATATCTGGCTGAAATTCTTTGATGATTTTCTTGATAGACTGATAAGCTTTCCAATCCTTAACTGGATTCACTGCTCTATACATATTATCCACATAAGTAGGCTCTAAGCCCATATCCTGTGCAATAAAGTCAGAGCTGGCTTCCGTTTCATCCTTTAGTCCTGAGAGCAATAAAGTCTCATAATTCGGAGCCATATGCTTAGATAAGTAGGCCGCATTAAAGGTCGGTCCACCTAAAATTAATCTGTTAATTATTCGTAATACTCGAGGCATAAAATAGCAATATATTCAGTACTTACTTCTCTTCAATGAATTGATTTTAGAAAGCTCTAAACCAGTTCCATAACAAATGTACTAAGAAAGTATTAGCTTTCCACATTTTGAAGAAACTTTTTATCATTTAGACACCTGATTTTTAAATTTTGATTTTAGGGCGATTTTCAGTCAAATATGACAAAAACACTAGAGACATCTGCGCAATTTTGTTCAAAAACGCCTAAAAACACTCTAAAAAAGGCACCTTACAATTCTTTAGACTGCTAATTTCTGATTTAGTTGCTTATCAGGAGCATTTATGTCTTTTATTTTACCCTATCACGCTATATTTGACATTTTTTACCTGTACAATAATTTTTACTTGGGCGCACCCCTTTCTTATTTTTCATTCGACCGTAGGGGCGCTACCTATGTGTGCGCCCACGAATGAAAAATAAGAAAGGGTCGGGCTGTCCGCTATTATGTGGCTATGCCCTTCCTACTCCACTAAGGTCCGCTTGTCTGCTAAAGCCAGCCTTCGCGCACCTAAGTTCCGTAAGTCAGGGCATGGACGCCACATACCGCTACCATCCCTTGCGCATATCCCCCATCAATTCGCCCAATTACTCCGATCCAAACTCCGATACTGTATCGCCTCCGCAATATGCTCCATCTGTACCGAATCACTCTCCTCCAAGTCGGCAATCGTCCGAGCTACCTTCAATATCCGATCATAAGCACGAGCCGAAAGCCCCAATCGCTCCATAGCCGTCTTCAATAAAGTCTGACTCGGCTGATCCAACACACAAACCTCCCGAATAGTCTTACTACTCATCTGTGCATTACAATGAATTTTCTCCCATTCATCATAACGAGTCTGTTGTATATTCCTCGCATCCATCACAATTGGCCGAATCTCATCACTACTAGCTGTCTTGATACTACTATTCAACTCATCAAATTGCACAGGCGTAACTTCCACATGCAAATCAAAACGATCCAAAAGCGGACCTGATATTTTATTCAAATATTTCTGCACGACTCCAGGCGCACAAACACACTCCTTGTCTGGATGATTATAAAAACCACATGGACAAGGATTCATAGAAGCAATCAACATAAAACTCGCTGGATAATCCACTGTAAAGCTCGCCCTCGAAATCGTAATCCGCCTATCCTCAATAGGCTGCCTCAACACCTCCAATACAGAACGCTTAAACTCTGGCAATTCGTCTAAAAATAATACGCCATTATGCGCTAAAGATATTTCTCCTGGTTGAGGATGATTCCCTCCCCCTACTAAAGCTACATCACTAATGGTATGATGGGGAGAACGAAAAGGCCGCGCCGCCACCAAGGAAGTATCACTCGGCAACTTACCTGCTACCGAATGAATCTTGGTCGTCTCTAATGCTTCATGCAAGCTCAAAGGGGGCAATATACTGGGCAATCGCTTCGCCAACATCGTTTTTCCCGCTCCAGGTGGCCCCACTAATAAGGCATTATGCCCACCAGCTGCTGCGATTGTCAAGGCTCGCTTAATATTCGTCTGTCCCTTTACATCACTAAAATCTATCAGTTGTTTCCTTAAGTTATTATCAAACTCTTCTCTCGTATTGACTTCTACTCTCGTTAGGCTCAAGTTCGCTTCAAAAAAGTCAACCACCTCTGCTAAAGTCTCTACACCATAGACCTCCAGATCGTTTACAATAGCTGCCTCCTTAGCATTCTTCGATGGCAGAATAAATCCTTTAAACCCCGCCTTCTGTGCTTGTATTGCTATAGGCAAGGCTCCCTTAATCGGCAAGACCTTTCCATCTAAAGCCAATTCACCCATAATGATGTAATCTTTCAGCCCCTCTCCTATTATTTGATTATTGGCTGCCAATATCCCCATCGCTATTGTCAAATCATAGGAAGAACCTTCCTTCCGAATATAAGCAGGCGATAAATTAACAATCAGCTTCCGACGAGGCATTCGGAAGCTATAATGATTAAAGGCAGATTCTATCCGAAACATACTTTCCCGAACAGCACTATCTGGCAACCCAACCATGAAATACTTTGTTCCTCCTATGATATTAACTTCTACAGTGATTGTAGTCGCATCTACTCCAAATACGGCGCTACCGTAAGTTTTAATTAATGGCATAATTTATGTTTTTTGTAAAAAATTTTTGATCAAAAAAACAGGGATGATCTTCCCCCTTCTACTATATTGAGTACTTTTGCACTAAAATTCCATACAAATGGCAGAAATAAAATCATTTAAAGCATATAGACCGCAAGCTGACTTAGTAGAAAAAGTAGCTTCCAAACCTTATGATGTATTGAATAGTAAAGAGGCCAGAGAGATAGCCAAAGGCAATCCACACTCATTCCTCCACATCATTAAGCCAGAAATTGATCTCGATCCAAACATAGATCCATACGATCAAAAGGTATACGAAACCGCTAAAGCCAATCTCCAAAAATTCATCAAACAAGGAACGCTTGTTCAAGATGAGGCCAATTGCCTTTACTTATATCGCATTCAGATGGGAGCACATATTCAGACAGGTTTAGTAGCTCTTTCAAGCACTCAAGACTACTGGGATGATGTGATTAAAAAACATGAGTACACTCGCCCGAAGAAAGAGAAGGATCGTATTAAGCATATGCAATACTTAGGTGCCCATGTTGGCCCGGTATTCATGACCTACCCTCAGGTATTAGATATTGATGTCATGACCGATATCATTACTTATGATCGAAAGCCTGACGTACACTTTACTGCTGATGATAAAGTGATTCACAGTATATGGTTGGTAAAAGATGAAAAGCATATCAATGAGTTAGTGCAACTCTTCGCTGATAAAGTACCTGCGACTTATATCGCCGATGGACATCATAGAGCAGCCTCTGCCTCAAAAGTTGGGCGCAAAATAGCAGAGACTAATAAAGATCATACAGGAAAAGAAAGCTACAATCACTTCCTAACCGTCCTCTTCCCTGATAATCAAATGAAGATATTGGATTACAATAGAGTAGTGACAGATCTCAATGGCTTAAACAAAGATCAACTATTAGAAAAATTAAATACAGCCTTTGAAGTAACTAAAATAGGAGGGAAAGCTTATCGCCCTGAAGCGCCTAATTACTTCGGTCTTTACATAGATCATACTTGGTATAAATTAGTCGCCCGACCTAAATTTAGAAATGAAGGAGATGTTACACGCTCTTTGGATATCAGCATTCTTCAAGAAAACATCTTGGAGCCACTCTTAGGCATCAAAGACCAAAGAACCGATGAGCGTATTGATTTTGTGGGAGGAATCAGAGGCTTAGAGGAGTTAGAAAAAAGAGTTAATAGTGGCGAGATGAAATTAGCGATTTCTCTCTACCCTGTCAGTGTCAAACAATTAATCGACATCGCTGATGCGGGTATGGTTATGCCACCTAAATCTACTTGGTTTGAACCCAAATTAAGAAGCGGGCTAATCGTCCATAAATTTGAATAGTAATAACTATATGGCCCAAGTGTTTTTTCATTGGTGCCTTCGTAGACAATAAAAAAGGGCTGTTCATTTTCATGAACAGCCCTTTTATTATCTCGTCTTTAATTCGTTATCGAACTACCATCAATTGACGACGTTCGAGCACGCCATCTTCTCCGACTAGTACACAATGATAGGTACCTGCCACCAAGCCTAAATCTTTAGCATTAATAGATACATTATAAGCCTGATTAGCTTTCGCTTGGCCCTCAAATAGCACATGTAGCAATTGACCATTGGCACCATATAAGTCAAGCTTGATATACTCATCATTATTTGTTGCAAACTCTAAGATACTTGTTTCTACAAATGGATTCGGATATACGTCCATAGATATACTATTTCCAGCTTTCAATCTTCCGCCGCCTCTATCCACTGGCACCCAATACCATCCTTCAGTTGTCTGACCATCACTACAAGTAGCTGTTACTGTATACCAACCTCCACAAAGTTCCGTCGCATCTTCTGTTGTAGCTGTAAATCCTGATGGGCCACTCCACTCATAAGTGATATCACCAGCAGAACATCCAACCATTGTTAGATCAATAGAACCATCACATTCATTCACACCTGACTCTCCATTAATCTCAGAACTATCTATGTCCAAAATATCACTTCCAGAACCTACTTCACCACTACTATCATTAGAAATTTCTCCATCTACTAAAGTACATCCATTAGCATCCATAATCGTGACAGCCCACTCAGCATTATCCGCATATATAATCGTAATCGTTGCTCCTGTATCTGTATAAGATAAACTCCAATTCACATAGCCTAAGTGTTCAACATCTAAATTATAAGGAGGAGTACCTCCCATAAATTGTATCTGATGCGTATTGTAGTAGAAAGGCGTTACTCCTCCACCAAGACCTTCTAATGAGTTATTTTGTACATAAACAGGATCTAAAGTCAATGGATCTGGCTCACCTACAAATGCACTGTTAAAGCACTCACAACCATTAGCATCCGTAACTGTCACCGCATAAGTACCTGTCGCTAAATCTGTAGCCGTATCTGCACTTGCACCATTACTCCATGAATAAGTATAAGGGGACGTACCACCAGAAGCAAATACTTTCACAACCCCATCTGAACCACCATTACAACTCACATCGGTTACAAGAACTGGACATTCTACAATAGTAGGCTCTTTAATGAAAACACTAGCCGTAGCACTGCCACAACCATCCACCGTTACGGTATAAATACCTGCTGACAAACCCGTAGCTGTGGCCGTTGCTTGACCATCGCTCCACAATATCGTCTCTGTTCCTGTACCATTAGTAATATTGACCGTAGCAGTACCATCACTTCCGCCATTACAGCTTACATCAGTAGAACTTACGTCTATTTGGAAAGTTTCACATGCGACCGATAGCTCAAAATCGCCCTCATTGCTTCCAAATCCGTGTACCAATACATAATAGTCTACTCCCGCCTCAGCACATACTGTTACTGTTGATCGCAGCGTACTAAACCCACAATCAAAATCATCATCATTTCCATCCACACATGTCAATCCTCCACAAGCCCCTTCATACACTCTAAGCTTAGTATCATAGTTAGTGCCTGCATTACAAGTACTAAAGGTCACTAACTCATCATTACCCGCAAAACTATACCACAGTCCTCCGCCTGTACCATCACTCGTGCCACAAAAAGCTTCTACATCTGCACCAGCACCTACTGTTGAACCGCTTACTAAATCACCACAGGCAATTGGTATGGCACCCGTACATTCATCATTAGGTGGTGGTGATGTACAATCTACCGACAACTCAAAATCGCCCTCAGCAGAACCAAAACCATGCACCAAAACAGAATAATTAGTACCTGCCACCGATGTAAAGGTGACTGTGGATCGCAAGGTACTAAAGCCACAATCGGGATCATCATCATCCCCATCCACACATACTAATCCAGCACAGCCTCCTTCATATACTCGAAGCTTTGTATCATAATCAGTGCCTGCATTACAAGTACTTAGTGTCACACTACTGCCATCTCCAGCGAAACTGTACCATACACCTCCTCCTGTACCATCACTTGTGCCACAAAAATCTTCTACATCTGCTCCTGCACCTACTGTCGAACCG
>JAHDDN010000052.1 GCA_020629335.1 Chitinophagales bacterium | reverse complement strand
AAATGATTTATTTAATTTATCTCTGTCTAAATAAAATAATGCAAAAAATTGCTCAGAAATTGAGATAATTTCATTTTTTGAAAAATCATTACTTTGTTCTATTAAATATCTTATATCACTCATCTGTTTGCTATTTTTCTTCTAAAATTATTTGCGTAATCCGATCAGACTCATCAACATCTAAAACTTCGAATACTGATTTACTTTTAAACAATATTTCTTTTTCATTTTGAGAAGTCGATTCCCCATAAAATGAATATGATTCTATTTCAAATTACAAACAGCATTTTTTATATTTTTTACCACTACCACAGGGACAAGGCTCATTTCTACCTACTTTTCTACCAAATGGATTTTGAGCATGACGTGATGATCTATATTTTTCTATAGATGGATTAGGTATAAAATCTACAAGAGGAATAGGATTTCCCTCTGCTCCAAGTTCTAAATCTCTTTTTTCTTCTGGAACTGCCTCTAAGTCTACAAGGCCCATAATACTATAATTAAACCATTTATCCATTCTTAAGCTTGACTCAACAGCACGTTCAATCGTTTCTTTTTCAAACACAACAACTGGGCAATTAGGGCAAAAATGACTGCCAGAAACATTAGTGATAAACTCTCCTTCATCAACATCTGATTTTCCATAAAGTACAATCATACTTTTTTCTGCTACCAATAATTCATCGCAATCTGGACAATTACCAATTTTTTCTATTGGCTCAATATATTTTCTTCTTGGAATATATAGTTCTTGCATTTTTTTATTTTTCAAATCTACTTAATAGAGTGTAATCAGAGCGAACGACGGTATTAACAAACGCACTTCCCAATGCCTCAATAATAAAAACGCCATAGTCTCTTTTAGTTGATTTCATTTTGTTCTTTTTTCTTAGTTGTGTGTAACTTTCCTACCACATACTTCACAAGGCCAAATATAGTAAATAATATCCTAATAACTATTGTAAACATGCAGATTTAGTCTCCTGTTTACTGCATAAAGGGTGATATTTTAATTGCTTTGACCAGATAGAAATGGGTCGCAACTTTACTGTGGCATTTTGAACACCCTACGGCTTAGGGATGGAAGTGGTATGGGGTGTCAAGAAGTAGCTTACGGAACTTAGGCAGACGCAGGCTGGCCTGAAAGGCAGACAAGTATGCCTTAGTGGAGTAGCGGACACATAGCCACATAAGAACGGACAGCCCGACTGCTGCGCTTCGCTTGCAATGCGTAATGCATAATGATGAATGATAAATATTTTGGCTGTGCTATGTACTTGCCTTTGTGAGCGCAGGAGGAAGCCCATAATAATAAGGTTAAAACTGATGAACCTTGAAAAGTTTTAACCGAAAGCGAAATGACATATCTTGTTTAGATGAGCTTTTCAATTTTTCACCTTTCGAGCTATCTGATTAGGAGATATGTCATTTCTTCGGCGCTGAATAATAAAACTAAAAAAGCTATCGACCATCGACTGAAAACTATGGACTAAAAAATCTCTCATCTGACAGCAAAGCGATCTGACATCTACAAAATCAAATAGGCTTTTGTCATATCAATAATTAATGTGTAAATTTACTACGACCTATATGCTTTTCTAACCACTATATATTCGTAATGACAAACAATTCCACTCAAACGCCATCCTATACAACGGCATTCAGTACACTGACCACACTCTTCTTTATGTGGGGCTTTATTACAGTAATGAATGACGTACTAATTCCTTACTTAAAGGGGATATTTGAATTATCTTACTTCCAAGCAGCATTGGTACAGTTTGCTTTCTTTGGAGCATTCTTTATCATTTCTATGATTTATTATTTGATCTCTATTAGTAGTGGAGATCCTATTAATCGGATTGGCTATAAAAAGGCGATGATGATTGGACTTGGCATCATGGGAGTTGGTTGCTGTATGTTTTATCCAGCCGCAGAGTTTCAAATGTATATCTTGTTTTTGGGGGCTTTATTTATCCTGGCTACAGGTGTCACGATATTGCAAATTGCGGCCAATCCTTATGCCGCTATCATGGGAACACCAGAAACCGCTTCCAGTCGATTGAATTTGGCGCAGGCGTTTAATTCTTTGGGGACGACCTTGGCTCCTATCGTTGGGGCTTTGCTCATCTATAAGGTATTTAGTAGTGGTGTGGTAACCATTGAGTCAGTTAAGTTGCCCTACATTATTTATGGTTGTATATTCTTTTTGTTGGTAACAGTCATAGGTTTTTCTAAGCTACCACCTTTTACGAATGATGAGCAAATAGAAAAAGGATTAGGGGCACTGAAATTTAGGCACCTTAGTTTGGGAATGATTGCGATCTTTATGTATGTAGGGGCGGAAGTATCCATTGGTTCTTACATTATTAGTTTTGCAGGCTTGCCGCATATTATGGGTATGGAGGAAGCCGAAGCAGGTGCTTATCTATCTTATTATTGGGGTGGCTTGATGATTGGGCGATTTTGTGGGGCCATCTCTTTGAGTGAGATTGGTAGTCAAGGCAAAAAGATGCTTTATATGTTGGGCAGTACTTTGGCTACCTTATTTATCATCTATATGATTACTTCCATCAAAAATGATGACGGACAGTTTTATATGGAGTTTTTAGCGCCTGCTAAAATGATGATGTATTTGGGCTTGATTGCGCTTAATTTCTTAGCCTTTTATATGGGTAAGTCTCATGCAGGGCGGATGCTATTCATCTTCTCCTTAGTAGTCATTGCCTTACTTTTAGTGACTGCTTTTGGTACTGGCTCTGTTGCCTTCTGGGCAGTGATTGGGATTGGATTATTTAATTCAGTGATGTGGTCTAACATCTTTACCTTAGCCATTCATGATTTAGGTAAATACACCAGTCAGGGTTCTTCTCTACTAGTCATGATGGTTGGTGGTGGTGCTATTATTCCTCCACTACAGGGCTTAATAGCAGATAGTAGTTGGGGCTTACAAATGTCTTTTATACTCCCTATCATCTGTTATTTGTATTTAGCTTTTTATGGGGCTGTTGGGCATGTCCCAAATCATAGCAGTGACGCCTAAGCAAACCTTTATTCAAAAAAACAAAAACATGAAACACACGCTACTTATTTGTATCATCTTCATACTTTGTATCAATATGTTAAGCGAAGCTCAAAATACGATTAGTATTATACCCCAACCCAATGTAGTGGAAGCTAAAAGAGGGAGTTTTCAGTTGAATGCTGAAACCCAAATATTCAGCCTTAATACAGAAAGTGCTTTTCCAGAACAAGCCTTTTTAAGTGAATACTTGGCTAATTTAGCTCAAATTAAAATCCGTTCTAAATTATTAAGCGATAATGAAGTTCCTGCGAATAGTATTGTCTTTTCTATAGATAAAGGCATTCCACATTCAGAGGGCTATACCATAGATATTGGCACTGATAGAATTGACATCAAGGCCTCCGAGCGAGCAGGCCTGTTCTACGCCGTCCAAACGATCCAACAATTATTGCCTGCTACTTTTGAAAAAGAAGCGAGTATTCCTTGTGTTTATATAGAGGATTATCCACGCTTTAAGTGGAGAGGTATGCTATTTGATTGTTGTAGGCATTTTATGGATAAGGAATTTGTGATGCGCTATATTGATTTATTAGCTTTCCACAAAATGAATACACTACATTGGCACCTAACAGAAGATCAAGGTTGGCGGATAGAGATTAAGAAATATCCAAAGTTGACCGAAATTGGCGCTTGGCGTAAAGGAGAAGATGGGGAGCCTTATGGTGGTTTTTATACCCAAGAAGAAATCAAAGAGGTGGTGGCTTATGCCGCCAAAAGACATATCAATGTAGTACCTGAGATAGAATTACCTGGACATTCGCAAGCTGCGCTGGCTGCTTATCCGCAATTTGCTTGTACAGATGGGCCTTTTGAGGTAGAGACTGAATGGGGAGTATTTAGAGAGATATACTGTGCTGGCAATGATTCAACTTTCCAATTTTTAGAAGATGTATTATTGGAAGTCATGGATTTATTTCCGAGTGAGTATATTCATATTGGCGGGGATGAAGCGCCTAAGTACCGCTGGGAAAGATGTGATCAATGTCAAGTAAGAATCAAGGTGGAAGGTTTGCATGACGCTCACGAATTGCAATCTTACTTTATCAAGCGAATAGCTAACTTCCTTGATCAACACAATAAAAAACTCATTGGCTGGGATGAAATTAGAGAAGGAGGTTTGGCTCCCAACGCTATCGTACAATCATGGCGTGGTATGGAGGGAGCAATAGAGGCTGTTCAAGCTGGGCAATATGCTATCGTCTCTCCTACTTCTCACTGCTATTTTGATTATAGCATACAAACAACGGATATGGAAAAAGTCTATTCCTTTAACCCCATACCTGATACTTTAACTCAAGCACAAAGCCGCCTTATTTTAGGAGGCGAGTGCAATATGTGGACGGAAAGAGCTCCACAGGAAACTGTAGACTCAAAAATGTTTCCACGTATGTTGGCGATGAGTGAAGTCTTATGGACAGATCAAGTTGAGAAAGATTATAGTGAATTTTATGAGCGAGTACAAAAACACTATGCATATTTAGATCAAAAGGGAGTCGATTATGGCTATGAGACGGATCCTGTTAAATTAAATAATTCAGTAGAGGAAGATGGTAGCCTGAGCATTGAATTGGAGGCGGGGCATAGGGATGCAATCATTTATTATAGTATAGATGGAGAAAGCATTCCTGAATTAGATGCTGCTGGCAATGCTGTTGGCACCGAATATACAGACCCGATTAAAAGCAAGGGACCTATTCAACTGAAAGCTCAGGCATATTTAAAAGGAGAAAAATTTGGTGAGCTAATTGAGAAAGAGTTTGTTTATGATTTAGCCATCGGCAAGATTCCAACATACAAAAATGAGTATTCGCCTAATTATAAAGGCAATAATGGTCGGGTGAGTCTAACGGATGGTTATAGGGGAGGTACTGACTATAAAGACGGCTGGCAAGGTTTTCAAAAAAACAATTTAGAAATCATATTAGATTTGGGAGAGTTGACTACTATCTCCAGTATTAACAGCAGTTATCTTCAGTATAATAATTCGTGGATATTTTTGCCTACGGAAGTTAGTTATGCTTTATCTAAGGATGGAAAGGAATTTGAAGATGCCATTGTTTTAAAGAATGAAACAGATCCTCGAAAAAGAGGTAAATTCATTCAAGATTTTCAACTTGACTTGAAGGAAAAACAATCGGTCCGTTATATTAAGGTGATTGCTCGAAACATTGAGGAATGTCCTGATTGGCATGAGGCTTCGGGTAGCGAGGCTTGGTTGTTTGTGGATGAGGTGATGGTTAACTGAGAAACCGATTAACTGAAAAACTGGCAAACCGATTAACTGAAAAACTGGTAAACCGATTAACTGGAAAACTGGCAAACCGATTAACTGGAAAACTGGTAAACCGATTAACTGGTAAACTGGTAAACCGATTAACTGAAAAACTGGTAAACCGATTAACTGGAAAACTGGTAAACCGATTAACTGAAAAACTGGCAAACCGATTAACTGAAAAACTCTGCCAAACCTCTTTGGTAATAAAGGTCGTAGTCAGAGGCTACGCCCAGATTAACTGAGGGCTTTTCATAATTTATTTTATAGAATGTTAGTATCAACTAAGGGAATTGTTTTAAAGAGCTTCAAGTATTCTGAGACGAGCTTTATTAGTAAGGTTTATACACAGGAGTTGGGGGTACGCTCACTGATTATTAGTGGAGTGCGGAAGGCGAAGGCTCGCTTTGGTGCTTCTTTATTACAGCCTTTGAGTATTTTAGATTTGGAGATTTATCATAAGAAGGACAGAGAGGTTGATCGAATCAAGGAGGCTAAGTTGGATTATATTTTCACAGAGATTCCCTTTGATATTATTAAGAGTTCTATTGCACTTTTTATATCTGAGATTCTTTATAAATCTATTAAGGAAGAAGAAACGAATGAACTGCTTTATATTTATCTGGATCAGGTGATTCGGATGTTGGATGAGCAGCAGGGGATATTGGGTAATATTCCGCTTTTTTTCTTGTTGAGCTTAAGTAGTTATTTGGGATTTTATCCATCCAATAATTATTCTAATATACATCGATTCTTTGATTTGACAGGAGGAACCTTTAGCGCCACTCCGCCAATACACAAAAATTATTTGGATGGCGAAGAGGCCAAACATCTCAACGAACTTTTAAATGCTGCCAGAGAAGGCTATTTCAATCTTTCTATGCCTTTGGTTGTGAGGCAACAACTTATGAAAAATTTACTGCGCTATTATGGAATGCATGTCAATAACTTCATGCCTATTCACTCGGTTGAGGTTATGCGGACTGTACTTTATGATTGATTAGGTGGACTATAAAACAATAAATTTACATTCCATTGGAACTTTTTCTTGCAAAATTGAATTTGTATAGTTATCTTTGGCAGCGCTTTGGAGAGGTGGGTGAGTGGCTGAAACCACCAGTTTGCTAAACTGACGAACCTGGAAACGGGTTCCGCGGGTTCGAATCCCGCCCTCTCCGCCATTTATTTTTAGATTTTTGTTTGAAATTATGAATTTCTAAAAATAATTTCTATTTTTGCGTCGCTTTAAGCGTCAGCTTAAAATTTAGAGCCAAAATACACCAACGGGGTGTGGCTCAGCCCGGTTAGAGCGCCTGCTTTGGGAGCAGGAGGCCGCAGGTTCGAATCCTGCCACCCCGACAAAGGAGTTACTATTCATTTAGTAACTCCTTTTTTTATTCCTATATGTTTGAATAAATTTGATACTTGCTTAAAACATTAGCTTCCTAAATCATTCGTAATTAAAGCAATTTTGTTATTTTCACGGCTTGTTAAGTAGCTAAAGTTAATTATTTCGGCAGTTCTGATGGCCTCTTTTTAGCTTATTCTGCGTTGCTTTTCTTAGCAATAGCCCTGCTATTACTGGCGAAAAGCGCCTTGTCTAAGCTAAAAATAAGCTCATCAAGAATGCACGAATAATTACCTTCAACTACTTAAAGCTAATTATTTAACCAATAGACTAATTACCAATATACTTATATACTAATAATGCGTGAGGGATGGCAGCGGTATGGGGCGTTTATGATGTGACTTACGGCGCTTAGTGATGCGATGGCTGGCCCGAAGGGCAGACAAGCAGCGCTTAGCAGAGTAGGAACAGCATAGCCACATAAGAGCGGACAGCCCGACCATGCGCCTTCGGCGAATGCATAATGCGTAATGATGAATGATGAGTTGGTTTGGGTAAACATATCGCATCAACGAGCGCATGGGCACGCCCCAATAATAAATCCAACAAATTGCTTCTCTAAAGATGTCGCTTAATGCTACTTTACTACTTAAATAGTGGACCCAACTAGTTTTTATTTTATAATCCTTTAAAAATTGAAAAATGTCGAAAACCTATTTAGAACTATCACAAGATGAAGGAACGGCTCATAAGTTTTATGAGGTCGTTGTGGATGGTAAAAAAATGACGATCCGTTATGGACGTATTGGTACAGATGGTACCAAAAGTGAAAAAGAGTTTGCTAGTGAAGAGGCGGCTCAAAAAGAAGCTACTAAAAAGATCAATTCCAAAAAGAAAAAGGGCTATGAGGATGCGGTGCAAGGAGTCCGTAAGAAAAGAGCGATTACTCGTCGGTCTATTGGCTCTACAAAATCATCGGCTAAGTCTTCTCCTGTATTGTGGAAATTTAAGTCTGGTTCGAGTGCTTTTGGTATTTATGTGGATGATGATTATTGCTGGATTGGTAATGAAGGAGGGCGAGTATTTAAATTGGATCATGAGGGGAAAGTTTTGAATCAGTTTCAATTGCCTGATGGGGTGAAGTGTATTATTGCCGATAAGGATTGGATTTATGTGGGTTGTGATGATGGTAATGTATATGACTTGACTGGTAAAATGGCTCGTAAGGCTTATGAAATCAATGAGAATGTTGATATTTATTGGTTGGATATTAATAATGGTCTTTTGTGTGTATCTGATGGACAAGGTAATCTAACGGTTATTGATGCAGAAGATGAGGAGCAATGGACTCAAAAAAGTAGTGGTTCTAGTGGATGGATGGTTCGTTGTGATGAGGTAGGTAAAATCTATCATGGACATAGTAAAGGAGTTACTGCCTATTATGGTTGGGATGGAAGTAAACTTTGGGAACAATCTTCTAAAGGGGCTGTACTTTTCGGTTGGCGTACGGATGATATCGCTATTGCTGGAACGGCCAGTGGATATTTAGAGCTATTTAAGGATGGGGAAAAACTAAGCGATATGAAGGCAGATCGTGCGGTTTATTCTTGTGCAGCGGCACCAGATAATGAATATCTTTTTGCTGGTGATAGTTCTTCTTCTGTTTACTGTTTTAATAAGGAAGGAAAACGACTTTGGAAGTTAGCGACCACTTGTGGTTCTGCTTATTCTATGCAATATCACAATGAAAAATTGTATATCGTGACAACTGATGGCTCACTGACTTGTATTGATGCCAGTAAAGAGGCAATCGAAAAAGCAGAGGAAGGAGTTGTACCTGAGTATGTAGATATCAAAGCTCCTAAGAAGGTAGAAACCACTCAAACTGAAGTATTAGAAGCAGCTCCTAGTGGTGCGGCTGGGGTTCAGCTACATTGTATTAAGGAAGGTAGCAAATTAAGAGTGAGAGCACTTTCTGATGGTTATGAAAAAGGCTGGAATGTACAATTTCCTAAAAACCTTAGAGCTGAAGGAAGTAAGTATTTAGTAGATGAACTTAGAGAATCACCACAAGGTGGATTTTATAGGGCATTTGGTAATATTTATAAATTAGAGGCATAGTACTTATAATTTATTCAGCATTACTTAGGTTTTAAACACAAATATTCTACTGATTTTTAATTAGTATAAAAGACGGCACTAACTGTTAATGAATGACTTATATAGAATTAGGCTTGCTACTTCTTATATATGCCTAATATGATTTTAAGAATACAAGCGAAAGATGTTTAAACACGCTTTTGCTTGTATTCATTAATAAGAAGTTGTAATTTTATGTCAGATAATGGACTTAACTGGTGCATTCTTAGTTTCTATTACTTAGGTTTTGTACCCCTTTTAACCATAAATTTAATTAGTGTTTAGCAGTATTTAGTGAAAAATTACTCGCACCAAGTCCTAAATTATGTATTGCTTTAATCTAACCTCTATAAAAAGTTAGATAGTAAAATTCCTCTTACTATCTAACTTTTTTTTTGTAACATTCTATATAATTACTACACTATGATCTTCTAAAAACAATACCATTTTTCTACTATGTCTTCCCCCATCTTAGACTGAGGCGTGTAATCTTTTTCTGGATAACCTTCATGTCCTTGCATATTCGGAAACCACTTCCAAAGAAAGCCACCTGCCCAAAAATTCTCTTCCCAAAAAGATTCATACAATGCTGTAAGTGCATTACATTGCGCTTGTTCATTAACAGATAATTGATTAATTTTTGCCTCTAACTCCCAAGTTTTATGCGCACAATGATCAACTGATAAATATCCATACTCTGTGAATAAAATGGGTTTATCTAATGATTGACTAAAATGCTTTAAGTCTTTCACTATCGGCTTCCATTCTTCTAATAAATCGGCCAGTTGAGGTGTCTTTTCTTCTACTAAAGGGAAATAGGCACTAATGCCCACATAATCCAATACATCCCAAAAGGGAACTTGAGCATAGCAATCCCAATTAGCTGAATAAACTAGTTTTCCATCAAATTGAGTTCGACACTTAGCAATTAAAGAACGCCAATAAGCTTCTCGCTCATTTTCCATTTTCTTAAACTCCGTGCCTACACAAAATAGCTCTACCTCATACTCTTTTGCTAATTCCAAAAAGTGAAATAAATAGGCCTGATAAGTCTCTTCCCAAGTTTGCCAATCCGCTTCTTTTTCGAAACTTAAATCCCCTGTCCAACTACCAGGGATATATAATTGAGGCTTGAGCATTACTTTTAATCCCGCTTCTTTGGCTAATATTAAGGTTTCTTTTACCCCCTCTGTTCGCTCTCCCCACCACTGACGCTTAGAATCAAAACGCACTTGCCGTAAATCACCATAACTATAAGCGTATGGTATTACTGCTATCCATTCTGCATTTACGGCCTGAACAGCCAACATTGGGTCATTAGGAAATGCTTTAGGAGGGGCGACAAAAGTCAACCCCTTTATTCGATCTTGCTGTTCGCCTAAGTCATTGATCCATGTACCATTCCAAAATATTCCCAATAGACATATAAATCCTAATATGATCCTCATTTTATTCATCATTCACAATTTAACATTCCTATCAGAAACTTTTACTATTTGATGCTCGTTAAACAAACATATCTGCCAAAAAATGGCTATTTTTGCGACTTAATTTGAAAACCAAACTCAGACATTAGGAATATTTTTTAATGATAACTAAAAATTATTCTTGATAATGTCAACTACTAAACAAACTAATCAAATGAACAAATTTTTACTACTATTATGCTTATGCTCTATTGGCCTAAATGCCCAAGATGTCACCTTAGTATTTGATGCTAATACTGGTAGCGGTGATGCCGATCCATTCCTAAAGAACGACTATACTGTTTGGAATGGGCACATCTATTTTACCGCTGTTGATGATGAATTTGGTGCTGAAATCTTCAAAAGCGATGGTACCACAGAGGGAACAGAATTACTCAAAGATATTAATCCTGGTTTAGCAGACTCTGAAGCTCAACATTATTACCCTGTTGGTGATTATCTTTTATTCACTGCTGAAACTGCTGATGAAGGGATAGAACTCTGGAGAACGGATGGAACGGAAGAGGGTACGCTTATAGTCAAAGATGCTAACCCAGGTACTGGTAATGGTGTTTATAAAGATGGTTCTTACTCGGGAAACCTCTTTAAAATATGGAATGATGTGCTATACTATACTGGTGCGGACACCGATAGTAATTACGAACTTTGGCGTACAGATGGAACGGAAGAGGGTACTTATCTGGTCAAAAATATTGGCTATGATGCGCCTACTTCTTCCTTTTTTACAGGTTCTTTTCCTGGAGAATATGCTGAATTAAATGACGAACTCATATTTACGTCTCATGACGGCTTATGGAAAACAGATGGTACAGAAGAAGGAACCGTCTTAATCAAAGATGAAGATCCTAATGATATATTTGGTTTCGATCCTGCTGCCTTAACAGCAATGGGAGATTTCGTTATCATGATTCACAACGGCGAACTTTGGCGCTCTGAAGGGACTGATGACACAACAGTGCCTTATGCCCCTTATAATTCCCCTGGCACATTAAATGACTTTTCTCCATTATTTATCACCATGAATGGATTAGCCTATTATCCTGCAAGTGATGGAGAAAATGGAGGCGAATTATTTGTAACAGACGGCACTGCTGCTGGCACCTATATGGTCAAAGATGCCACTCCTGGTGAGGAAGGCTATCCTCCTCAAAATAAATTCGTCATGAACGATATCCTCTATTATAAATATGATGATGAAGTACATGGGCATGAACTCTGGCGGTCTGATGGAACAGAAGCAGGCACCTATATGGTCAAAGACATTAATGAAGGAAGTAGCTCTGGATTTTCTCTACCTACTAATATAGCAACGAATGGAGACCTGCTGTATATGAAGGCTGGAAGCTCTTCTTTTAATAAAGAACTTTGGGTTTCTAATGGTACCCCTTTTGGTACTTATGAAGTAGCTGATATCAATCCTTCTGGCAGCTCTAATCCTTCTAACTTCATTTTCTTTGAGGACAAAGTCTACTTCTTTGCCACCAGTTCAAGTAATGGTCGTGAATTGCATGTCTATGATCCAAGTGCTACTCCTGCTGTAGATAATGACGGAGATGGCTTTGATGAGAATCAAGACTGTAATGACAACGATAGCAATATTAATCCAAATGCGACCGAAATTCCAAATAATAATATAGACGAAGATTGTGATGGCATCGCTCAACAAATTGATAATGATGGCGATGGCTTCAATTCTGATAATGACTGTAATGATGAAGATGAAAACATCAACCCATTTGCTACTGAAATACCTAATAATGACATAGACGAGGATTGCGATGGCATCGCTCTACAAATTGACAATGATAATGACGGTTTCAATTCTGATGAGGATTGTAATGATAATGATCAAGCGATCAATCCAAATGCCACAGAAATTCCAAATAATGACATAGACGAGGATTGCGATGGCATCGCTCTACAAATTGACAATGATAATGACGGTTTCAATTCTGATGAGGACTGTAATGATGAGAATGAAAACATCTACCCTGGAGCCACAGAAATCGCTAATAACGGTATAGACGAAGATTGTGATGGAGTTGACTTAATACAAACAGCTATCGAGAATGATGCTGATTGGAACCTACAAATTTATCCTAATCCAGCTCAAGAAAATCTAAAAATCAATTCACCCAATCAAATAATTAGTACGATCAAAATATTCGATTTGAAAGGAAGTCTTGTTAAACAATGGCTATCAAATCAACAAAATAGTTTAGACATTGATATTAGCCACTTAGTAAAGGGTGTCTATATGATAGAAATCAGTCTAAACAATGATCAATCAACGATCATCAAAAAATTTGAAAAGCAATAAAAAGTTTAAATTGCATTCCCATACAAAAATAGAAATGAACTCGTTTAAAGTTTTATAATGCAGCTGAAAATTAGCTATTTTTTCGTAGTTCAAAGCATTTTTGAGGTTCATAGCAGAACTACGGACCGAAAAAATAAAGAAGCAATACGTAAAAACAGCGATTTTCTAAGTCAATAGAAAAACTTTAAATGAGTTCAATGTTTTAAGAGCTTTAAAAGCTCCAAAGTTTATCAAAACACATTATGAGCAATATTACAAATGAAAACAATGAATCGCTCAATTTTATTGAGCAAATCGTTGAAGAAGATAACAAAACAGGAAAGTACGATAATAGAGTACATACCCGTTTCCCCCCTGAGCCTAATGGATACCTCCATATAGGCCACGCCAAATCTATTTGCCTCAACTTCGAATTAGGAAAAAAATATGGGGGCAAAACAAACCTACGATTCGACGATACCAACCCAGTCGCGGAAGATGTAGAATACGTAGATTCTATCAAGAAAGATGTCCAATGGTTAGGCTACCAATGGAATGCCGATATACTTTATGCGTCTGATTACTATCAGCAATTATACGATTATGCGGTACAATTGATCAAAAAAGGAAGCGCCTATGTAGACGATTCTACAGTAGAAGAATTAAGAGAAATGAGAGGCGTTCCGACTCGCCCAGGTACAGAAAGTCCTTACAGAAATCGTTCAGTAGAAGAAAATCTTGACCTTTTAGAAAGAATGAACAAAGGCGAATTTGAAGAAGGCGCCAGAGTATTACGTGCTAAAATTGATATGGCATCACCTAATATGCACATGCGTGATCCAATCATGTACCGTATTCTAAAAACGCCACATCACCGCACAGGAGATAAATGGAATATTTATCCAACCTACGATTTTGCTCACGGTATTTGCGACTCTATCGAAGGGATCACCCACTCTATTTGTACCTTAGAGTTTGAAGTACACAGACCGCTTTATGATTGGTTCCTAATCGAGTTAGGTATCTATCGTCCACAACAAATTGAGTTCGCTCGATTGAATCTCAACTACACCATCATGAGTAAGCGTAAGCTACGAAAACTGGTAGAAGAGAATCACGTATCAGGATGGGATGACCCACGTATGCCGACGATATCAGGCATGAGAAGAAGAGGTTACACGCCAGCGTCTATTAGAAAGTTTGCACAACAAGTAGGTGTTGCCAGAAGAGAAAACATCATCGACTTGGCACTCTTAGAATTCTACGTTCGTGAAGATCTCAATAAGACAACGCCAAGAGTCATGGCCGTACTTGATCCAGTGAAATTAATCATCACTAATTATCCAGAAAGACAAACGGAAGATTTAGAGGCCATCAATAATCCAGAAGATCCAACAGGCAGCACGCGTATGATTCCATTCTCTAAAGAATTATACATCGAACGAGGGGACTTCATGGAAGAACCACCTAAAAAGTATTTCCGATTAGGCCCAGGCCGTTCCGTACGTCTCAAAAATGCTTACATCATCACTTGTGAGAATTTCATCAAAGACGAAAATGGCGAGATCACAGAAATTCACTGTAGCTATCATCCAGATAGTAAAAGCGGAGAAGATACCAGTGGTATCAAAGTAAAAGGGACCATCCATTGGGTATCCGTACCACACGCCATCAATGCGGAAGTACGCATCTATGATCGACTCTTCAGCGATGAAGATCCAGCAGGCAATAAAGAAAAAGATTTCTTAGAGCTACTCAATCCAGATTCGCTCCAAGTAATCTCCGATGCCAAATTAGAAATTAACCTCAAAGCAAGTGAAGTAGGACACCAATTCCAATTCATGCGCAAAGGTTACTTTATCGTAGATCAAGATTCCACAGAAGATAAACTTGTCTTCAATCGCACTGTCGCCCTAAGAGATTCATGGGCTAAGATGCAAAAGAAGAAATAGATTGGTAAAATAGTTAATTGGTGTATTAGGATTGCTAATGAACTAATACACCAATTAACTAATATACTATTGTTCAAAATTGGGGGCTTCCCTCGCTTTGCTTTTCCCAATATTTGGATCATTAAAAATCATTCATCGTTCATTATTATGCATTACGCATTCGCCGAAGGCGCTCGGTCGGGCTGTCCGCTCTTATGCGGCTGTTCAGCGGCTATTACGCTAAGGCCCGCTTGTCTGCCCTGCGGGCCAGCCTTCGCGTACCTAAGCTACATTAGCCCCCTCTCGACGCCACATACCACTTCCATCCCTAAGCCAGTTCTGAACTATGAATGATGAACGATAAACTATGAATTTCTTTGATATTGAAATGACATATCTCCTTGTAAATAGCTTCCAAAAATAAAAAATGAAATACCCTATCTAAACAAGATATGTCATTTCTATTTCCATGAACCAAACTCTCCTCCTGCTGTTATAAAGTTCAAGATGCAAAAAGAACTAAATATCGTTTGGTTAAAAAGGGATCTTCGACTTCAAGACCATGCCCCCCTTTTTCATGCTGAAAATGCCTCTCAAGATTATCTCCTACTATACATTTTCGAGCCTTCCCTACTTAATTATCCCGATAATTCCCTAAGACATCAACAGTTTATTTTCCACTCTATCAACGCAATCAATGCACAACTAAAGCCATACAACCGACAAGTGCTGATTTGCCATGCTGAGGCAATAGATGTTTTCCAATGGCTGGCTACGACCTTCCAAATCAAGCAAGTTTTTTCCCATCAAGAAAGTGGTATTCTTACCACTTGGAAACGAGATAAAACTGTAGCAAAGTTTTTCAAAAAAAAAGCCATCCACTGGCAAGAATATCAACGAGATGGAATAGTCCGCGGCATTCGTAATCGCAAAAACTGGGATAAACAGTGGTATGAACAGATACATAAGCCACTAATCAAGAATCAATTTTCCCCCAATAATAATACAACTATTGAGCACCCTTTTCCACTTGCTCAATCCTTACAACAAAAATTAGAAGTTTACCCAACAGTTTTTCAACAAGCAGGATCAGAATTCGGCTGGCGCTACCTCCAATCTTTTTGTAAAGATAGAGGCAAAAATTATAGCCGACACATTTCCAAACCATTACAAAGTCGCAAATCCTGTGGGCGTATTTCACCATACCTAGCTTGGGGGAACTTGAGCATTCGCCAAGCTTATCAATATGTAAAAGCACATCCTAATTATTCAATCAATAAGAGAAGCTTTAACAATATGTTAATGAGATTGAAGTGGCATTGTCATTTCATCCAAAAATTTGAAGTAGAATGCGATTATGAAACTCGCTGTATCAATCGTGGCTACGAAAGTATGCCTTTCACCAATAAAGATGCACACATCCAAGCCTGGAAAGAAGGCCGAACAGGATTCCCACTCGTCGATGCCTGTATGCGCTGCTTAAAAGAAACAGGCTGGATTAATTTTCGGATGAGGGCCATGCTCGTATCTGTATTTTGCCATCACTTTGATTGCGATTGGAAAAAAGGCGTCTATCATTTAGCCAGACTATTTTTAGACTATGAACCAGGCATCCATTATCCGCAATTCCAGATGCAAGCTGGTACAACAGGTATCAACACCATTAGAATGTATAATCCTGTCAAACAATCTAAAGATCACGATCCAGATGGTATTTTCATTAAGCAATGGATCCCAGAATTAAGAAATGTACCCCTTGCATTCATCCACGAACCATGGACAATGACTCCTCTCGACAAAGCCTTTAATAACATCAATTCCGATTATCCAGCCCCCATCGTTGATTTAGCAAATAGTGGTAAAATTGCCAGAGCAAAAATATGGGGGCATCGCAAAAATGAACTAGTAAAAAAAGAGAATAAACGAATTATTCAACTACACACCAGAAATAGAATAATTAAAAAAAAGACATCGAAGAGCAGCAATTAAATAGGGTCGCCAGACCATGGGATTTGGATCGTATTGATTTGCCAACACTTAATAAGGTTTTTTAACATAAAAGATGCAGAATCTTATTTCTTGTATCTTATATTTGTTATTTCAGAACTCATTTAAAGTTTTCAGCTTTAATAGAAAATTTTAAACATGTTCAATACTCAAATCCCTATTGGTCCTAAAATAATCAATATGAAAAAACCTTTTTACACATTGCTACTGCTTAGCTGCATCTGCTTGCTAAGCAATCAAACTATCAATGCACAAGATGCAAGTACGGAAGATAATGCCAATGTCTGGCAATCTCCTGAAGAAGACATCCTCAAAATTCTCTACGCCCCTCAATTACCGAGAACTTCTACCTCTCCAACTAAGACACATATGGTACTGACAGATCCTATTTACTATCCAAATCTGTCAGAGTTGGCGGGCCCTATGCTCAAACTGGCAGGGATACGTGTCAATCCCAAAAATAATTATTATCACGGCAGACATGGCGGTACTTCTCCAAGAATACTCACCATTAAAGATGGCAAAACGGTACCACTGAATATTCCAAGTGATGCCGAAGTACTCTCCACCAATTGGACCGTAGATGGTCAACGATTTGCTTTATCAGTCGGATTTGAAGATCGGGTCGAATTGTGGATGGGTGATATTAGTGGTCGTGTAGAAAAAGTCCCAGACATGATCTTGAATCCAATCATGGATCAAGCAGTAAAATGGCTTCCAGATCAAGAGAAAATTTTGGTGAGAAAAATTAGTGATCGTGGGGCTCCTCCTACCAAAAGTGCCTTACCAAATGGACCCAAGATTTTAGAAGATTCAGGGGCAACTGCAAGATCAACCTATGAAGCAAGAAACCTATTAGAGACCGCTCATGACGATGAACTCTTCACTTACTACACACAATGTGAATTAGTAATCTATGATACTAAAACAAAAGAATCAAAAGTAGTCGGTCCATCTGCCGCATATATGTATGCAGGTATTTCGCCTGATGGAAATTATCTACTAGTAGAAAGAATGAAACAACCGTGGTCACATGAAGTAGCATGGTGGCGATTTGCCAATGATATTGAAGTATGGGATATCAATGGAAAGTTAGTCAAAACAATTTTCAATCACCCAACTGCTAATGAAGTTCCTGTACGTGGAGTAATTACTGGCCCTCGATCTGTATCCTGGCAGCCAACAGCTCCACATAGTTTGGTTTGGAGAGAAGCATTAGATGGTGGTGATCCAATGGCAGAAGTAGACTTCAGAGACAAATTAATGCGATGGGAAGCTCCCTTTAATGGCGAAGCAGAAGAAATATTCAAAGCAGAACACCGTATACAATCCACTATGTGGGGCGAATCAGACGGCATGCTCATGGTATATCAAAGGGAACGCATGAAAAGATGGCGCTATGTTTGGCTATTGGATGTTGACAAAGGTACTTCCAAATTATGGTTTGACTTAGATGAAAGTGATCGCTATAATGATCCAGGCTACCCAATTTTCACCTATTTAGATAATGGCAAATATGTCATCAAAGTAGATGATGGTTCTATGTACTTCCGAGGGCGTGGAGGTAGCAAAGACGGTGATCGTCCATTTGTTGATAAACGAAATATTGAAACAGGAGAAATCGAAAGAATATTTCGTTGTGATAAAGATAAATATGAATACTTCGTTGGCTTCGGGGAAGAACCTAATACCTTCATCATGAGTTCTGAATCGACTAAGACAGTGCCTAACTTTTATTTGGCAAAATTGGGAGAATCTATTGAAGCTGAAGAAGGAGAAAGTAGCAGAGCATTTAGCAAAAGTCCGATTACAAAATTTGAAGACCCAAGCCCAGAATTACGAGATATAGAAAACGAAATTATCCGCTACAAAAGAGACGATGGTGTTGAATTAAGTTTCCAACTACTTTTGCCACCAGGCTATAAAAAAGGAACTAAAGTACCTACTGTCGTTTACGCGTATCCATTAGAATACGGCGGTGCCAAAACTGCTGGGCAAGTAAGAGGATCTTCCAATCGATTTATGCGTATTTATGGAGCTTCTCACAAATACTTTTTAATGCGAGGCTATGCCGTATTAGACAATACTGCCATGCCAATGATCGGTGATCCTGAAACAGTATACGATACCTTTGTCCCACAATTAGTAGCGGATGCAGAAGCAGCCGTTAAAAAAGCAGTCGATATGGGCATCGCTGATCCAGATCGAATTGGTGTAATCGGTCACAGTCACGGAGGCTTGATGGTAGCCAATTTATTGGCGCATACAGATCTCTTCTGTGCAGGTATTGCCCGAAGCGGTTCATACAACAAAACCAATCAACCATACGGATTCCAAGGAGAACGTCGCTCCCTTTTTGAAGCAACCAAATCCTATATCGATTGCTCGCCAACCTTCTTTGCAGACAAAGTCAATGAACCGATTTTGATCATTCACGGAGATGATGATTCTAACCCAGGTACCCTTACCTTCCAGTCAGAAGTATTTTACGAAGCAGTAAGAGGTTCAGGCGGTACTGCCCGATTAGTCTTACTACCATTTGAAGATCACGGATACCGAGCCAAAGAATCCATCGAGCACGTCCTATGGGAACAACTAAACTGGTTTGACAAATACGTCAAAAATCGAGACACTACTGAAAAAACAGAGACAGAAACACGTTAATGTGGTGTATTGGTTAAATGGTTAATTGGTATACTGGTTAAATAGTGTATTAGTAAATGGTTAATTGGTATACTGGTTAAATAGTAAATAGTTAATTAGTGTATTAGTAAGTAGTTATTGTTTTTTCATAGCTATTCTAATATACTAATTAACTAATACACTATTCAACTAATTTGGGGCTTCCTGCTGCGCTCGAAAAGCAAGTGCGCAGCATGAGCAAAAATTCATCATTCATCATTATGCATTACGCATTGCAAGCGAAGCGCAGCAGTCGGGCTGTCCGTTCTTATGCGGCTATTCAGCAGCTACTCTGCTAAGTGCTGCTTGTCTGCCCTGCGGGCCAGCCATCGCATCACTAAGCGCCGTAAGCTGCTTCATCACGCCACATACCACTTCCATCCCTAAGCCAGTTCTGAAC
>JAHDDN010000051.1 GCA_020629335.1 Chitinophagales bacterium | reverse complement strand
ATGACGGTGATTGTAGCACAGAAGATAGCTATGACGAAGCTCTATGCGAATGTGTTTACACTCCAATCACTCCTCCCGATTGTGATGACGGTGATTGTAGCACAGTGGATAGTTATGATAGCTTGACTTGTGATTGTATTAATGAAGTAATCCCAGAGCCCGTTTGTGATGATAATGATTGTAGTACAACAGATAGTTATGATGCGACTATTTGTGAATGCATTTTTACGGCCGATTCTAACTGTTTAGAAAATGATATCGTTTTTCCAAATGCATTCTCTCCCAATAATGATGGTATCAATGACCAATTCAAAATCCTTACAACAGACGGAATTGATAGTTTTGAGCTATACATTTACAACCGATGGGGGCAACAAATTTTTGCGACTACTGATATTAATCAAGGATGGGATGGTAGCGTAAAAGGAGAAGGCGCCCTTTTAGGCGTTTACGTCTATTTTGCGAATATCATACGAACAGATGGCTCAGTGGTGAATCGAAAAGGGAATGTTACTTTGGTGAGATAATACTTTTCTTCTAAAATAAAATAATTTTTTGGCGCATCCCTTAATTTTTTATTCGACCGTAGGGGCGCTACCTATGTGTGCGCCCACGAATGAAAAATTAGAAAGGGTCGGGCTATCCGTTCTTATGCGGCTATTCAGCAGCTACTCCACTAAGCTGTACTTGTCTGTCTTTTAGGCCAGCCTGCGTCCATTGTAGAGACGCATTGCATGCGTCTCTACGTAAGCTACTTCATGACGCCATATACCACTCTTATCCCTTGCGCAACTAAATGTATCGAAATGTTGATTGTATTTAAGTTTTTTATTATCTTTATTAATCATATTTGAAAAGCAGTTTAGGTGCAAAAGATTAGATTACCCCAAAAAAACCATTATGAAAAACCTAATTATTATTCTATCCCTACTTTTTATAAGTTATAGTCTGATGAATGCTCAAGATATGGGTGAGTATGTGAAAGGAGAAGTGATCTTGAAATTAAAAGACTCAAAATATAAAAGTATTACTACAGATGGGCATCAAATAGGGATTCCATCCTTAGATCAAATCTGCCGAGAATTAGGCAACTATCAAGTTCAGAAAATCGGAAGGAGTCAGCCGATTAAGCAAAGTAAAAATCGCCCCAATACGGATAATTTAGTAGTACTTAAGTTTGATGAAAAAATAAATGAGCTGCAACTCATAGAAGAATTAGGCTATTCTGATATAGTAGAATACGCAGAGTTGAATTATATAGGTTATGGTGATACTGTTTATTCTACAAGTTCTTCAGTATCTTCTATCATTCCAAATGACTATGGCTTTTGGCAATGGTGGATAGAAAATGATGCTAGTTTTTACTTAGATGATTTTCCAACCCCACCTTGTGTAGAAGGGGCAGATGTTAGCCTTTTTGAGGCATGGGATATAAGTACGGGAAGCCCTGATATTACCATTGCTTTTTTAGATAGTGGACTAGCTTTAGCACATGAGGAATTCGCAGGAAGAATAGTACAAGGCTATGATTTTGTCAATGATGATGATGAGCCAATAGATGATAATAGTCAAGGCACCAATGTAACTGGTTTAGCAGCTATGACAGGAAATAATGATTTCGGATTGGCAGGAGTAGATTGGCAATGTCAAATTATGCCAGTTAAGGTGTTAGATGAAAATGGCTTAATTGATTGGGTCGATTTTGCGGATGGACTATATTATGCAATAGATAATGGAGCTGATATAATTAATATTTCTTTGAGTGGTATTAGTCCAAATGTTACTATGCAAGAAGCGATAGAATATGCCTATGCTGAAGGGGTAGTTATGATTGCTTCAATAGGAAATGGTAATGGTGAAACTCTACGCTATCCAGCTGCTTTTGATGAAACAATAGCAGTAGGCGCAACAGACTGCGATGATAAGAGAATAACACCCGAAACAACTATTGGTTGGGGCTCAAATTATGGTAGCCACATAGATTTAGTAGCGCCTGGTCATTGGATGTATAGTACAAGGTATGACAACCTAGAAAATTTTTGGGCGTGGAGAGCAGGTACTGCCCAAGCAACAGGGGTTGTTTCAGGCGCTGCTGCTTTAATATTAAGTGTAAATCCAGATCTTACGGTTGAGCAGATTAGAGAAGTGCTGAGAGATTCTGCTGATGATGAAGTAGGTAGAGAAGAGGAAGATGTACCTGGTTTTGATAATTATCATGGTGCAGGAAGATTAAATATTCATGAAGCTTTACTATTAGCCCCCACTATAGAGCCAGAGCCTCCAGTTGCGATAGCGTCCGTTCAGCATAAGATACGCATATCTCCTAATCCTGCATCTGATCAGATACTCATACAATCCACAGAGGCGATTAATAAAGTAGAGATATTCAATTTGCAATCACAATTAGTAAAATCAAGTGTCTCTAATAAAATCTCGCTCAGCGATCTTCAAGCAGGCATGTATTTCATAGCAGTAAATGGATTAGCCGCTGAAAAGCTAATTATCAATCATTAATCATTTCTCTTAACTTTAAAACCGATCTCCAATTACGAGTAGTGGCAGCTACCTTCAGTTTGCGCTCAAAGAATTGGTTGGTCAGTTTTGTACGACTATAGCCATCGGGGCTATAGACATAAATATTGGTGTCAATGATTTGAAAAAGATCGTTATTATGTTGGAAGTCGGCTATGGCTTCTACTAATTCAGGGGCAGGAGTTGTTGCTAAAAAAGTTAGATAATAAGGTTTGATATTTTCTTCGTCTCCCTTTACATAAGGATTTTTTTCGATGGCATTGACTAAGTAATTATTATCAAAGACCAAAACGGATACTTCAAAACCATATTCCTTTTGGATCATTTCTTTAATGCGTGCAGCTATTTTGAGTGGAGCTTTTTCCTTCGTTTGAAAGGCTAAATTTCCGCTCTGGATATAGCTCTTTACAGCTTGAAAACCCAAGCCTTCATAATGCGCTCTTAGGTCAGCCATTTTGATTTTCTTATGTCCGCTGACATTAATGCCTCGGAGAAGGGAAATATAAGTTTTCATAAATTTATTTTTATAAGAAAGGCGCATCTATCGGTTCCCAAAGTTCGATTTTATTTCCATCAGGGTCCATGATCCAAGCAAATTTGCCATATTCAAATTCTTGCATTTCGCCTACGATCTCTACGCCTTCTTCTTTCAGTGCTTTTAATAAGTCCACCAAGTTCTCCACTCTATAATTAACCATGAAGTCTTGTTTGCCTGGCAGGAAATTATCGGTATCTTTTGGGAATATGGTCCAAGTGGTGGTGCATTCTTTTTCTGGCTCGGCATGATCTCGCCATTTGAATAAAGAACCCCAGCTTTCACTTGCTATGCCTAAATGCTTAGCATACCATTCTTTAGATTGGGCTTGCTCCTGAGCTTTAAAGAAGATGCCACCTATGCCTGTTACTCGTTTTTTCATTTTATTAGTATTGTTAGTAGTAGGTATGTTAGTAATTAGTCGTGGGTAAGTTAGTAATTTTTTTAGTACGTTGGTAGTAGGTATTTAGTAATTAGTCTTTTTGCAGGAGATTTTAGACTGCTTTGCTATCAGAGGAGGGATTGCTTGCTGTTAGTAGGTTAAGATATATTTATTCTATTTCTAAACAGGCTATATCCTTATTGTTAGGATTTTCTATGAAGTCATTGATTGTATCGTATTTTTCAATAAGCAATTTTGCTATGTTTTCTGTCGATGTATTTCCAATTCTTAACCAAATTATTTTAGGCGGATGACCTCTTAGGCTAGCAATATCATAATAGTCTGCATCAAATGTTACAATGGAAAAATTATTTTGTTTTGCATAATTCCATATCTTAATATCTGTAGCATTTTTAAGTCCCAATCTATTCACTTGTTGGGATTCAGGATAGATTTCTGATACTTGTCTTACTACTCGAAAAGATATATTCTGATCAAATAATAACTTCATTACGCTACTTTTATTTTATGTTCACGATCAGCAGCATAAGCTAAACAAGCCTGAATTTGAATAACGGATAATTCAGGGAAATCTTCAATTATTTGTTCTATTGTCATTCCGCTAGCTAACCAGCTTAATACATCATATACTGATATTCTAGTGCCATTGACGCAGGGCTTCCCAAATCTAATATTGGGATCAATTGAAATGTGTTTTCTATAATCAACCATGTGTTTGAATTTAATGCTCCTAATCTACACTATTTTTTTTAAAGTAAAAACTGATTGGTAAAGATAATGGTTGATCAGCAAGATATTTCATTTCAGCTTAATCAGGAACAGGGTAGTGCTTGATTGTGCACATAAGGTATGCTTCAAGCAGCCTTAATGGATAGTTCAAAATCACTCAGAATAGAATTTAATTCTTTTAAGAATTCCTCTTTCATGTATTGATATTGTTCCAGCATTGAAGAATCAGAATTATCCTGATGGATTTTTATCATTTTGTTAAGCTGATCTATTTGCTCCAAAATATCTGATACTCTTATTATTTTATCATTTACTATATTTGAATGGCTCATGTTTTTCTAATTCGCAGCATTATTTATATTGATCTTATAGCGCAAATGTTTTTCACTTGTGCCTGCTCAATCTTGCGTTTATTCTGGCCTTTATACTATAGTAATGCATGTAGATAATTGGCAGTATCATTTAGGCCATTTCGTCTAAAACATGCAAGAACTTGAAATTCATCTAAGTCAAGATTCCTTCTATTTAAAACCAGTTTCCTGAATGAATTAATCGCTACTTCCGGATTTAAATCAATTATATCAGTTAGAAAATCATTTGCATTCTTTGCAGATAAACCAAATGTAGACAGATATTTTTTAGGGAAGTCTTTCAAGTTGTTTGTTACGATAATATTCGCATTTATTTTTATTGCAGCTGCTAACACATGTCTGTCTTTAGGATCTGGGAGCTTCAATCCATCAATCAAAATTTCATAGTTTTCTACCATTGCATCTGGAAAGGCTAAATTTGCCCATCCAATTCGTTTTTTGATTTCCACCTCACTCACATTTTTTCTCCTCATAACATCTTCCCATTCATCAAATATATGTTTGCTCCATTTCGGAGTATACAAGTCATCGTGAGCGAACCAGAATAACAAGTCTCTGATTTCAATTGGCAATATTACATTTGTATCCAGAACGGATGTGAATCGAACACTATGTATCATACAATCCAGCTTCTTCGTCAGCGTTCATAATTTTGATCAGCAATTCTTCTCTTTGCTTTTTCGTTCTTTGCTTGAATGCCATTACATCTTCAAATTTCACTCTTCTATGCTTTCCAATTTTCGTATATTCGATTTCTCCATTTTCCAAAAGTTTTACTAAATGTGGACGGGAACATCCAAGCAAATCAGCTGCTGCTTGAGTTGTCATTTCCATTGCAATTGGTACTATTGAAATTGGTTTGCCCTGACTTGTTACTCGTAATATCTCAGCAAGCAGCTTTAAGGTATTCAATGGAATCTGGATTTTATCTTGAGTTTCCTTTATTTCAATTTCGAGATTATCGGTATTCAGCCTTTTAAGCACCTCTTCTAAGGTACTATAAGACTCCATAGCAACTCTCTGCTCTTGCTTGGAAGGTTTGGTTAAGTTTTCTAAATGCTTCATCGCTAAATATATTGATTATTTGCTGATTAATATAAACGAAAAAAACGAAAAAAACAAAACATTCGAAATGTGATTTTTTTATAAGGTATATACTGAAGTAAATTATGGGATGCTACTAAGCTGCTTTAATGGCTTTTTGGGGAGAATTTTGATCTTTGCAATTGACTAGCAAAATCAAGATGGATATTATCAAAAAGATTTTCTTCAATTTGGTGTTTTTATTAGGTGTAAGATAAGGGTATAAATAATAGGCTTGCTTATTTTTCTATGGCTGTTTAGGTAAGTACCTAACGGCACTAATTAAATATTCGTATATTCTAACCCTGCATTAAAATACAGAGCTATAAGTTTGACTTGTACCTTCGGCACATTCTACTAATTACTAACCTACTTACTACCAATTACTAACATACCTACTACTAATTACTAACCTACTTAAAGAACCGGCTTAGGGATGGAAGCGGTATGTGGCGTCAATGATGCGACTTACGGCGCTTAGTGATGTGATGGCTGGCCTGAAAGGCAGACAAGCAGCACTTAGCAGAGTAGGAGCAGCATAGCCACATAAGAGCGGACAGCCCGACCCGAAGGGGAAGCCCCAAATTAGTGAAATAGTTGATTCGTATATTGGTTAATTTGTTAGTTGCGCCCATTTGATGATATATATTTGTAGGGGCGCACCTATGTGTGCGCCCTCTCGATAATCATCATTCATTTAGCAGATATCCAGTTTGCCAATTATTCAGTAGGGGCGCACCTATGTGTGCGCCCTCTCGAAGATCGTGAAAAATTAGAAAGAGAAAGCCCCAAATTCGTTTCATCGTTGAGACAAGGCATGCCTTGTCTGTACAGGAATGCTATTCCCGATAATCATTATTCATTTAGCAGATATTCAGTTAAGCCAAACTTGGCAAGCCCTTTGAGTATTATATAGAAATAGTCGTGTGGAAAAAAGGCAAGTTCGGGCTTTTTGTGTAAATTTACGACACTAAAATAATGAATTATGAAATTTGGAACGAAAGCAATACATGCTGGCGTAGAGCCAGATCCAACTACAGGGGCGATCATGACGCCTATTTATCAGACCTCTACTTATGTGCAGCGAGCACCTGGAGATCATGATGGTTATGAGTATGCGCGTACACAAAACCCCACTCGTAATGCTTTACAAAACAGCTTAGCAGCACTTGAAAATGGTAGTCATGCTTGTTGTTTTGCTAGTGGAATGGCGGCTACGGATGCAGTCATGAAGCTGCTTTCACCTGGTGATGAGGTGATTGCGAGTAATGATTTGTATGGGGGGACTTACCGATTGATGGTGAATACTTTTGGTCGATTTGGGATTAAATTTCATTTTGTGGATATGCGTGATCCGCAGTTAGTGGCTGAAAAAGTGAATGCCAATACAAAATTGATCTGGGTGGAGACTCCTACTAATCCGATGTTGAATATTGTGGATATTAAAGCAATGGCGCATATTGCAGGTATGCAAGAGCAAACGAGGCTTTGTGTAGATAATACTTTTGCTTCGCCTTATTTACAAAATCCATTGGACTTAGGCGCTGATATGGTGCTGCACTCAGCCACCAAATACTTAGGAGGTCATTCAGATTCTGTATTGGGAGCAGTGGTGGTGAATGATGAAGAACTGAATGCACAATTGCATTATCATCAGAATGCGACTGGCGGTGTACCAGGACCTATGGATTGTTTCTTGATTTTGCGAGGCATTAAGACTTTGCATTTGAGAATAAAGCAGCATTGTGAGAATGGAGCGGCGATTGCTCATTTCTTAAAAGATCACTCAAAGGTAGGAGAGGTGTATTGGCCTGGTTTTGAGTCGCATCCGAATCATGAAGTAGCGAAAGCGCAGATGCGAGACTTTGGTGGTATGGTATCTTTCTCTTTGAAGGATGATAACTTAGAGGCAGCAGTGGCTTTAATGAAGCACACAAAATTATTCTCCTTAGCAGAATCATTAGGAGGAGTGGAATCATTGATTGGGCATCCTGCGACTATGACTCATGCTTCTATTCCATTAGAGGAAAGACGTAAAACAGGCGTATTAGACTCATTGATTCGTCTGAGTGTAGGGGTAGAAGATAAAGAGGATTTGATAGAAGACTTAGATCGTGCGATTAATGCAGTGAGTACAGACAGCAGTGTGAGTATGCATACAACTTAGAAAGAATTAAAATAGAGGAGTGATGATGTGGCTAATGTTAGTTTGTTCGGTTTTACCTGCTTTGGGTATTATGTATTATGTCTATAGAGAAGACTATTACGAAAAAGAACCATTTAGCTGGTTATTCATCAGTTTTTTATTAGGAATTGCGAGTGTAGCGCCTGCTTATTTGGGCAGTTATATTGGCGATCAATTAGGCTTGAGTGATAGCTCAGGCAATTGGGTAGAAACTTTGATTTTTGCTTTCGGGGTAGTGGCTTTGACCGAAGAATTAGCTAAATGGTTATTCTTGCGATTTGCCATTTATCCCCGCAAAGTATTCAATGAGCCTTATGATGGGATTGTCTATGCGGTGATGATCGGTATGGGCTTTGCCACTTTTGAGAATGTCGTTTATACCCTCCAATACCAAGATTGGGAAACCGTCATTGGGCGGATGTTAACGGCAGTACCAGCTCATGCTGCCTTTGGCGTATTGATGGGCTACTATATGGGATTAGCCAAATTTGCTCCCAATTATAAATTGCCCATTATGTTAGTTGGCTTATTAGCCGCCATTCTCTTACATGGAGCTTATGATTTTTTCCTCATGCAAGAGAATTGGCCAGGCTTAACCTTCTTAGCATTTGTTGTATTATTTTTTGGCTTGCGTTATTCCAGAAGAGCAATGGCCTTACATCAAGGTCGTTCGCCATTTAAGAATCAGGCTTAAAATCAAAAATATACTTACTCAACACTTGCCAAACGTAGATCATCCAAAAGAGCATAATTAGGTGGAGAACATCATTCTCTGAAAACCACCAGCCTTGCTTCCATAATATAGCAGTATATCCTTTTGCTTGATAGAAACCATAAGATAGCATACAAAATAATAGGATGCCCCAAGCACCTAAATAAGCTTTTAATAAAGTAGAGGGCCTTTTAAGATATTGTCCGATATTAATTCCCAAAATCAATAAATAGGCAGGTGTTGTAAATAAGATCATCGTTTCAAAACAAAGCCAATTTTTATCCAAGCAAAGCAAACCCAAGATCGTTGCCATCATATAAGTCAAACTATTCACGATAGCATAAATAGCCGCAGGCTTTCGCCATTTATCGCCTAATAAAGCATAAGTAACTGCCATCAATAAGGCATTGGCGCCCCATACAGTTGCTACATTATACGCAATTTCCCAAGCACTCGTCCAATTACAGATCGCTCGATCAGCGCACTTGATTTCATAACCAAAAGCCTGATAACTCGTACCAGCTAAAAAGGCGCCAATACCTCCTAAAAAAAGAGAAACGCCCCACCAATAGCGAGAGCGTTCTCCATTATTTGTTTGATAAAAATGATAAGCCACCCATAAAGTCAAGGCCGCCAATAAATAAACCAATACTGTTGAGCTAGGCTGAATCAGTACCCAATTCCCCATATCCACACAAGGCTGATTTTTACAAAAAGCTGATGGTGTTTGAGTAGATGGCATTTGGTCTATAAGATCACAGCCATTGAACATTAAAGCAAGAACTAAAAATAAGGTCGTAATGATATACCTCAAACTTAAGGTAGTTTAAATCTCACAACAATACTTTTCTTCACTTTTACAACTTTTCCACGCTGCTTGCCTGGCGTCCATTTCGGCATTAATTTAACGACTCTTAAGGCTTCTTCTCCTAATCCACCTCCTGGATCACGCAAAATTTTTGGCTCAGTGATATTACCTTCCTGGTCAATAATAATATCTACCACAACGAGTCCTTTAATACCATTTTGCCTAGCTTCATTAGGATATTTAATTTTGCTGTAAATAAACTTCATCATTTCCTTTTCCCCACCAGGAAATTCAGGCATTTCTTCTACAATCACAAATACTTTTTCTCCTTCATCTATATTAGATTTAGGTGCGGGATGCGACTCTACTTCCTTTGGCTTAGGCGGAATTGGTGGTGGCACATCCTTTGGCGGTTTAGGCATAGGGGGTGGGGGAGGAGGAGGCATTTCTTCCATTTCTTTAGATTCAGCTGGCGCTTCTAATATCTGTACTTCCGAATCAGGCGCATCAGTATCCGCAGGTGGTAGCATATCAATATCCTCTTGGGCAAAAGCGATATGCCCCATTAAAAGTATCCCCAAAAAACAAATAATTATTCTCATGTTTTCAAAAATTTGATTAAACAAATATAAGGAAAAAGTGGTGGATTAGTGTATTAGTTTACTGTTTAGTTAGTATATCAGTTGAATGGTAAATTTATCCTAATAGACTAATCAACTAATAACTACTTAACTAATTTGGGGCTTCCCCTTCCTAATATTTTCATGCGCCAGTAGGGGCGGTACCTATGTGTCCGCCCTCGCATGAAAATACTATGTGTCCGCCCTCGCATGAAAATATTAGGAAGGGTCGGGCTGTCCGTTCTTATGTGGCTACTCGGCAGCTATTTCGCTAAGGCATACTTGTCTGCCCTTCGGGCCAGCCTGCGTCTACCTAAGCTCCATTAGCTACCTCCCAACGCCACATACCACTTCCATCCCTAAGCCTGTCCTCCTTTAGGCGAGGTGCTCGTAGGTCGGATAGGAAGAATGAACTGATAAAAATTGAAATAGATTAACAAATATAACTTTGAAAAACTCCTAATTCATAACACAGATTGAAATGATTAATGAAAAATCTTCATTTATTATTATGTTTTATATATTTATGATAACTTTATGAAAAAGTAAACACAAAAGCATGAGAATAGCCTTTTTGATATTAATTGGTTTACACGGAATAATTCACCTCTTAGGATTTTTTAAGGCGTTTCAGATAAGTGATATAGAAGCCTTATCACAGCCAATTTCAAGATCTTTTGGGATTTTATGGCTGATAGGATTTGTATTGTTTGGATTGACGTTATTTTTATTAATTAGGAACAATGTTTATTGGTGGTCGGTTGGTATAGTAGCTATAATAGTATCTCAATCTTTGATTTTCTTATTTTGGCAAGACGCTAAATTTGGATCTCTGCCTAATATAATAATCCTTTTAGTCTGTATTGTAGGATGGTCATATTTCAGTTTTACTCAAAAAATAAAGGAGGAAAGAGAAACGATATTATCAAAATGTAATGTAGATAAAGAGTTATTTAATCAGCAAAGATTTGATGCCTTGCCAAGTCCTGTCCAAAAATGGCTGACACATAGTGGAGTAAATAAACAACCACCAATAGCCAATGTCTATTTGAAGCAGGAAGTTAAAATGAAATTGAAGCCAGAACAAAAAGAATGGATTCAGGCAAGTGCCGAGCAATATTTTACAATAAATCCACCTGCTTTCAATTGGTCAGTTGATTTGCATATGAATCCGTTTTTTTCAATTCAGGGAAGAGATAAATTTGAAGATGGGAAAGGTGAAATGCTAATGAAAATATTATCAATCATTACAGTAGTTGATGTACAGGATAATAATAAAATTAACGAGGCCGCCTTACAGCGATACTTAGCGGAAATAGTATGGTTTCCTTCAGCAGCTTTAAGCACATTTATTAAGTGGGAATATATTGATGAACAAAGTGCAAGGGCAACATTGAAATATAAAGAAACAATAGGTTCAGGAGTTTTTTATTTTGATAAAAATGGCAGCTTTACAAAGTTTAGTACAATGAGATACAAAGACACTGATGATGATGCTCAAAAATATGAGTGGATAGCAGAAGTACTTGAAAATAAAGTCATCAATGGGATTATAGTTCCTACAAAACTAAATGTTACATGGAAATTAGAGGATATTAATTGGAATTGGTTAGAGCTAGAGATAACCGAATTAAAGTATAACCTCAAAGGCCTATAGGAAAAAATGAAATTGAAAAACAAAAATTCTAAAAAACACTTCTTTTATTTTCTTGTTGCTTCCTGATTTTGTATAAATCACTCACTAAAACGAAATACAAAGTTAATCTTTATTTTTTCCCATTTTGACAGTTAATAGGATGATTTTTACCATTTCTGACTTTTATTATTAACCTATCTTTATCACATATACTCTAAAGTGATAAATGAAAGAAACAATCAAATACATAAAATTTAATAATAAAAATAATCCTAAATCTTACTTTGAGATTGTTAGAATTGAGGAACTGTTAAAAAGAGAGTTAGATCACGATCTCTTCAATAACCACATCGTAAATTTCTACATTATATTTTTTGTAGTAGATGGAGAAGGCTATCATACGATTGATTTTACAGATTATAAATACCAAAAAGGTACGATTCTCTTAGTAAGAAAAGATCAAATACATAGCTTTTTCAAAAGCCCTAATGTAAAGGGTTATTTATTGATTTTTACGGAAGAGTTTATTGTCCGTCATCTGAATAGATTAGAAGCTTTAAAATCCTTACAGTTATTTAATGAATTATTGAGTTTTCCTAAGATTGAACTAAAAGCAGGAGGGGAAGATTTTGGTAGCTTTACTGCTTTAGTTAAACACTTGGAATTCGAGTATGAATTTGAAGATGAGTATTCAGTTGGTATCACTAGAAGTATATTGCATATAATGATTACCAAATTATTTCGTATCAAATCAAAAAAGGAAGAACTAATTGACAAAAGAAAATACCTAGAAGAATTTTTAACTTTTCAACAAATGGTGGAACAGAATTGCTTTAATAATAAAAAAGTAATGAACTATGCTCAAGAAATGGGTTTTTCTACTAAAAAATTGAATCATATAGTTCAAGCAATTGTCAATAAGCCAGCTAAAACATTCATAGATGAAATAGTAATTATGCAAATAAAGAGGCTGCTTATTAGTACCAACCAACCTATAAAAGAAATAGCCTACACCGCTGGATTTGATGATACTACAAATTTTTTCAAATATTTTAAAAAACATACTGATAGCTCACCTGAAGTTTTTAGAAAAGCTTATCAATAAGATTTCTCCTTTTTTCAATTTTCCCATTTTGACACTTGATTGTCCAGTTTTTACCATTTATGCTTTTTGTTTCTAAGCTAACTTTACGCCTAAGATTAACTAAAGTAGTTGAAAATGAATTATCCGATATTTTTCGGAAAATTTGTTTGGCCACTAATCATTTCAAAAAATTTAACAATGAGATATGCAGCCAATATTATGCTTGTAATTATAGCTTTATTACTAAGCCATTTTACAATCAATCAAGATTCCAATCAATTATCAAAAAATGAATCATTTATGGAGGAAAAAACAATAATGGAAGTCACTACTTTCAACATTAATTCCAATGTCAATCCAAGCGATTTTAAAACAAGGGATTTACAAGTAGAGAGTGACTTTACAAGTAAACAACCAGGATTTATTAAACGACAAAGTGGAGTAAATGAGAAAGGAGAGTATGTGGTCATAGTTTATTGGGAAAAAGTAGAAAATGCTGACGCCTCAATGAGCAAATTTATGAAAGACCCATCAGTTGCTGATTACGCCCAAATGATTGATGGGGCGTCTATGAAAATGTCAAGGTATGCAATTGACAAGCCTTTCAATGCAGAAGCCAGTCAATTTGTAGAAGTCATGGCTTTTGATGTTAAGCCAGGTACAAACCTGAATCAGTTTACACAGACTAATTATGCGGTAGAGACTGAATTTACAGGAAAAAGAAAAGGTTTCTTGGAGCGTATTATCGGTGTAAATGAACAGGGTAGACAAATAGTAGTTGTCTACTGGGACAGTAAAGAAAACTCAGATCTTTCTATAAAACCGTTTATGGAAGCATCAATATCCAAACAATTTATGCAATCAATGGACCAGTCAACTATGGCAATGGGACGTTATGAATTTTTAAATATGAACTTAACAAACAAAGAGAAAGTAGTAGCTCTACTGAACAGTTTTAATACTGGAGATCAAGCTCCTATTTCTTACATCAATCCTGAAAAATATATTCAACATAACCTAAGTGTTGCAGATGGATTAGCAGGCTTTGGAGAAGTAATGCAACACGCTCCCCCACAAGGATTTAAAGCTAATGTGGTGAGGGCTTTTCAAGATGGAGATTTTGTATTTACTCATACGATATACGATTTCTTCGGACCTAAAATAGGCTTCGATGTTTTCCGATTTGAAGACGGTTTAATCGTCGAACACTGGGATAATTTAATCGAAGTACAAGCACCCAATCCAAGTGGTAGAACTCAAACAGATGGAGCAACAGACATTACAGATAAAGACAAAACAGCAGCCAACAAAAAGGTGGTCAAGGACTTATTGGAAAATGTATTTATGAGGGGACAAATGGAAAAAATTGCTACTTACATTAATCCTACAAACTACATACAACACAACCCAAATGTGCCAGATGGTTTAGATGGCTTAGGTAATGCTATGAAAATGATGGCAGAGCAAGGTATGACAATGGAATATACTAAAATTCATCAAACTTTAGGAGAAGGAAACTTTGTCTTGACAATTAGTGAAGGAAAGTTAGGAGGTAATCCCACTGCTTACTATGATTTATTCAGACTCGATAAAGGTCAGATTGTAGAACATTGGGATGTTATAGCACCCATTCCTCCAAAAGCAGAATGGAAAAATGATAATGGTAAGTTTTAGGAATTAACCAATCGTTTGATTCTTGTTTATCCAACTTCAATCTAAAACTTCCTCCTTTAATGGGGTAAGCTAAATCCTATTTTCTAATAATTTTAAATTTATTTGTGATGAAAAAAATCATGCCTTTTTTACTACTCATGCTATTTATGATAGCCAATTCATATGCTCAAATACCAAATAACTTATCGGTTAGTGATGCAGGCTTCTTTCCAGAAGATATTACCATCGTTGACAATATAGCCTATGTGAGTGGCTTGGGAGATGGAACAGTGAAGAGCTTTAATCTTAACTTAGAAAATCCTACTGCCGAAGTTTTTGCAGAAGCTGAAGAGGGGTACACTCAAGCTTGGGGCTTAAAAAGCGATGGTACCGTATTATTGAGCATTTTGGATAATGCTGATTTTACAGGTGGTGCACCTGGTCCAAGCAAATTGGTAGAATATGATATTGCCAGTGGAGCAAAAAATGCCGAATGGGATTTACCAGCGAACACAATTGGTCATACTGTTTCTATTGTTGATGGAAAGTATTATGTAACAGATTTTGCAAGCCCTCGTATCATAGAAGTAGATCCAAGTAGCGGCACTGTCAATGAAAGTTGGTTCACGAGTTCAGATTGGGATCCTTCTATTAGTGGAATAGGCGGTACGATATATGATAACGCTGGTGGTTTTTATGTTTCCCAAGGAAATAAATTATGGTACTTACCTATTAGTGATGGCACATCTGGAACAATGCAAGAAGTAACTGTAGATGGACTCGATATCATAGATGCAGATGGTATTTCTTGGGATGATACGAAGAACATACTTTACTTTGCAACTAATGATACAGGTGATCCTGAAAATGTTGGTACTGCTTCAAAAGTTGTGTTCTCAGATGTTACTACAGCTACAGGAAGTGTTATTGCTTCTAATTTTAATGATTCTTCAGGACTTTGGTTTTACAGGTCTGGAGGTAAAGAATATATCTTTGTGCTAGAATCACAGTTTGGTGGGTTGTTTGGACTTAATTCTTACGATCCTCCTTTCAATATTGATATAATAGAGTTAGAAAGTTCATCAGACAATACAGTCTCTGTTTACAACTCGTTTGAAGATGCGACGCTTACAGGCGGTCAGCAAACATTTTATGGTGCTGCTGGTCCAGTAGGTATTTCTGACGATGTTGAATTTCCACAGTTCATTAATTTCTATGATATAGATGTGAATAACTGTGGTCTTACGATGACCTTATTCAATAACTCAGATGCTGCTGACCTATTACTTCCTGAAGGTCGTTTTGACAGATATTATTTTGCAATGGACCAAGAATTGCCAAACCTGAGTATCTCGGGTGGTTCGCCTGGATTGACGGCAGGAGCCACTGTTACAGCTCTACCAGCAGGATATGAACTGCCTCTTGCAGATCTTTTTGGTTTTGGTGTTTCTTTACCTATTACACTTCCTAATGGTGGATTTGTATTGGAGCTTGCAGGAGGAACAGACCTGACCGAACTGGGACAAACGATTTCTGTTGACTTCGGTTGTGATACACCGTCCAATTTAACAACTGATATAGAGGGCTTCTTCCCAGAAGACATCACGATTGTTAACAACACGGCCTATGTGAGTGGGTTAGGAAACGGAACAGTTATGTCTTTCGATTTAACACAAGAAGACCCTACTGCTGAATTATTTGCAGAAGCCGAAGAGGGTTATACCCAAGCTTGGGGCTTAAAAAGCGATGGTACCGTATTATTGAGCATTTTGGATAATGCTGATTTTACAGGTGGTGCACCTGGTCCAAGCAAATTGGTAGAGTATGATATTGCCAGTGGTACAAAGACAGGAGAATGGGATTTACCAGCCGGCGCTATAGGTCACACTGTTTCTATTGTAGATGGAAAATATTATGTTACTGATTTTGGAAGCCCTCGTATCATGGAAGTAGATCCAAGTACAGGAACAGTCAATGAAAGTTGGTTTACTAGCTCTGACTGGGATCCTAATATTAGTGGTATTGGAGGAACAATTTATAATAATGATGGAGCATTTTATGTTTCCCAAGGAAACAAAATGTGGTACTTGCCGATCAGCAATGGCATGCCTGGTACTTTAGAAGAAGTAAATGTATCTGGTTTAGATATCATTGATGCGGATGGTATTTCATGGGTAGATGGCCAAAATACTATATACTATGCGACTAATGATACTGGTGATCCAGCGAATGTTGGAACGGTCTATAAATTGGTTTTTTCTGATGCGACAACAGCAACAGGAAGTGTCGTAGCAACAGGTTTGGATGATTCTTCAGGTCTTTGGTATTATGAAAATGATGGAAGCGAGTACGTATTTGTATTGGAATCACAATTTGGAGCCTTATTTGGAATCAACTCTTTTGAGCCTCCATTCAATATTGAAATTATTCCTTTAGATGGGGAAGATCCTTGTTCAGGATTATCGGAGGTACAATTTTTCGAAGAATGTAGCGATGATGAGAATACCTACAATATCATCATAACGGGTCCAGCTGACTATCAATTGATAGACAATAATACATCTGAAACTTACTCTTTCAGCAATAATATTACTGTTGGTCCTTATGCAACCTCAACAGCTTATGATTTTACTCTTATACTAACAGATGGGCCTGTTTGTACACAAAGCTTCACTAATGTAGTAGAGTGTGAAACAGTATCATTAGATTTGTTATCATTTAGCGGTGTTGCTGAAGAAGAAAGAAACCTTCTAAGTTGGGAAACAGCTAATGAAGTAGATACAGACTATTTCACTTTAGAACGCTCAGAAGATGGTATTAACTTTAATCCAATTGCTCAAGTATTAGCGAAAGGGGATAATAATGCTATTAACAGTTATGCACATTTTGATAAAGATGATCTAAGGGGCGTCTTATACTATCGACTCTTAGAAACTGAAGCTAATGGTGTAACGCAAGTCGTCTCACAAGTAGTAGCGATTAGTCGAGTAGCGATTCCGTTACAGTTATCGTCTCTCTCGCCTATTCCAGTAAAAGAACAATTGCAAGTAGCTTTTGCCGCAGCAGAATCCAATCAAATAAACTGGTTCATTTATGATATTGTAGGTGAATTAATGACACAAGGTCAGTATGAGGCTTTTGGTGGTAGTAACGAATTAATGATAGAAGTGAAAGATTATCCAGAAGGTGCCTACCTCCTTTTATTAACGGATGGAGAACAAAACCTAAGAGCGAAGTTTATTAAACAATAAGTTTTGATTATATAAATTAGAATATAAGGGGGAGGAAAATTATGAAGGTGGTACAAGTTAATGCTTGTATCACCTTTTTTTTGTATTTTTGAAAGAGAAAATATCCCACACCAACTAGTAAATCCTATATTGGGTAGGAATCAAATAGAAGATAAATTGAAAGAATTTACAGAAATACAGATTGGTGAATTAAAGACTAAAAGTCAGGAAGAATTATTAAGGGAGAAATATCTAAGCTTTGATTCATTAGAAAGTGATCTTCCATACAGTAAGTATTTGGGGAAACCCATTTCTTTAGAAAAAGGCATCCTGAAGTTGAGTACTCAAATGTATTATGAGAAAATCCCTTTATCAGAAATGAATAAAGGAACTCGAATTGAGTTTTTTAGTAATTCAAGAAAAGCGGAGTCTTGGGGAGATGGTATAGTACACAGAAAATATTTTGTTCAAGCAAAAAAGGAAGATTGGAAAATTAAGACAGCAATAGACGAGTCTAATTCAACTGAAATTATCACCAATATTAAGCTTAACTCAAAAGAAAAAGAAGTCTTAGAATTCGGAGAAACTCCTTTGTCTATGGATGATAAATGGTTTGTTTATTGTAGCGATAATGAATTTCATTTCTATAGAAGTTGGACTGGAATCGAAATATTCAAGGGGGAAATGACTAAATCAACTCTTGATCATGGGCAATGGGAGATTAATAAAGTGAGCGTTTCTAATGAATGGAATGTGAGTTTAGAGGAGAAAAAAGAATTGATTCAGGATTTGTTGATGGGTGGAATAAGGCGTAAGCTTGAAGTATATTAATAGGAAGCATTTTGTAGAGATACTAAAAATAATATAAGCCTGATACCCTTGACGAAAATCATCTTTCCAATTGATAAATATCATTTTCTCAGAGCTTCATACTACTTACCTTTGAAGTATTACAAGAATACAATTATTAAAATGAGTCAATTAAATGACCATTAGATGAATTGAAAAATGATAGTTATGAACGCCATTACCTTAAACTCAAGCAAAAGAGATATTACAAGCTCAGAACAAGTTGATAAAGCAGGAATCAACATAATAAGAATTATAGCAATCATCATCGGATTGCCAATAATGATAGCAGGAATCGTATTATTAATCAATCCAGCTTCTATGAGCACTTACCTTGGATTGGCAGATTCCGAATTAGTTATGAGTTTGTCTTCCCTAAGAGGAGATTTAGGAAGGTACTTTGTTTCAGCAGGCTGTTTATGGTATTACGCGCCTCATTTAAATAATAAGCCCTAGCTATCATTACTATCAGAAACTATCCATGTGCTTTTAATGGCGAAGTACAAAGCACCAAAATCATCGTTTATAATTCATGCTAATAGAAGGAAGCGGACTATCAGTTCTTATTTATCTGTTTGGTGACTTACAGAACATCTTTAACACTCACGGATCTATCTAGTTTATTAATCTTTATGGCTCTATTTGAATACGTTGTATTTCAAGCCAAGTAAATAAAAGCCAAATGTAGGTAGTTTCAAATACTTTTATTTGTCCATTGTACTCCATGCCATGCAAATCTAACACTTCTCCATAAAGTCTCGTCTCAAATATTTTCGTATATAAGCCAGGGATTTCCTGCACCTTACAAACTTCAAATACGACACTATTCATACTTTCGGCATCCTCGTTTAGTTTTATCAATTCTGTGTAATTAGGCGGTGAAGCCACTCTTCTATAAATATTATAATATGGTTGAGTATAGTCAAACTCTTCTTCCCAGCTTTTGGCATCTTGCTCAATATTTCGAAAAAACTCATCTCCACATGAAGAAAAGAAGATTTCCTCACTCACTTTTTTATAGTAGGGATTATTAGCCCTTTCAATTGTATAAGAAAAATAATTAGCGTACAATTTTTTTTCCAATACGAAATGATTGAGGAAAAGGTATAAGGTTGAATGCACTAAAATGAGCAGAGCTAAAATCTTTTTATAATTCATGATTGAGTATGTTAAAATGCAATGATTTATCAAGCAATATTTTTTAAACGTAAAATTGCTTTTTATT
>JAHDDN010000555.1 GCA_020629335.1 Chitinophagales bacterium | reverse complement strand
AAAATTATAGCCTTTGATTATGGTTGGGATGGACGCATGAACCGCTATTTTTTAATCACTATGATTTGCGCTCAAATAGGGTTTCTTCTATTCATTGCTAATGTTAAGGATTTGGAGAACCAAAAGCGGTTGTACTTAGGGCAGCTTGTTCTTTTCTTTGTGACTTTGCTTTGCCTCGGTAGTGAGGTGGAATGGCATTATAAGATAAGGTATTATGAATATTAAATTTGTAAAAACTATCTTTGAGCTAACTCAATATTTTAAATATGCATGTTTTGTAGTTTCTCGAATATTTTTAGTAGCAAAAATAAATCAATATGGCCTTTTTAACAGACGATTCAATAAAGAAATTTATTACTGATGAAAAATTACCAGATGATAAACGAATAAAAATAACTCCTAAACTGAGTGATCTTCAAATTGGTCAATGTTCAATTGATTTATCCTTATCTAATCAGTTTGCACGATTCAAAAAACCTTTTTTAAACTTGTTGTATTTTAAAGAGTTTGACTTGCGAGACAAAAGTAAAAGGAAAGATATACAACAGAAATGGTATAAGTATTTAACTGTAACAGAAGAAGAAGGCATAAAAGTAAGACCTAATGAAGTGGTAATTGCTATTACCAAAGAGTGGGTTAGGTTGCCTAAAAACATGTGTGGATTAATTACAGGAAGATCATCATTTTCAAGAATGGGAATAGAGGTTCAACTGACTCAAGATTTACATCAACCTGGTCATGATGCTCAAATACTTCTTCAAATAAAAAATAACTCTCCTTTTTCTATAAGATTATATCCAAATATGAGAATAGCCCAGCTAATGATTGGGCTTTTAGATAGGGATTGTAATGTAAGTTATGATGAGAACCCTAACTCAAAATATGTTGGAGGAAAAAAAGGAATTGCTGCAAGTTGGTTTGATGATTTTGAGTTAGAGGATAAGAATATTATAAGTAAATCTACTTATTCAAAGATATTACTTGATGCTATGCTAATATGTTTAGCGATTATAACTATAGCATTTTCAATAAGAAAGATACTTTCTAATATAGGAGAAATAGATATTTATTTGATTATTTTGATTGGAATTACTGCTATTATTAGTCTTTTGCGAACAATTGTTTATTTCAAAAACTGATAAAATTTCTCAACTATGAAAGTATTAATAGTAGTTGCCATACCAATTGAAGGTAAGGCTCTAATTAGTCAAATTGAGAAAGAATCTGTAATCTATAAAGATAAGCTTTCACCATTAAAAAAGGCTAGAATTTATAACAATCAAATAGGGGAAGATATTAGTTTGGCTATATTAGAATTAGAAAAGGCTGGAAATGTAGAATCAGGAATTAAAACATTTCAAGCCTTAAGTTCTTTTATCCCCAATATTGTAATTTTAACTGGAATTTGTGGAGGATTTAAAAGTGTAAAAAAACTAAGGCTTGGGAATATAATAATACCAGATAGAATTATTTACTATGAATTTAGCAAACTCAAAGATACTTCTATTGAAAGACGCTTTTCTGTTATTGATTCGGATAAAAATCTACTAAGTTCTGTCAAAAAAGATACAGGAAATAGTAAGAATGTAATCTTTGAACCTATGCTTACTGGTGAGAAGGTTATAGCTACAGAAAGCTTTTATAAATCTTTAATTCCATACTATCCTGATATAGTCGCTGTTGAGATGGAAGCATATGGAGTTCATGAAGCAATAAAAGCGTCAGGATTGAATAATATTAAATTTTTAATGATAAAAGGTGTAGGTGATTGGGCAGATAATACAAAAAGTGATAATTCTCAAGAATTGGCCGCTAATATTGCTGCTGAATTTGTAGTAAAAATGCTCAAAAGGATGTCAATAAATAATGAAATAAACACTCATAAGCGCTATCTAGATAATCTTCATTATCAGGCAAGTCTAGTAGAAACATTAAGATTAGACGTAGAAGAGGAAGTAAGAAGAAAAGAAAGTACTATAGTTGCCAAAGAAATGAAGGCTGCAAATGAACCCCTCGATAAAATCATCAAATACACAGGCTTATCCGCAGCAGAAATAGAACAACTATAACAAAATCACGGCTCCTTCCAAGCCTTCACCAACATCAGCACGCGATTATAATTCTGAATCCCTTCATCAATACCTTGCGCCCGTAAATAGGCATCATAAGTGGCATTGCGAAGCTTGGGCATAATGTCAGGATAGAGGCGATGATTATTGACCATAGCATTCCAGTCAGCTTTGATGTTTTTAGGTAAAGAAGTCAATAGTTTGCGGAATTCTTCGGGTTTATAGCGGCGATAATTATAAGCTAAGGTACTGAAATACTCTAGATGTCCCGCATAGCGTACCATTGCATTTTCGGAACGAATACAAGTTAAATATGCCAAAAAATTGCAGGTGCCTTCATCCGTAATGCCATAGCCATGTGCGAGTTCATGCGCGAAGACAAACGGCTGTTCTAAAGGATGCAAACCCGCATCTACATTGCATTCACCCGTCCAGGGAAAATAGACTCCAAGCGTACTGAAACGCAGTAGCACTCCTTTCGGACGCAAGCGTTGGGATTTCACTTTAAAGTTATTGGGATAGCCTAATTCGCCAAGTAATTTTTGCAATTCGGCTTGCATGAGTGGTTTGAGATTTTTGGGCAAATCGGCTTTAGTAGCGGCTAAGGTGTCGCTTCGGAAATCATTACGGGCTTGTGCAAGCACATTATATTGTACGCGCAAAGCTGCTTCAATATCTTCCAATTCGAGTGGTTCTACTTCTAAATTAAGCTGCTGTTCTAGGGGAATGCGGGCATAATTATAACCCCATAAAAATAAGAATAAAAAAACGCCTCCACCCAAAAACGCGCCAATGGAAAGCAAAGCATCCTGCCAAGCTGTTTGTCGCTTAAAGAGCCGAGCAATGCCGCGAATACCATAAAAGAGAACTGCCCCTAGTAGCAGATAAAGTACAGGAAATGGTAAAAGTCCAATGGTGTAATCCAAGATTTTCCGAATGCCGAGGAATAGTCCGCGCGCATAGAAGCGTTCGATAAAGGCAGAATCTTGCCCCACCAGCCAGCGTACTAGCATGGCAAGTGCGCCTAATCCTATCCAAATCCATTTGCGTCTTCGGGATTTCATTTAGAAGCTTTTCAAAGGTGCAGCAAAACGCTGAGGCTCTGCTTCGTGCATCAGTTGATAAA
>JAHDDN010000554.1 GCA_020629335.1 Chitinophagales bacterium | reverse complement strand
AGGTGAATTTCTCTGGTAATGAGTAGGCATCCGTAGGAGCTTGAAAATTAATAAAACGATTCGACTTCATCTAAACTAATACTACTTAAGTAGCTAAAGTTAATTATTTCGGCAGTTCTGATGGCCTCTTTTTAGCTTATCCTGCGTTGCTTTTCTTAGCAATAGCCCTGCTATTACTGGCGAAAACCGCCTTGGCTAAGCTAAAAATAAGCTCATCAAGAATGCACGAATAATTACCTTCAACTACTTAACTATTTCAATAATAATTTTTTCTTTTCCTCCTGATTTAGTGCCGTCTATCTCAATTAAAGAGGATCTTAATGTCTCGATATAGTAGGGTATGCCTGGATAATAAAAATACTCATAACGGTTTATGTCGTTAATTTCGTAATTAGATTTTTTAAGCATTCTTTTATATTCTTTTGGCTTCGCTCCCAAACTTTTAAAATAATCTGCTAATACATTTTTAGCATCTTGTTCATTTAGTTTTAATTCTTGTATGAGCGCACACATCCCTTCTTCTCTATCTACATATTCCAGATGGATCGCTACTTCAGCCCTTATCGGATCTCCACCAAATGAGTTAGGAAATAAATCATTATATTTCAAAGTATCCTTTTCAGAAAATCGACTCCCTAATGGGAAATGAAAGAATGACAATTCTTTAAAGACGATTTGTTCGATACCAAATTTACTGGTAAACATATTCGAGATGGGGGTCATTCTTTTCTTTAGGTCCTCCTTATTAATGGCTCCATCAGGCGTATCTAAATCCATGATGTCATTCATTAAGGATTTAAACATTTCTGAAATTTCTTCCCAATTCTCAATCCCTTCGTAAGCACCGTATTCATCCGTTGTATAAATAATTTCTTTTAACTCGTATTTGGCCATCACCTCCATCAATTCAATAGGAATACCTAAATCTTGAAAAAGATTAGCTTTATAAGTCCATTTAATTTTATAAGATTTGGCTGTCGAATCGATCACCTCAAAATTAGCGATATAAGAGGATGAATCTGTTTCTACTGATTGATCTGACTTTATTTTCTCCTTGATTTTGGTAATCCTAAAGTCATAAGAATCACCTAAGTGCCAATAAGCTATAAAATCTACATTTGTAGAGTCTTGTTGAGCATTAGAATAGCTGAAACCAAGCAGTAATAAAAGAGTAGTGAGTAGAAACTTCATGAGTATGCGATTTAATTGCTCAAATTTAGGCATTATTCAAGTAAGTAATGATAAAATAATAACATTTCCGTTTATTACTTACTAATATTATTCAGTTCCTTCGTAAATAGGTAATAAAAAGGTACACTTAAAGTCTTTACCATGCTTGTTCTCCCCATATACATCTAATACCCAGTATAAAGGAGCCAATCCAAATAAAAACGATTCAACAAGATCATCAGCAATTGGTATACTAATTTCACAATACTCTCTTTGAGTAGGAAATTGGTATTCTTTTTCAAAAAGTAATAAGTATTTAATTTCTTCTTTTTTATTAGTTCGTATATACTCTTCTTGAATGAGTTTCAAGCTAAAATTTAAGTTATTTATTCTTTCACAGACTCGCCGATTGATAAAGGTGGCTTTCAGCTCCTCTCCTATCAAGATAGGCATAGAAGCAGGTTCTAATATCGAGTTTCCATACAATATAAATCGATATAATTCTTTGACCAAGACTGTGATATGCCATAAAGCCCCTAAAGCAAAGCTTAAGGATAACAATTTCAATAATATTGGTACTTCTTCTTTAGGATAAAGTATCAATGCTAGGGTACCTATAAATAAAATTGAAAATAACACGCTCAAAAACAATCGCTTTCTTAAGAATAATATTTTATCCGATTTCAATACTTTTTCAGGCCAGTCAAAATCTTGCCGCCAGTAGGGAAGCTTGCTTTGATCCACTAATAAATATTGACGATTAGTCCATAAATCCTTGATAGAAAAAAACAGTAAGTGAATACCTACAAGCAATAAAACCCCTCCCAATAAATATCCTGTCAGTAAAGTCAATTCGTAGGATGGATCAATATTAGCTGTAGATTTTAATATAAGGATTGCAAAGGGCAGTATGATAAGGCAACTAACAATAATAGAAAAAATCAATTGATTAACCTTAATGTCCCTATTAGTGTACGTTTTTTTTCTTTTGATATATTTTAATTGCTGCTGCTCCATATTCATTCTTACTCTTCTAATTTTTCATAAATAGGCAATAGAAAAGTACATTCGTATCTATCTACAGATTTCTGATTTTGGGCTTTTATATCTAAGACCCAATACAAAGGCGTTTTACTATTCAAATGAGTAGAAGGCAAATCATATGGTATCAGCACTTGAATATTACATTGATCACCCATCGTTTCAAAACTGTCTTGGTATTGATATAACCTCATAAACTTAATAACTCTTTCCACTGCTTCTTTTCCTTCAATTAATACCTCCTCTTCTTGAATTAGCTTAAGAGAGACATTCAAGTTCTTAAAATTTCTACAAACTGCTCTATTAATAAAAATCGCTTTTAATTCTTCTCCAATATATATGGGCAAATTTTTAGGAATTAGTAATGAGTTACCAAATTGTAGATGGTGATTTACTCTTTTTATTAGGTCTATTATAGCAAAAATCATTGCTACTAAAAATAATAGGAATATGAATTGGGAGAGTATTCCTTTTCCTAAATAAAATCCCCAATAACCAAAGAATATTGTTACAATTAAATAAAGCATAAATACGCCAAAATACTTGCCTAAATCTGCCAAATTTCCACTTTTCAATGCTTTCCTTGGCCAATGATAATCTTGCCTCCAATACGGTAATTTATCAAAGTTCACCATTAAAAACTCCCAATTTTCTCTAAGCTCATTCATAGCGATAAAAAAGGATAAAAATCCCCCTATAAAGAAAATAGTGGAAATAATAAGTATAAGCAGATCATTCACATATTCTTCCCAAATATTGTGTAGGCCAATATAATAAGTCACTACAGCAAATATCATTAACATGATGCCACCCGTGATGCTAAATAATAAGGTGTTGGTTCGAATATCTCCATTCGTATAATGATTAGAGCGCTGAATATATTTAGGGCTACGATTTTCCATCAGCTCTTTTTAATCATAGGGTATTGATTCATTAAGCGTTTGGCTAATAGGCCAAAAAACGTCCCTATGGATAAGCCCAAGATC
>JAHDDN010000553.1 GCA_020629335.1 Chitinophagales bacterium | reverse complement strand
GAACTACGAAAAATTAGCAGCTTTTCAGCTACATCATAAAACTTTAAATGAGTTCATGGTAATACCCATTATCGGCTTAGGGATGGTAGCGGTATGTAGCGTTTATGAGATGGCTTATGAAGCTTAGGTGGATGTAGGCTGGCCCGAAGGGCAGACAAATACGCCTTAGCGAAATAGCCAGCACATAGCTACATAATAGCGGACAGCCCGCCCCATTCTGATTTTTCATTCTTGGGCGCAGACATAGGTAGCGCCCCTACATAAGAATGAAAAATCAGAACGGGAAAGCCCCAAAAATGTTAAATTTTGTGTAAAAATGGCAACAATAATTGGGCCTTATCAGGTATCTTAATATAAACGTTGTAAATTGGGGAAAATTATTTGACGAGACAGCAAATGACGAATAAAAATAAACAAGATTGGAAGGAGCGTCTTCAGCGCAAATATCGTCTATCTGTGATGGATGATGAGTCGATGGAGCAAGTGTTTCTTTTTCGATTGACTCGAATGAATATTTATGTGGTTGCGAGTACTATATTTGTGGTATTGGTGGCTTTGATACTGGCTTTGATTGTACTGACACCCTTGAAGGAATATATACCTGGTTATGGTGATGTTGGGATGCGTAGGCAGATAGTGGATATGTCTTATAAGACGGATTCTTTGCAGAAACGCTTGATTCATCAGAGTCAGTTTATTGATAATATTCAGCGAATAGTGCGAGATGAGGTGGATACGAGTTCGAGGGATAATGGTGTGATAGATGAGGAAAAGGATTATTCGAATATAGATTTGGATAAGACCTCTAAGGAAGATTCTTTGTTAAGGGCTGAGATTGAGGATTTGAATAATTACGCCCTTTTTGGAACGAATAGTTCAAGTGGGAGTGAGGGTTTGGAGGATTTATATTTTTTCCCGCCAGTAGATGATGGTCAGATATCGGATGGCTTTGATCCGCAGAAAGAGCATTATGGTTTGGATATAACGGCTCCTGAGGCAGATGCTCCGATTAAGTCGGTGGCAGATGGAGTGGTAATTATAGCTGATTGGTCTGTTGAAACAGGTCATACTATTGGTATTCAGCATAGAAATAACTTGATTTCTTTTTATAAACATAATTCGGATTTGTTAAAAAAAGTAGGTAATTTTGTTAGGGCAGGGGATGTAATTGCTTTGATGGGAAATAGTGGTGAACAGACGACTGGTCCTCATTTGCATTTGGAGTTGTGGTATAATCAAGCCCCAATAGATCCCTCGGAGCTCATTAAAATCAATTAAAATGTTTGGTATGTTCGGTTCAAAAAAGGCGTCTAATGAGACCAATTCCTATGTCTCTAATGTCTCTCATGAAGAGATGTATAATAAAATTGGTAAAGGTACTGTAGCAGAGGGTACTATTAATTCTGAAGGAGAAATCAGGCTGGAAGGAGTCATTAAAGGCTTGTTAGTTTGCCAATCTAAGGTAGTAATAGGTCCTACGGGTGAGGCTCATGGTGATGTAGATTGCCAGGTAGCGGATATATCAGGAAAGATAGTGGGTACTTTGAAGGTAAAAGATATTCTTTTCTTGCGAAGTACAGCGGTGATAGAAGGAGATGTCTTTACGCATAAAATGGTGATGGAAGAGGGTGCTGTATTGGATGGCAATTGCTCTATGAAATCATTTAGTTCTGGTAGCGTGTCATTTGATAATAATAGTAAAGTTGAAGCCAAAGCCTCCTAATAAGCGGCCGTTATCTTCTTTTGTTCGATATTCGGGCATGGCATTTCAGATGATAGCGGTCATATTACTAGGCGTTTATGTCGGTTATCAATTAGATATATATTTGGATACAAGTCCTCTTTTCTTACTCATATGCATTTGTTTTTCAGTGTTCATGGCAATTTATATGTTTGTCAAAGACTTCCTGAAGTAAAGTCAAATACTGAACTCATTATAAAAAAGCAGTAGGGAAAGGGGATTTTTTTGTAATTTTGTGCTTATGAAAGCGATGTTAGCTCAATTAGTGTTATTGACTTCTTTTTTATCGATTTTATTATCGTTAGCGCAATACTATGGCTTTTTGGAAGGGCTGGTAGGTATCACTTGGGCTGGATTGTTTTTCTTTTTTATTATTAGCCTGGTGATTGTCTTTATGGCAAGTCAAGTAAAGGCAAGTATGGAGTCCAAGACGATTAATTCCTTATTTTTAGGTGCTTTGTTTTTTAAGTTTATGATGTGTGTTCTATTAATTTTTGGGTATGTAGTTTTGTTTAAGCCAGATTCTGTGAAGTTTGTATTTCCTTTAGCTTTATTTTACTTAATTTACTCCTTTATAGATGTTTCTTATTTGGTTCGTATTTCAAGAACGATAGGTAATGACCAAAAAACAACTTAATCATTTGAGTTCCGATAATAAATATCAGCTATTTCACGACGGCTTGAAAAAATATTTGCCAGAACCTACTTTAGATCAGATTGTAGTCTGGTTAGTAGAGCATCAAGTTTCCCTGAAAATATCAAGAACTCGCACCAGTAAATTGGGGGATTATCGTCCGCCACAGAGGGGTTACGGGCATCGGATTAGTATTAATCACGATTTGAATCCGTATATGTTCTTTACGGTAATGGTACATGAGTTAGCGCATTTAGTGGCTTTTAAAGCCCATGGTCTTAATGTGAATCCTCATGGTAAGGAGTGGAAGGGAATTTACAAGCAGATGTTAGAGTTGTTTTTGAATCGTGAGTTATTTCCTGATAAGGTAGAATTTGCTTTGAAGAAGTCAATTGTCAATATCAAGGCTTGTGCTGATCCTGTATTGATGAAGGTGTTGAGAGAGTTTGATCCGCCTAGCGATACGATCTTGCTCGCTCGTCTTCCATTTGGGCGTTTATTTGAGTTTCAAAATCGTACTTTTAGGAAGGATGATCGTTTTAGGCGTCGATTATTATGTACAGATGTGAATTCGAAAGAGCAGTTTGTGATTAGCCCAAAGGCGGTGGTAAAGCCTTTAGAGTAAAGTATTGAACTCATTTAAAGTCTTTCTACTGACTTAGAAAATGGCTGTTTTTCCGTATTTCTTCGTTATTTTTTCAGCTTCAATATAAAACTTTAAATGAGTTCATTATTTGTATGATGAATTTCTTCAGTTTCTCCTTTTTTCAACTAAACTTCCTTATCTTCGTTATTAATTTAGAATGAATCTAAATAAAGATATGCACTTATTAACTTCCTTAAAAATT
>JAHDDN010000552.1 GCA_020629335.1 Chitinophagales bacterium | reverse complement strand
CTGCCCTTCGGGCATCTCCCCTGTGAGGGGAGAAGGCTTAGGGATGGTAGTGGTACTCAGCGTGATGAAGTAGCTTACGTAACTTAGGCAGACGTAGGCTGGCCCGAAGGGCAGACAAGTATGCCTTAGTGTAGTAGCTGCTGAATAGCTGAGTGAGAGCGGACAGCCCGACCATGCGCCTTCGGCGAATGATAAATGCATAATGATGAATGATAAATTGGGGTGAATACATAAGTCCGTTACTACGAACGCATGGGAAGCCCCTAATTATTATACATCATTATGTAATCCTATTTTTTTCAATCTGTAATTTACAAATTATTTTTGGACTCTGAAAATAAGTAATTAATGTCAATTATTCCGGCAATTCTGCTGGCTTATTTTTATCTTATACTGCGTTGCTTTTCTTAGCAATAGCCCTGCTATTACTGGCGAAAAGCGCCTTGTCTAAGCTAAAAATAAGCTCATCAATAATACCCAAATAATTAACATCAACTACTTAGGACAAACGGCTGCATAAAAAAAAGCCCTAACACGAATGTTAGGGCTTTTAATTTATTCAAGCATAATCTGAAAATCAGTCTGTTTTTGGTACAGCTGAGTAATTAATTTTGAGTGCGTTGACTTTTCTGAGTTCTTGTTTGACATCAGATACGATGCCCATTTTGACATCTTTATCCACTCTTAGAGAGGTTGTCATGGCACCAATTAATCGCTCATCGACCTTCGCTCTTTCCTCACTAATGAAGGCTCTGATGTCCTCTTTAGTTTTGAAGGCGTCGTTTAATTGAATACGTGGAGCGGTTCCGAATTTAGCTTCATAGGTTTTAGTTGGCTTACCTATATAGATATAGCTTACTAAGGATTTCTTTTCTAGCTTTTGGAGTTCGGTTGCTTTCGGGTATTTGATTGCTACCTTAAGTTCCGTTTCTCTCATCACGGTTGCTACCATGAAGAAGAAAAGAAGGATGAAAATAATATCGGGTAGAGAAGCCGTTGAAATAGCTGGTGTCTCTTTACCGCCTCTTTTTGCAAATTTTGCCATTATAATAAGTTAATAATGTTAATAATTGACCTCTAAGGTTAGAGTTCTGCTTCAGAAATTCTCATTGGAAATTGGTCTCGAATTAGCGCTTGCTTATCGGGATTCAGCTGTTTAAATTCTTGTTTAAACAGTTTTTCTGCTGATTCATTTCTGACTTCGTTGTAAGCTGCTTTAAGTTCGTTATAAACGGCAATGTATTGCTTATAACTTGTCTTGGGATCATTCTTAATTGAGATGATGGCTTTTTGTGCTGATTCTGCATAATGCGGAAGGCGGCCATTGTTAGTTAAGTGATCCTTAGTAATTTGTTTTAGTGCATCGACCTCCGTTAATTTGCCTTCGACCATGAGTTGGTCTTGGCTATTAATGAGTATTTCGAGCACATTTCTATTCTTTAGTGTGTAAGGTACTTCTTCACCATCAGGTGGGAGTTGTACCATGATTCCTTGTTCGGCATCCATAGTGGTTGTCACTAGGAAGAAGATGAGTAATAAGAAGGCAATGTCAGACATTGAGCTGGCATTGATGCCTGCATTTTTTTTTCTTTTTTTCATACGCTTGAATTTATGAGATTAATAAATGCTGTATTTGCACAGCGTTGATTAATTTAGTTCATTTATCCAAGTGAAATGTCATCAAAGATTCAAAAAATGCGTTTTATTCTTGTGCTCCAAAATCTTCTGGTTCTGCTTCCGATAATTTAATCGGGTAAACAGAGGATACTTTTTTCTGATCTTCTTTAGAAAGGTCTTTATATTTCATTCCAAATTTGTTCATTGCCTCTTTATCTCTCATTTCGTTGTAGCCTGCTCTGACTTCGTTTAGTACACGAACGTATACATCATAGGAGGTACCTCGATCATTTTTGAGAGAGATGATGGCATCTTGAGGGCTATCAGAATAATTAGGATCCTTTCCATTATTGGTTACGTGTTTGATCACCAATTCTTTTAGATCTTTAATACTTACCGGTTCTCCTTTTGCAAGGATTTCGTCTCTTTTGTTGGCCAAGATATTTAATACATTCCGCTTATTCGCTTGAGTATCATCAGGCGGTTCTTCCGAGATCGGCGGTAAAGTCGATATAATTCCTTTATCGATATCCATCGTAGTAGTTACTAGGAAGAATATCAGCAGTAGGAATGCTATATCGGCCATTGAGCTGGCATTAATTTCTTGTGCCCCACGTCTTGTACTTTTAGGCATATCGTATTATTTTACGAGGTTAACAAGTTCCATAACAATTAGTATCACAAATCCTGCAGCCAGCATCACCAGTGATGCAGTAATTCCCGCGGATACCATTTTGAGGGTTCCTTCCGTCACCCAACTATAGGTATCTGTTTGGAATATTCCCGTTGCAGCCCCTGAAGACATTGAGTAGATAACGAAGAAGAAGATAGCCAATACTGCCAAGCCAACTAGCATAGTGACTAGTTGTTTGGGGTTAGACATTAGGCCAAAGATCAAAGACATGGCTAATGCTAGTACTGCGCCTCCAATGGTCATCCAAAGAGCTGCGTTAATTCCTAAATCTATCCAATCCATACTTGCTAAATTTAAATAGGTTAAAAATTATTTGGCAACTCTATACTTACTGATCAAATCTACCAAAGAGATAGAAGCATCTTCCATATTATTTACGATACCATCAATTTTAGATATGATATAGTTATAAAAGATTTGTAGGATAATGGCTACGATCAGACCGAATACTGTTGTTAATAAGGCTACTTTAATACCTCCGGCTACTAATGATGGAGAGATATCTCCAGCTTCTTGGATAGAGTCAAAGGCGCCGATCATACCGATTACCGTACCCATGAATCCAAGCATTGGAGCCAGTGCGATAAATAGAGACAACCAAACTAAGCCTCTTTCTAGTCGACCCATTTGAACTGAGCCATAAGATACTATTGATTTTTCTACGATGTCCATACCTTGATCTACACGATCTAGTCCTTGATAGAAAATACTTGCTACTGGACCTCTTGTAGATTTAGCAATTTCTTTTGCTCCGTCTACATCTCCAGCGCTAAGACGTTCTTCTACTTTGTTAAGCAGTTTATTGGTATTAGTGGTAGCTAGGTTAAGCGATATGATACGCTCTATTGCTACTGCCAATCCTAAAATTAAACAGACTAGTACGATTCCCATAAACATTGGACCACCATCGATGAAATTTT
>JAHDDN010000050.1 GCA_020629335.1 Chitinophagales bacterium | reverse complement strand
GATTGCTATGCCCTGTTGATAAATATAAAAAACCAACTAAAATGAAACAACTATACATCATCCTACTACTATTACTCTCTATATCTACCAATGCTCAATACGTAGATTTAGAATATACCCTATTTGACAGTAGCAATGGTTTCGTAGATGACGAAATCAGCGCCCTTTACACCGACAGCAATGGGACTATTTGGATAGGCACTTACAGTAATGGGATTTACACCTATGCCAATGAAGAATTCACCCATTATGACGAAGACGAAAATGAGTTCTTAACAGGCCGCCCCAGCGTATTTTTAGAAGCCGATAATGGAGATATGTGGATAGGTTTTTATCATGAAGCCTATGGCGGAGTGATGAAGTTTGATGGCACGACCTTTACAGCCGAACATACGGTAAGCGATCAAGTCTCTATAGGGAGAGTAGTCGATTTATTGATCAATGAAGAAGGAAATCTTTGTATTTTAGAATGCTATAATTCTTATCATCCTTATACTTTAAATATAGTAGAGCAAGATACGATTTTTGCCTATCCGATGGGAGATACTTATGATTCTCCTGGTGGAATCGGTAATATGATAGAGGCTCCTGATGGCAGATTATGGTTAGTAAGTAGAGGTGCTTTGTTTATTTATGATGATGGAGAATTGTTAGGCGATAGTCTTTTGAATATACCTTTTTCCACTTTTGATGCTACTCATATAGAAATAGACAATGATGATAATATATGGTTAGCGAGATGGGATGAAAACTTAATTATTACTGATCCTGATGGTACTTTTTGGACCTTTTTTGATTTAGAATGGGGAGATCAGACTCATCAAGAAGTGCTACCAGGAAAGCAAGTAGGCCCTTTGTATAAGGATATGGCTGGAAATATGTGGTTTATCACAAAGCGTGATATTGGTGATGAAATGTATTTATGTCGATTTAGTAATGGTCGTTTAGTTAATTATCATCTCACCTCTCATAGTGCTCCATATGAAACGCCATTTGATATGGATGCATATAAATATTTCAGCAATCCTATAACCGAAGATGTAGATCAAAATCTATGGATTGGTTTGGAGACTTTGGGATTAGTGCGCTTAGAAAATGTGAGTCCAGCAGATATTCCTACTCCTGAAAATCTTCCGACTCTGAGAGATACTTTAGTAGTTATTCCTCAAGCGGTAAATACGGTTGATAGACCTACTTATGAATTTACAACTTATGGTGATACGCAAGGCTTTACCAATAATGTAGTTATGTCCATTTTTATGGATAGCCAAGATCGCTTATGGATTGGAAATACAGCAGCAGGTGTTTATAGCTTTAAAAACGACACTTTTACTCATTATAAATATTTTAGTAATACCTACTACGATTATAATGAATTTAGAGGCTGGTTTACTGATTTTGCAGAAGATACAGAAGGAAATATATTAATTGCTGTAGCAGACACGGTATTAGGAGGAGTATATGAATTTAATGGAGAAAAAATTCACTTAAAACACGTCAGAGGAAATCAATCACTAAAACATTCTTATACCAACTCCTTGTTATTAGATGATGATAATAATTTATACGTTGGTGGGTCAAGTTTATATCCCATCCATTCAAGTGTTAGTAAGTTTGCTTCGGATACTACAATGATTTTCGGTGATTTAGGAAATGGAATTATTTGGGATATAGCTAAAAATCCAGCAGGAGGAGTGGGAGTAATAGGTTCAGCTTATTACGAAATAAACGAGGAGGGAGAGATAACGGAATATGAAGTGCCTTTTGAGGATTTTGATGATGATAATCTCAGGGCATTAATTTATGGAGACGGACATGATGTTTGGATAGCAGATAATTATGAAGGCTTACGCTATTTGGACTATGATAGTGGTTGGGGTATTCAGGCATGGACCGATGATGGTGCTAAATATTTATTCCAAGACAAAGACGGGCAAGCTTGGTATTTAAGCAATCAAAATAAATTATATCGAATCAATGATGGAGAGTTAGATATTGATCAAATCTATGGTATAGGAGGAAATGCTTTTGCAGGGCATCGAACTGTCATGATTCATGATCACGAAAATATATATTGGAGTGGTTTAAATAGTGGAATATCACGAATAGTATTAGAAATAGAAGAAACAAGTACTAATAACATTGAAAACACACTCCAACTATCTGTTTATCCCAATCCAGTCAGTCAAGGATTAAATATTGAATCAAGTATTGTGGGTTCTCTATCTTATGAAATATATAATGAATTTGGTCAGCTAATTAAAAGCGATCAAATACAAGAAAATAAAATCAGATTAACTGAACTTAAGACAGGACAATATCACCTTAAAATATACAGCGATAATGGTTTTAATACTTTTAAAATCATGAAGTATTAAACCCTTTTTTTAACCTTAAAAACAATAATGATGAATATCAAAAAACATCTAAAAACACTAATCTTATTAATAAGTTTGCCAATTTTTATGGCTTATGCACAAGATCCTCCACCGATCCCTTTACTTCCTGTGGATAATTATGTTTTTCCCAGTTCTGTTGATGCATCAGCATTGGTGAAGTATGTTACTCATCCAGTAGGCGAATTTACAGGATCTAAGGAAATTAGTATCCCACTATATGAAGTTAAAGGAAGATACTTAAGTTTACCAATGAGCTTAAACTACCATCAGTCAGGGGTGAAAGTAGCTGAAGAGGCAAGTTGGGTTGGACAAGGCTGGATTTTAGATGCAGGGGGAGTCATTACCCGAAATGTACAAGGATTACCCGACGATTTAGCGAATGGCTATCTTAATAATGGTCTTAATTTTACAAGTGATATAAGTTTGGCATCTTCAACAAGGAGAAAAGAATATTCTATTGCCAATGGGGATATAGATGGTATGCCTGATGTGTTTTATTTTAATTTTAATGGTTATCAAGGCTCCTTTACCATTGATAAAAATGAAGAAAAAATTCATGTTACCCCGCATCAAAATATGAAGATTGAGAAAATAGTGGATAGCGATGGGAAGTTGAATGAATTTATCATAATAACTGAAGATGGAACTAAATATAAATTTAGAGATAAGGAGTATGCTGAGGGAACCTATGCTATTGAGGCTTTAAATCCAATAACTTATTTTAATGCTCCGTTGATATTTCCAGTTATCCCAAGTCCTTCTGGCCCAGTGGCGACTAATCAGAATAATGGAGTTATTGGAAATACCGTTCAATCTTATTTTGTAGTAAAAGAAAGAGATATAGAAAAACATGCAGTGAGTTGGTATTTAAGTGAAATGATAGCACCTAATAATGATTTTGATATTGGAAGTAATTATTTAAATGATAGAATAGTCTTTAACTACTCAGATGAAAACCCTAATCATTACTATAATCAGACAATAAATATGAGTGAGTATAGAATAGCTCCTGCAAGCGATGGGTCTTGCCAAAATTATATTTTTGGATCTACGGTTATTAATGTAGAACATGATCGAAAAGTATGGCCAAGATATTTATCTCAAATTCACTGTGAATCAAGTAATACTGTCGTAAGCTTTGAAACAGAGGACAGAATAGATCTATTTAAAAATGATGGTTTACCTAACTGGAAAGCTCAAAAGTTATCTGATATTAGCATTGCTTTAGATAATCAAAATATCAAAAACTATGAACTTGATTATATCTACTATGGCGCAGAAAGGCAGAACGAGTGTAAAAGGCTTTTTTTAGCCAGTTTAAGGGAAATTGGAATGAGTGAGCCTTTAAAACCTTATTTATTTAGTTATGAAAATGCGAATTCACTTCCATGTAAAGATTCTTTTCAGTTTGATCATTGGGGATACTTTAATCAAGATAGAAATAATGATGTTATAGGAACAAGTTTAATAAGTGGGGGAGCAAATAGAGATCCTAATGAAAATAGCATAAAAGCAGGTATGTTAAAGAACATAGTCAATCCATTAGGGGGAATTCTAACTTATAATTATGAATTAAATAGCTATGATAGTGGTTTAAGGTTGGCTGTAGTTACTAATAGCGATGGAGCATTACAGAATAGTGAAGATATTAACACTATTTATTCTTATAGAGAAGGAGTCCAGTATTCGCCAGTTGATTATAATTTCGTAATAAACCAAACTGCTCATGAACCAGAAGGCATTCCACCAGCTATATTATCTTTTCCTCCATTTGTTACATACACCTGTGAAGTTGAGGTAGAAAGAAGTAATAATGTCTTTTGTCTTACTAATGTCAGTGGTAATGAGGTTGGCTATGGACGTGTTAATTCAAAGTACGGTGTGTATAATACAACATCTAATTCTTTTGAAGAACTAAATGAAGGAGAAATAGAAAATACTTATTATACAGAACCAATGAATGATATTGATATAGAATATCCATTGAGACCAATTACTAATAAAGCTTATAAAAGAGGAATGTTAGATGAAAATAAAATAAAAAACTCATTTGGTCATATACTTAAAAAGTTTAAGTATGAATATGCTTTTGAGACGATTAATATAAATAAAGGTTTATTGATTGCAGATAATCAGGATTTTTATGAAAATCTTATTCCATTATCATCTCTTCTAGGCTTGTCTGGACTCCCTTCAGATATTGATTTATTAATTAATTTATTATTTAATTACTCTAATGATGATAAACGTAATTATGAATTTTTATCAGAAAGAATCATATTAAGTAAAATTATTGAGAGTTATCGTAGGGATGATCAGTATGTATCAAATATTGATATAGAAACAGATCTTACTTATAGATCAGATTATCCTTATCTACTAAAGCAATCTGATACTAAAGTAATTGGTGGGGTAGCTAATATCAAAATTGACTATACTTATCCTGCAGATGCAGATGATGCAAATGATGATGATGAAGATATGGATGACATGGATGACTTCCACTTACACGCTTATCCCTTGAGAATTGCTCAGTCTGGTAGTATAGAAAAAGTAGAGACTTATAAATATGAAAATAATCTTCTTTCTTCATCTAATACCGTTGCTAATAATAGTATTTATTTATTAAAGGAGTATCACAATGAAACAACGAAATATAAGAATATAATTGATGAATACGACAAATATTTAAATGTTATTAGGTCTCATAGAGAAGGAGATGTATTTATAGAAACGGTTTACGATGATGCTTTAAACTATTTTCCCATATTAAAAAGGACTAATCCAGGAGGAGGTTTGCTTGAACAAAATACTTATATAGAATACGATAATGCTTGGCAAAAACCAAGTTTAATAGCAAAGGATACTAAATTGAATAGTGGTTTTGATCCTATTAGTGATACCTATGATCCTACTGATTGGAATGAAACTCGGTACTTATATGATGGATTTGGAAGATTGACACAAACTACTAACGATTATGGTGAAATAATACAATCAGCAGAATATAATATGGGCGTAGTACCCTTTGATCTAAGCATGATTCATAATTATATAAGCAACACTGATATTAGATCAATAACTAAAAAAACTTATTATGATGGATTAGGAAGAAATATTCAAGATTGTTTGATCAATTCAACATCAAAAACATTAATAACCCCATATAAATATAGTAGAAAAAATACTATTATTGATATCCCATTACCTTTTTCAAATAATGCTGATGACTATATAAAATTTGATCTGATAGATACAGATATTGAAAACTTCTATGCTACTCTTGGTACTAACTCTAATCCTAATTTATCTACCATAGAGCTATGTACAACTAATAATTATGACCCCTCTCCCTTTAATAGGTTGAAAGAAGTGTATCCTCCTGAATTTAATCCATTAAATACAGATCCAGTAACAACACATCAATATCTTGTGAATGAGTTTAAGGAGGTAATAAAATGGAATGGCCTATTAAAGAATGGGCATTATGCAGAAGAAACCTTATTTAAACATGTTATGGTAGATGGAAGTAATATTGAGCATATCAAATTCACTAATTATTTGGGTCAATTACTTTTATATCGTAAAGTGACAAGTTTAGATGGAGTATCAACTAATGTAGATACTTACTATCAATATGATAATAAAGGAAATCTAACACATATAATCAGTCCGATGGGGGTTGAAGCATCAGATGCAGAAAGAGTAAAATATACTTATATTTATGGGTATGATAATGCTCAAAGAATGAATAGCAAAACTGTACCAGGAAAAGCAGTTGAAAGTTTCGTTTACGATGCTTTAGATAGATTAATAGAACATGATAATGGATTAGAAACTATTTTTACAGGTTATGATATATTAAGTAGACCTAAAGAAACTTATACTAATACCGAAACATTAACTGAAATAATCTACGATCAAATTAGTTCTGCTGTTGTTACTAGTACCTTGGATGATGTAAATGACAATCCTGCTTATATTAATGCAAACTGCATCACTGATGTAACATATAAAGGAGCTAAAGTAGCAGAAAAGATTAAGATATTTAAGCCAAGTGGCGCTAATGAAGATGACATGAGAGAAACTATTTTTACCGTTTTTAACTATGATAATTTAGGGCGAATAACGGAAGAATGTGGTACTGGCTTTTTAATTAAAGGGCTTTTGAAAAATAAATATGTTTATAATACTCCTGGAGATGTATTAACCAAACACACAACCATTAAATATAAAAATCAACCAGAACTTAATTTGGCGAAGTCTTATTCTTATGATAATGCAGGAAGGCTGGAAACAATAGGGCAAACAGTTAATAATATTTTCGAACTTATTGTATCTAATGAATATGATGATCTAGGTAGATTAGCGACTAAAAATTTAGGTGGAATTCAGGTAAATAATTATATGTATACTGTTAGAGGGTGGTTAACGGATATTAATAATATTAATGCTACAACTTGCGATGATACAGTCTTACCAAAAAGTAATTCAGATACAGATAAACCAATAAGTGAAAAACCTGAAGAAGATTGTTGGGATACAGCAGATATTAGTTTATATGAGTTATATGTATTGACAGAAGGATCTTTTTCTACGAATGAAGAGAGAGAGCATTTAGCTTTTTTGTTAAATACGATACATGATGAAAACTTGACTGAACAATCAAATACTGAAATTACATTAGACACGGATGAACAACAAAATAAATTATTAGAATTAAGAAATTTCCTAAGTCAAAATGAAAATATTGCTTTGGAACAATCTGATATGATAGTAAAAGCTTATTCATATAATGAGTTGATTCCTTTTATGCAAGAATTAAGTGAAGAGGATATAAAAACAGTTAAACAATCTAATTGGCATATAGATAGGAACTCTAATTTGCAGGAGATAATAGCAGATGTTGAAAATTATCAGTTACAGGATAATTATCAAGAGGCTTCTAAGAATTTAGTCTCTTATTTAGAAACATATTGCCAACAGATAGAAGAAATCAAAGAAATAGAAAGTAATTTGAGTAGAGCAAGTGGAGAAAGTATCATTTCAAATAATGGCTATTATTTAGCGCCTGATCCCGATTTTGATAATAAAATATTTGCCATGCATTTGGGTTATGATAATAGAAGTGGTAATATCACAACTCAAGTATGGAATACAGGAATGAATTGTAGAAGGTGGCAATATACCTATACCTATGATGGGTTAGATAGATTAACAGATGCCGCATTTGGGGATATAGGTATTAATACCGTTGGGACGATACCGCAACATCCTTCTATTGGTTGGAATTTTATAGAAGGTGCCAATTATTCAATGACTGCTAGCTATGATTTAAATGGTAGTTTTAAGAATGTAACAAGAGAAGGATTAATCCATCAAGAGTATACCTTAGGTCTTGATGTAATTAATGAAGATGATTTTGGAATAATTGATGACTTAACTTATGAATATGATGGTGGTCGTTTAGTAAGATTGAATGATGCTGTTGATGAGAATAATAATGGAGATGCGGTTTATGGTGATGGATATTCTCCTTTATCCATAACTGCCCCTGAGAGAGTTGACTTTACTGATTGGGGGGTAAATAATGTCGTTGAATATCAATATGATGTAAATGGTAATATGACAAGAGATATTAATCGAGGAATTAGAGTGTCATATAACTTTTTAAATTTACCTGAAGAAATTAATAGAAATTTTGAAAAAAAGTATATTTATTATGATGTTTATGGTAATAAACTAAGAACATTAGATTGTGGATCTGACCTTATTGCAGATAATGGTGGACCTATTAAACCACCAAGATCACGTATTAATGGAAATGGAAGCCTTCTCAGTAATCAAAATGATACAAAAGGGGGTGGTTTGAGTGGAGTAAATGATGGACAATTTGATCCATTGTTGCCTAACCTCCCAATCCCAACCTATCCTGTCAGCAATAAATGCGGAAATAAAAAAGATTATATTGGCGATTGTGAGTATGTAAATCAGGAATTGGAGTCTATTTATAATACAGAGGGAAGAGCTGCATATAATGAGCAAGGAGTACTAACTTATGAATTTGCAATCAAAGATCATTTAGGAAATCCAAGGGTATACTTAAATAAGTCTAATGATGGTTTTACTTATATCAAAAAGATAAATAGCTATTATCCTTTTGGTATGACAATGAGCGCCCTAAGTCCAACGTTAGATAAACCAAAGGGCTTTCCCCAAAACAACTACCACTACAACGGTAAGGAACAATATAAAGAAATGAACCTAGGCTGGTACGACTACGGCGCCAGACACTACGATCCGCAAGTAGGGAGGTGGTGGAGTGTGGACCCCTTAGCAGAAGCTGCCCCAGGCTGGACGCCTTACCGATATGGCTTTAATAATCCAATTAGCTTTACAGATCCAGATGGCAGGTTTGAAAATAGAGCTAGAGCATATTGGTATAACTACAGTAGAGGATTAAATGGATCTATTGTTCAGTTAGAAAGCGGGAGATATGCTGTTAGATTTGGTGAGAGTGGAAGTGTTACCCAAAATAGTGATGGTTCTATTGAGTATTCTGCTTTTGCTAATCGAAGTGAAATAGGTCCTAAAGTTGATAATGGGTGGGAAAGAATGAGAGATGGTGGAATTATTTCTGGTACCGTTTATCATTCTCTTAATTCTCCTTGGCTGATCTTTCAAAGGCTAAATCCATTTGATCAATACACATCTCATTTAGGTGGAGGCTTCGCTACTCAAACAGAAGTGGAACGAGGTTTAGCAGAAACAGCCAGTTATGCTGTTTTTGGGGGAGTGGGAAGTATTGTTAGAGGAACTAGTATTAGAGCTACATTAGCAGGAAGGAATCTAACTTTAAGTGGGTTCAATCTAAATCCATTTGGCTTAAGAGGAGGGTATGGTGTATTTGGAAAAAACGGACTTAAAATTAGAAATTATAAAATAGAAGCTCTTTACGCTAATCCATCTGCAGGAGCAAACGCTGGCACAATATTCTCCGTAAAGCAGATGAAGCCTGGAGGGGCTTTATGGAGGTGGGATTATGGAAAATTACATTCTACGGGTAAAATGGGCTTACACTCTAGTATCAGGTTTCATTGGAATGGAGTAAAATATGGAAGTGCAGCCCAGAGAACTTGGTATCCTTCTTCTTTGAAAGCACCATTTTTTAAACGAATACAATAATGATAGATGTTAAGGTCCATGAAAATGAAAATAACCAACTCCTATCCATTAAAGGAATTGATGGTGATTTTTATAGTAAACAATACATACTATGCTTAATTCGTAAATTATTTGAACAAACAAATTATGTTTTAATTCGAGTTAAGAGGAATAACTATCAAGATCCATGTATTGAGAGGTTAAGAAATTTAGGTTATTCTTTGGGAGTTAAAGATTTAGAAATAGATTCTGATCTATTTGAAATTTCATTCAACTTTAATGTAAAAGAATCTAATCAGACATTACTATTAATATTAGTAGATTTATGGTATGCATTTGAACAGCCTAACTACTATTTTTTCAATACAAAAGAGGATTTTAGATTAAATTATGAAAGGATTCTAATAAATAATCCATCTTGGCTAGTCATAACTAACATGACAAGTGTCTATGTTATGTTTAAAGGGGCTGAAGAAGATGTTATATGGTTAGGAAAGAGTATTAACCTTGGATTTACTGGAATTGTATAATATTTAATGTGTGAGCTTGTCTAAACAAGTATTTTATTACTATCTCAGTGTATACACTGTGTGATTTATTTATTATAGAGTTAAGAGTGAAATTTTTTTAACAACATAAATTTCCACTCTTGTTTTACAAGAACTATTTAAAATAACAAGCCTCATCCCTACGGATGGGGCTTTTATTATTGATAAGCCAATCGAGTTTTAGCATCTCTTAGTAATCCGTCGAGAGCGAATAGTATTCCTTCTTTATCTTTGGTAGGTAGGTTGTTGATATCGTTGAGCCTTTTGAGCATATCGGGATCTTTTAGTAGCTCCATATCGTCCGTCTCACCTAATAAAAAAGCTACGGTAGTATCTAAAGTTTCTGCTAATTTTTTGACCACATAAATAGATGGCTTTACTTCATCCCTTTCGTACTTCCCAATAATAGAGTGATTGGTATTGAGTAATCGAGCAAGTTCGCTTTGAGAAAGCTTTTTATGTTTACGGCATTGGGGCGTTTTTTTCAAAGGATTTATTATTTCGGTCATACGAACAAGATAGGTCATTTCATTTTGTGCTGGCTGGAGGATATTGCTCCCTTCCTTCACACTAAAGCGTTCGATTTTTTTTGTATTCCTTTGGTTTTGGCCGAAGGGGTGATTCGTACTTGTTGGGTGATTGCTTCTTGAGATAGAGCAATCGTATCAAGTGATTCTTTCGCTTCGCTCAGAATGACACCTTTTGGGCGATGAGCTTCATTAAAAAAATAATACTAACAGACTAATTACTAATATACCAACAGACTTTTTCGCTTCGTTCAGAAAGACAGTAAGGAGCTTAAATGTTTGGGAAATTGAAATGACCTATCTTATCGAGCCAAAGTAATTACCTTATAATTAAGGTAAGTGTTGGGCTTGGAGATAGGTCATTTCTTATTATTGTCAGCATCCGAATTCTCAGAATTTAAAGATTTTTAGAATTACCCAATATAGAAATTCAACTAATTCTTTAGAGTGCGTGACAAATCAGGTGAAACCTAATTCTGTAAGATCAGATTCTTCAATCCCTAAAATCACTATACACCTAATATGTCATGCACTCAATTCTTTCATTCTGTAAATTCAGTTTCAGACAAAGGAATAAGAGGGGGGAAATTACAATAGTAAGGCAAATTCAACGTTTGAGGTGTAATAGAAAGTAATCTCAAAGTAAAACCACTACAACGGCAAAGAACAGTATGAGCAAATGAACCTCGGCTGGTACGACTACGGCGCCAGACACTACGACCCACAAGTAGGGAGGTGGTGGAGTGTCGACCCACTGGCAGAGAAATTTGATTCATGGAGTCCGTATAATTATGTAGTGAATAATCCGATTAGTAATATAGATCCTGACGGGAGAGATACTTTAACTATTCATAGAGGGCCTCTGAATACTAATTTATCTGATAAGTATACAAATGTGTGGGATGTTACTTTTAGTTTAACGGTAAATGGAAAAACGACTCCTGTTAGCCTTTCTGATGGCACATCAATAGCTTATATGTTCGGCAACAAAGAGTGGGATAAAGATGGTGATAATTATTTGAATAATGAATATTATATTTTAAATCATGAAAAAATGCCAAATAATGATAAATTAAAATACACTATTAGAATTACTGATTTTGGTGTTTTTTTGCATTCAGGAAATCAATCTCAAGCATTTTTTGGATGTAAAGGTATTTGTCGGACTTTTGACAAAGAAGGTCCAGATTTAGTAGGAGACGAGACAATGTTTTATGGTAATGCTACATTACCTACATTAAAGTTGATAAAAGAATTATATGATAAGTATGAGCCAGGTTTAAATGGAAAAAAGTTTTTACTAAAAACAAATTCAGTAGCACCGCTAAACTCTGTAGAGCCTAAGAAATCAGTGCCAGAGACCTCGCCTAGCTCTACTCCATTTATTAGAGGGATTATATTTCAAGACCAGTTTTTGGAGTTTGATAGTTATTAATTTGCCTTTGCTTTAACAAAGCAGATAAAATATTTTACATAGAACAGTTGCTGCTAGCCTTTACAAAATAGAAGCAGTATTTAGTTGTTTGAACGAAATTGATTTTTTGTTTGTAAAGGCTAAAAGCAACTGTTATTTTTTTTGATTAAATTGTATAATGTTATGAAGATTAAATGTGTGATATTATTACTTGTTTTTATCATTTATTCATGTAACACAAATGACTTATCATGTTTAAATGAAAAGCAAGATGATACTTTAATACATAATAATAACTCATCCTCTTTTGACCACATAAATCATATTAGGAGTAAAACGAGAGTTGGCTATATAGATAATGAACCAGTAAAGCCACCATATTTTGTTGATTATGTGATTGAAAATTTACTTGATAAAGATGAATATGAAGTGCATATTACAGATAGGAGCTTATTGAGGAAATTACGCACTAAATCATGTGAAGATGATCATATTTTAATATTAGATTCTTTGCAAAGTGGAGAAAAGTGTGAAATTGAAGTTAAAACTTCGAATTTTAAATTTGAAGATCACTCAGTCCAATATGACAAAAAACACAATTACATTGTTGAAATAGATGGTAAAATGCCTTATGGTACAAGCTATTCTAATAAGCCAATAAAGGAATTAGAATCATTAGTTATAAAAATTGATGAAAAAGAAATCAATATAAATATTGATGAATATAGCCATATTTTTAATCCAGAATTATGCACAAAAAGTGGATTTAAGAGATCTATTGAGGCTTATGAGCATGAGGATTATATTTATATTTATATTTATGGTGGTATGGCTGCTGGAGTATATTTCTCAAAGCTTATTTTTAACAAGTCAGGCTATATTACTTCAATTATTGCAGATTATGGTCCATTAAGTACTTATGGATGTTTCAATAAAAATTTTATAGGCTTCTAAATGTTCGTATTAATTATAAATAAAGTATTAATGTACAAGTCCTATCTATAGGTAAATTTGGTCACTTTAAGAAAGCCTTCATTTTATGTTTAGACAAGAAAGCATCCAAGAAAGCATCCAAGAAAGCATCCAAGAAAGTAAAGACGCATTGTTTATCTGACTCATCGAGTTCGTTAATTTCTTGGAAGCGTTTTTGCATGGCAGGGTCTTTAAGTAGTTGCATGTCGTCCGTCTCACCTAATAAGAAAGCTACTGTAGTATCTAATGTTTCTGCTAATTTTTTGACCACATCAATAGATGGCTTTACTTTGTCTCTTTCATACTGCGTTGAGTCTTTTCTGTATGTCTTTTTGACTGAGACCTCCAATTATTTGGTTAATGCAAGTGAAAAATACTTGCGCCATCAGTCGTAATCCTTTAATCATTTCCCACCCTCCTTCAGCTAAAGCTTCAAGCCATTATCGTATTACTCAAAGATGGGTCGGCGGTTATAAGGGGAGATTACCAAGTTACTTGCTAATCATGTTAGCTTTATGCGCCAATTGATTCTTTCACTTCGTTCAGAATGACAATTTTAGCGATGAGTGATGAGCGTGTAGCGATGAGCTTTGAAATATCGATACTAAGCGCTCATCGCTACGAACTATGCGCTAGTTCCTGCGTGAGGGATGGCAGTGGTATGTGGCGTCCGTGAAGCAGCATAGGTAGCTTAGTGATGCGATGGCTTGCCCGAAGGGAAGACAAGCAGCACTTAGCGGACTTGCTGCTGAACAGCCACATAAGAACGTACAGCCCGACCATGCGCCTTCGGCGAATGCTTAATGTATAATGATGAATGAAAAATGGGCTTGTGCTACGCACTTCGCTTATGTGTGCGCATGGGCACGCCATTATCAAAAAACTATTTCCCAAAGTGGCTGATTTTATATTTCGCTCCTATCATAATGATGCGGCCTAAACGTTCTTGTTCTGTAGTAGAAACTTGATTGGCGAAACTATTTCTATTAATTCTTTGGGTTTCATTGAATAGGTTGTTGGCACTGAGAGAAAGAAGTAGCTTGTTTTCCCAAAATGATTTATTGAGTTGGGCATTGAGGAAACTGAAGTCATAGGCAGTATCGAAATTTCCTTTGGGGAAATATTGATAGCTTAGGTCGGTATTAAAAGACCATGTAGGGTTGATATTCCAGTAAAAATCGGCTTGCCATTCGTGAGTTAGGAAGTTTTGATTAAAATCAGATTGGATTTTGTATTGACTTTGATTATAGGTTAAGGTGTAGTTGATGCCAAGGTCTACTTTGTCTTTTGATTTATTACTGATCGTCCAAGTATTATTGAGTGTATAAAAAGTCGATTGATCTAATATTGAATTGATAGAAAGCTCGTTATACTGAATACCCAAATTGCCTCTGATACCGAACTTAATCGGGAGGGATTTGATTGGACTTTCAAAATTGTAGTGGCCGTTTATATGATACTGCAAATCAGTATTCATAGGTCGGCTAATCGTCTTTAGTTGACTGTCGATTTCAGATGCATTTACGATGGCATTTTGGGTGATACTACTGTTGATGCCTGCAAAGAAGCTTCGGAAATAAAATTGATTAAAGCCCATATACTGGAGATTAAAACTATGCTGATAAGCTGGAATCAAATCTGGGTTCCCAATAGTGATATTGAGTGGATTACTATTGTCAACGGTTGGCTGGAGTTGGGTTAAAGTTGGGAGTACTATTTGAGTGTTATAAGTGAAGTTTAGATTTTGGCTATTGGAAAATAGATACTTGAAATAAAGTGCAGGTAGCAGATGATTATATTGCTTGTTGAAATTATTTTCCAATGATTTATTTTGGATCAAAGTATGTTGATAAGCTAGTGAAACAGAGGCGTTAAAATTGCTTCTGATCCATCTGAATGAATTCCCTATTTGGCTAAGGTGATTTTGTTGCTTTGATTGATTCGATAATTGTTCATTAAAGATTTTAGTATCGTTGCTTTGATCGTAGAAATCTTTTTGTCTATATCTGTTTTGTAGAAGATAATCGGTATTGAGGCCCCAATACATACTATTAGAAAGAGGTTCAACATAGTTTAATTGCAATTGATAGTCTTGTCCATGCTCCTCATCAAGTTGCTCTTGTTGAGTTGCTTCTTCAGTAATGATTTCGTTTGCATTATAAAAGCTTGATTGATTCGCAATATTGGCGGTTTGATTTTGCTCTTGACCTTTTAGTAATAAATCAGCTGTGAAAAATCGCCCGATTTTATTAAACTTTCTGCGGTAAATGAATTCATTTTTCCAAGCAAAATTATTCAAGTTATTTTTGTTATTTCCTAATGCTTGATTGATCAATAAAGAATCTAAAACAAAAGATTGATTTAGAGTGTTGTTCAGTTCGTCTTGTTGGGTGAAGTTGATATTAGACTTGACAATCAAATCTTGAAAAGCGTTGATTTGATGAGATAGTTTTAGTTTGAGTCGATGATTTTGGAAGTCGTCATTAGCCTCACTATTAGATAGGCTTTTATAATCTAAGCCATCTACAAAACTGAGGTTTTCGGTATTGCTGAGAAGGTTTTTATCCAAGAGATTGGTCATATAGTTAGAGCGGAGGTGAGTTTTTTTGTTGAAATCATAATTGAAGTTTAGTCCTCCCAAATATTGATTTGACTGTCCAGAATCATTAAATAAATTATTGGGTAATTGATCTAAATCTAAACCCTCTCCGCTCATAGCTTCTTCTAAGCCACCCATCATTTTGATATAATCTTCAATGGAAAATACCTGTTCATTTATATTGTTTGCTTTGGCAATTAGAGACGCTTGCATTTTTTTATTGAAACGATTCAAATTTAGATTCCCCTTATAATAATTTTCGAGGCCATAATGGCCCTCTATATTCCCGAACAATCCTTTATTCTTACCAGCTTTTAAGGCTAAATTAATGGTCTTTTCATCTGCTCCATCTTCTATGCCAGTGAAGGCCGTGAAGTCCGATTTTTTATCAAACAATTGTACTTTGTCAACGATTTCTGCGGGGATATTTTTGGTAGCCATTTTAGGATCACCATCGAAGAATTCCTTACCATCAATTAATATGTTGTTAACTTCTTCTCCTTGCGCCTTGATGGTACCATCTTTTTCTACTTCTATCCCTGGTAATTTTTTTAGTAAGTCCTCTACTACGGCATTGGGTTGGGTTTGGAAAGCATCGGCATGATATTCTACGGTGTCTTTTTTAATGACGATAGGCAAGAAACGATCTTTTACGACTACCTCTCCCAATAGATTAGGATTATTAGACAAAATGATCTCACCAAAATCAACATCTTTTTCTAAATCGCTAATGATTAATTCCTTGGCAAAACTACCGTAGCCTACATAAGTGATTTGAAGATTAAAGCTATCAGTTTTAGCACACTTTAAATTAAACATTCCTTCTTGATCAACGATGCCGAAGCTCTCTAAGAGTCCATCTTTTTGAGTCATTAGCATAACATTGGCTCCTACTAAAGGCGTTTGGAGAGAGTCCAAAACCTGCCCTTTAATTTTGATAGTAGAATTTTGAGCAAACACAGTCGCACTATAAAAAAAGAACACTAAAATGCCGATTGAAATTTTTAAACGCATAGGATTATATTTAGGAAATGTAGGGGCGACCCTTTTGGTCGCCCTATTAGGGTTATGAGTATGATTTAATTCGTTATAATTCGGATGGAGCTATTGCCAGAACCACCAGAATTGCCACCATACATTTTTTCCATTTCGTTCATTCTTTCTTCCATTATTAGCTCAAATTCATCTTCTGAAACTTTTTTGCCTTTGGTTGGCTTTGCTATTTTTTTGCTAACATCTTTCAACTTAACCTCAATAGCCTCATAATTGACACTAGCTTCTCCGCTTGTACTTAATGATAAAATAGCACCAGGTAAGCCGTAATATTTTGATGGTCCAACTGATGCAGCTATTTCTGGAGTGAACCAAGCTTCTATCGTTGTGCTATCTTTTTCCATTTCTGCTTTTATGCAGGTATAGCCTAAAATTTCTTTTTGTTCATTAAGGATTTTCCATGCTTTTTTTTCGTAAGTACCTTCTATTAAGAAGTTTTGACCAAAGCTGTTTTCTGATGTGATGATCGTTTCCTCAGCATTATTCAGGTAAACACTTCTATCACCACCGCCTCCTATCATCATGGTTTGAACTTGCATATTTCCGCCTTGTCCCATTGGATTTGCATCTTGAGGAGCGACTGCTTTAGATTTAGTATATAAGCTTTCATTTTCATTAAAGAATAAGTCTAATAAGGACTTTTTCTCTTTAGGAATTAAGGCAGCATATTGTTGCATTTCTTCTGGTAGTTCTATGTTTAAGTTTAGTACTTCTTCATAAGTAATGACTCCTGTATTGGTTTGAGCAAAGATAGGAGCAGAGATCAATAAGAATACGATTAATTTTAATGATTTCATCTTTTTAGATTTTTGTGATTTGATATTGAACTCATTTAAAGTTTTCCTACTGGCTTAGAAAATGGCTATTTTTCCGTATTTCTTCGTTATTTTTTCGATCCGTAGCCCTGCTATGAACCTCAAAAATGCCTTGAACTACGAAAAAATAGCTAATTTTCAGCTTCATTATAAAACTTTAAATGAGTTCATTGCAAATATAAATGCCATAAAATAGATGAGCGTTAATCGAATCTTGTTTAAGGTTAAAAAAGGTTAATGGAAGCACCAGTACAGTATTTTTTGGTTTACATTTGTATAGATGTTAGCAACAAAACATATAAAACCTAAGTGGCTGGTCGGATTAAGCTTGATGGCTTTGGCGATCTTTTTATTGATATGGCTGCGCAATGAGTATAGAGGTGAAAGGGCTATGATGCAAGAGACAATAGAGTTGACCTATAAAAACAAAGCCTTAGAAGAATCTTTGAAGAAAGTAGATTTGTATGTTGAGCAGTTAAATAGTGGTATCGTCCATGAACATTTGTCTTTGGATTCGCCAGAATCTTTTTTGAGTAGCTTTATGGGTTTAGAATCGATGGGTGCTAATGTGATTACCATCGCAATAGATAGTTCTGAGAGTTCATTCCCTCCATCAGGTTTTTTTGATATGAAAATGTTAAGTGAAGGAGCGGACTCCATTTTTATTGATAGGAACTTTAGTTATAATGGAGATTTTGAATCTCAATTAACAGATAAGCAAAGAGTAGCCTATCAAGCAGAACTGATGGCTACGAATCAACAAGCAATATGGGGAATCATTCCTCAGATATTTTATGCCCTCTTACTATATGGCTTATGTGTATTGGCAATTTATGCTCTCCAAAAAAGCCATAAAGAACAAAAGATGTTATTGAGCATGAAGAATGATTTTATTAGCAATATGACCCATGAATTAAAAACCCCCGTCGCAACTATTAGTGTAGCATTAGAAGCTATTCAGAATTTTAATGTCCACCAGCAGAAGGAAAAAGCGGATAAATATATGGCTATTTCTCAAAAGGAATTACATCGCTTATCTATGTTAATAGATCAAGTACTCAATTTTTCTGCTTTAGAAGATGGCCAATTAAATTTACAATCTCGCCCTTTATCCTTTAGCAATATTTTAGATGAGGTCATTGATACTTTTGGGCCTCGAATAGAAGAACAAAAAGCAGTGATTAATAAGGAATTGATAGGTCAGGAATTTGTCATTCGTGGAGATGAAATTCATTTAAAAAACTTATTGTATAATCTAATAGATAATAGTCTTAAATACAGTAGTGATAAAAATACTCAGATTCAATTTCGTTTAGAAGAGAAAAAGGATCAATTAGTGTTTTCTATTAGTGATAATGGCAAAGGAATTCCTAAAGCTTTTCAAGAAAAAGTATTTGAGCGATTCTTTAGAGTGCCTTCTGGAAATGTGCATAATGTGAAAGGCTATGGATTAGGCTTGAGTTATGTGGATAAAATTGTGGAAGCCCATCAAGGGGCGATCCACTTAAAAAGCGAAGAAAGTAAAGGTACTAGTATTACAATAAAATTTCTAAAGTATGAGCAAGCATAAGATTCTTTATGTAGAAGATGAAGTCTCTTTAGCCAATATTGTTAAAGACACTTTAGAAGGGGTAGATTATGAAGTGGTGTGGTTAGCGGATGGTATTGAAGCACTCACAACTCTTCAAGCCTTTCCAGCAGATATTTGTTTGTTGGATGTCATGCTGCCGAGTATAGATGGCTTTAGTATCGGTAAGCAAATTAAGGCTAAGTTCCCAGACTTGCCTATCATCTTTTTAACCTCTAAAAATCAATCTTCTGATGTAGTAGAGGGATTCAAGTCTGGTGGGAATGATTATATTCGTAAGCCCTTCAGTTTAGAGGAGCTAATAGTGCGAATTGAAAATTTATTGAGTCTCCAAAATAAGCCTTCAAAGCAATCAACTAAAAGCCACTTCTCGATTGGTGCCTATGAATTCAGCCCTGATAAACTAATCCTAAAACTCAATGAGCAAGAACGCAAACTCACCTATAGAGAAACCGAAATTTTAAAAATATTCGAGCAGCATCAAAACGAAATTATTCAAAGAAAAGAGTTGCTCCTGAAAATATGGGGAGACGATAGCTTGTACAATTCTCGTAATTTAGATGTGTACATTAATAAGGTGAGAGATTATCTTTCTGATGATCCGAAATTAAAGATATTGACGTTGAGAGGGGTGGGGTATAGGTTTGTGGTGGAATAATTCTATTGGTATGTTAGTAGTAGGTTTATTGGTAGTAAGTGTTTTTTTAAGTACGAGTATTTCATTGTTTAAATCATATCAATTAATTCTTCAATAGGAGTATCTAACCCCATTTCATCTATTAGATTATCTACTTTGCTTTTATCAACCCCTTTGTAATTTTTATCTTTTACTAATTGGTCAATATCTAGTTTCTTCTTGATTGGTTTAGCTATATGTTGAATAGAGTCAAAGTTGTTATGGTATTGACTCAACATACCTTCCAACTTTTTTAACATGGCTTCATCAGTTACTTTCATGATGCCTTCGATTAATTGATATTTTCGAGT
>JAHDDN010000551.1 GCA_020629335.1 Chitinophagales bacterium | reverse complement strand
ACTGCTCAAATTTAGCTCGGCTTAATTTCTTAACCAAGTGCTTAGGTACGCCATCAACAGCTGTTACATAAGGAAGGTTAATTTCCGTCTCTTGAGAGCTTGATAATTCGATCTTTGCTTTCTCAGCAGCTTCTTTCAATCTCTGTAAAGCCATTGGGTCTTTACGAAGGTCGATATTTTGATCTGCTTTGAATTCGTCTGCTAACCAGTCGATTAATGCTTGATCGAAGTCATCACCTCCTAAGAAAGTATCACCATTAGTTGATTTTACTTCAAATACGCCATCGCCTAACTCTAAAACAGAGATATCAAAGGTACCTCCACCTAAATCGAATACTGCGATTGTTCTATCAACATCTTTCTTGTCTAAACCGTAGGCTAAAGCTGCGGCAGTAGGCTCGTTGATAATTCTTCTTACCTTAAGACCTGCAATCTCGCCTGCTTCTTTAGTCGCTTGACGTTGAGAATCGTTAAAATAAGCTGGTACAGTAATGACTGCTTCTGTTACTGTCGTACCTAAGTAGTCTTCAGCTGTTTTTTTCATTTTTTGCAATACCATAGCAGAGATTTCTTGCGGTGTATACATACGACCATTGATATCTACTCTTACAGTATCATTGTCACCTCTTACTAATTTGTAAGCGGCTTTATCTTTTTCGTTGCCGATTTCGCTAAAACGTCTACCCATATAACGTTTGATAGACTGGATAGTGTTTTGTGGGTTTGTGATTGCTTGACGTTTAGCAGGATCTCCGATTTTACGTTCCGCATTATCAAGGAAGGCAACGATAGAAGGAGTTGTTCTTCTTCCTTCGTTATTGGCGATGACTACTGGCTCACTACCCTCCATTACTGCAACACAGGAGTTAGTGGTACCTAAGTCGATTCCGATAATTTTACTCATTTTGAATTATATTTTTGATGTTAAAATTTTCATTTACATCTTAATGTAATCAATCGGTATGCCAAGCGAAATTTTGCCTATTTTTGTTGCAATTTTGTCGGTTTAAGACTATTTTACTGCCATTTCAGCTAGCTTTGAATGACAAAACGACAGTTAGTTAGCGTATAAAACCTACTTATCGTCATGATAGAAAAGCTCAAAAATATATTTAAGCCCTTAGTGGTATTCTATATACTGGTGTTCTACATCTTTGCCTCCTTTTCTTGGTGGACTTATTTGCATATGATGAAGAACAAGCAAGTGTTTGAATTAGAAGTAACACAGCTCCAACTTCAGAATAATCGTTCTAGTGCAGATTTAGAGTCTTCAGCCATGTATCAAGCCTATCAAAGCAAGTACAAAAAGAAGAATCGAATGATTTTAGGAGAAGGTTTGGTGTTTAGTTTGATTATTATGTTAGGTATTTACCGAATTCACTACGGTTTTCAACGAGAGATTTCTTTGAATCGTCAGCAGCGGAATTTTTTATTATCCATTTCTCATGAGTTAAAATCGCCTTTAGCTTCTATACAATTAGCCTTACAGACGATGCGTCGTAGACAGCTTCCACCTGATAAGCAAGAATTACTAACGGCTAATTCTCTTCAGGATGTAGATCGCCTCAAATTATTGGTGGATGATATACTGATGGCTGCTAAGTTAGATAATCAGAGCATTCATTTTGTCAATACTGAAATGAACCTTTCAGACATGACACATGCTATTGTCAAGCATTTACGAGTCGGATTAGGAAAAGATCGTCAATGGGAATTAGATATTGAAGAAGACATTGCATTTAAGGGAGATCAAATGGCCCTTAATTCTATTTTTTCCAATTTGATTGAGAATGCGATTAAGTACTCTGATAGGGGGGACGAGATAGGAGTGAGCTTAAAGAATGTAGGCCGCATGATTATTTTTCAAGTCATGGATACTGGTGTGGGCATCAGTGAAAAAGACAAAATCAAAATCTTCGAGAAGTTTTATCGAGCAGGCAATGAAGATACCCGAACCACCAAAGGAACGGGTTTAGGCTTATTCATTGTAAGTCAGTTGGTGAAAGTATATCAAGGCAAAGTGAGCGTAATGGATAATCAGCCTAAAGGGACAGTTTTTCAGTTGAGCTTGCCAATAGCATAATTTAATTTGGGGCTTCCCCATTTCTTATTTTTCATTGGACCGTAGGGGCGCTACCTATGTGTGCGCCCTCCAATGAAAAATAAGAAATGGGTCGGGCTGTCCGCTCTCATGTGGCTATTCGGCAGCTATTCCGCTAAGGTCTGCTTGTCTGCCCTTCGGGCCAGCCGTCGCATCCCTAAGCTCCATAAGCTACCTCTTAACGCCACATACCGCTGCCATCCCTAAGCCGAAAATTAAGGATGAATGATGAACTATAAATGATGAGTTTTTCTTTTTTTATTTCTAAATTAATGTCCGTTAAAGTCGTAATTATATGAGAAAATTTACTGATTACTTTCTTGAAATACACCAAAGAGCAGCCAGATTAATTAAAAAGTATCAAATTAATACTTTTGATTTTGATTGCGAGTTCGTTTATGAATCAAAAGATATGGCTTGGTTTGCTGAAGCCTTATGTGCTAACTTATTTCCAGATGATGATTACAAACTAAGTAGGCATTTTACCAGTGAGGATGGTCAACACTATATTGTTGAATTTTTTTTCAATGATCAACTTATCCAAATGAAGACTGTAACTAGTACCGATTTTATAGACGGAGATTACTTTTTTCAGTTAAAAGATTTGGTGAGAGAATCTAAGCACGGTATTAAATATAACGTCTTGCCCAATGGCTTATTGATATCTGGAAGATACAAAACACTTTTAGCGGCTCAAAAAGAAGGATTACCGATTACAGTAAGTAAAAGAGATTTTTTTTCAAATATTGATATTGATGGGAAAAAGTTAGAAGAGTCCAAGTTACTACCTTTAATTCTTGAGTTAGACAAGGGGTATTCTACTGATCATATTTTCTTTCAAAATCAGTTTTGTAAGGGTATAAAAAAATTGCATAAACTTTCAGGTAATTTAAATAGTATTAATGTAGAACAAATAGGTATTTACTTTGATAAAGATGGCAAAATTCAAATAATGATAAATGGGGATAAGGTGGTAAATTATATTAAGTTTATTGATAAAAATCAATTGATTTGTGATAGAACTAAAGGAGGCTATGTTTTAGCTTATGGTATTTTACTAGATCAAAATCCCAAAATAAAACTATTGACTAACTTTAAGGATAATCTAAATGAATATCAGGAAATTAGTCGAGTTAATTTTATG
>JAHDDN010000550.1 GCA_020629335.1 Chitinophagales bacterium | reverse complement strand
GATTTTCTAATACTTTAAAAAGAATTTGAGAGGAAATATTATACGGAAAATTACCGATCAGAGAAAAGGGTTCATCAAAGTGCTGATTAAAATCTACCTTCAAAATGTCGGCATGAATCACTCTGCCTTTTAATTCTGGAAATTTTTTCTGCAAACGCTCTGGCAAACGCCTATCTAACTCGACAACTCTTAAATCTAAATCTCCCCTATCTAACAAAAAACGAGTCAACATACCTTCGCCTGGCCCTACCTCTATCACCTTATTCTTCCCCTCTTCAATAATCAAACTATCCGCTATTCGCTCCGCAATAGAATCGTCATTTAAGAAATGTTGGCCTAAAGATTTAATCGGTCTTATCATCTGAATGTTTTTACCAATAAACAAAAACTTTAATTAACTTAGGTAACGATAAAAGAATAAATTATCAAAAAATCAAGTTATTGGACAAAATTAAATTGTCTTTTGACCAAGGAGCTTTTTACTTAGGCAAAGTCCTTTTCTAGTAATATCAGGGCTATTGCTAAGAAAAATAAGCCAAAAAGAGCTAACTTTACGCCCATTCATTCAAAATAAACAATCAATTTTATATCATGCTCAATCTTGTAAAAAAAATCCCAGCAAATAGTATAGCTGTCTATATCGTTTGTGAGCACGCTAATTTGGAATCATTAAACCTTACCGAAAAAGCAAGCAAAGCACTTAAAAAAAGTTTTAAAGAAGGGCAAAAGGTTATTCTTGAAAAAAGTTTAGAAAATCCCGCCAACACTAGAATCATCGCTTATGTAAAACACGATGAGAAAGCCTACAAAACAAGAGAAAATGCCCGTTTAGTAGGCGTAGATGTCAATAAACTACTAAATCAATTGAAGGCTAAAACAAGCACCTTAGTCAATCTAACCGAAGATATCTCTACACTTGATTTCGCAGAAGGCTTGATTTTAAGTAATTATCAATTCCTAAAATACCGCCAAGAAGCAGCTAAAGAAAAATATTCTTTACAAAAGGTAAATGCACTCGATAGCCGTTTAAAGAAAGCTAATATCGATGAATTTAATACGCTAATAGAAGCAGTCTTTATTGCTCGTACACTGGTCAATGAACCCTTAAACTTCTTAACTGCACCACAAATAGCTAAGGAATTTCAAAAAATGGGGAAAGAAGCTGGCTTTAAAGTGAGCGTTTGGAATAAAAGTAAAATCGAGAAAGAAGGCTTCGGCGGACTCTTAGCCGTCAATTATGGTAGTGTTGATCCACCAACCTTTAGCATTATGGAATGGAAGCCTGCTAAAGCAGTAAACAAAAAGCCTATTGTTTTGGTAGGTAAAGGAATCGTATATGATACAGGTGGACTTTCCTTAAAGCCAACCGAAAATAGCATGGATCATATGAAGTGTGATATGGGTGGAGCTGCAGCGGTATCAGGAGCCATCTACGCCGTAGCTAAAAACAAACTCCCAGTACACGTTATCGCCCTTGTTCCAGCAACAGATAATCGCCCTGGCCTAAATGCTTATGCGCCTGGTGATGTTATCAAAATGCATAGTGGACATACTGTAGAGGTATTAAATACAGATGCCGAAGGCCGTATGGTAATGGCAGATGCCCTTAGCTACGCTAAGAGATATAAGCCTGAATTAGTAATGGACATGGCTACCCTAACAGGTGCTGCCCTTAGAGCGGTAGGACAGTTCGGTTCTGTAATCATGGGAACAGCAGACGAAAATCAAAAAAACAATCTAAAAGAAAGTGGCTTTGAGACATTCGAAAGAGTCATCGAATTCCCATTCTGGGATGACTATAAAAATTTACTAAAGTCAGATATTGCCGATTTTAAAAATATTGGTGGATCAATGGCTGGAGCTATTACTGCTGGTAAATTCTTAGAGCATTTCACAGATTATCCTTGGATTCACATTGATATAGCACCTGTTGCTTGGCAATATTCACCAAATGCTTATAGACCTAAAAACGGTTCTGGTTATGGGGTAAGATTGGTGTATGATTTTATAAAAAGGCACTTTGCAGTATAAATAAAGCCTTCAAAAACGCACATATACAGTTATGGAAAGCCGAAATCTTCCTAAAATAGGTATTACGATTGGTGATATCAGTGGTATCAGTATAGAAATTATCTTAAAGACATTCGCTGATAATAGAATGTACAATCTCTGTACTCCTATTATTTATGGTTCATCAAGAGCAATCTCTTACTATCGAAAAGTGCTCGAAATGGAAGATTTTGAGTATCAAATCATTAGCCATCCTGAGAAAGCAAAACCTAATGTCTGTAATGTCATTAATTGTTGGGAAAATGAAACTCCGATTACTATTGGCAAACCCAACCCTCAATTAGGCGCCTTAGCGCTCAAGGCTTTAGATGCTGCATCTAAGGACATCAAATCAGGCCAAATAGATGGTATTGTAACAGCTCCTATCAATAAAAAGCACTTGAGTACTGATCAAGTCCCTTTTGTTGGACAAACAGAATACTTCACTGACCAATTTCCTGATCAAGAAAGTGTCATGATGTTATGTGGGGATGGGCTGCGAGTAGGCTTAGTGACTAATCATATTGCTGTTTCTCAAATCAGCCAACACCTTACCCAAAAGAAAATCAACCAAAAATTAACCGTCATTCATAACTCTTTGGTGAAAGACTTTGGGATTGTTAAGCCGATTATTGCTGTTTTAGGACTGAATCCACATGCAGGCGATAATGGCCTATTCGGTAGGGAGGAGATAGAAATCATTACACCTGTTATCAAAAAAGCCAAGGAGAAAGGACAGTTGGTATACGGCCCTTTTCCTGCCGATGGCCTATTTGGCTCTAATAATTACAAAAATTATGATGCTATCTTGGCCATGTTTCACGATCAAGGGTTGGTCGCTTTCAAAGCATTAACTTTTGGTACTGGAGTAAATTACACAGCTGGCTTACCTATAGTACGTACCTCCCCAGATCATGGAACTGCTTATGATATCGCAGGTAAAGGAATCGCTTCTGAATCATCTTTTAGAGAAGCTATCTTCATGGCAATGGATGTCATTCGAAATAGAGCCAATCATGAAGAGATGTACCAAAATCCGCTCTCCAAAAAAGACATCGTCCAACAAGAAGAAATAATTGATGAGAACGAACAGGTTAATGTAACTGTTAATAACAATAATGACGAAGAGGAAAAACCAAAAAGGCCTAATCGTCCACCACATAATAGAGGAAGAAGACCTTATAATGAAGGCAGAAG
>JAHDDN010000049.1 GCA_020629335.1 Chitinophagales bacterium | reverse complement strand
GTGCTAAAATTGATTTTTCCTTCACTGGAGTTGTTTTTTCAACTGGGTGTGGGCTTACCACTTTACCCTTGATGAATACCTTTTTTGTCGGCTCTACTGCATTAGAAGTAATCGTGATAGACTTATTGAATGGTCCTGGACGATTCTTAGAGTTGTAAATCGCTTTAATAAAGCTACTTTCACCTGGCATAATTGGCTCTTTTGGCCATTCAGGAGTTGTACAACCACAAGATGCCTTCACATTAGTGATAATTAAAGGCTCTTTTCCAGAGTTAGTGAAGTTAAATACATGCTCATATTTCTCTCCTTCCTCAATTTCGCCAAAATCAAATTTTTCTTCTTCAAATTGGATTGCTGGCTTCGTACTATCAATTTGCTCGCCGTTCTCATCTAATAAAAAGGCTGGAACCTTGCCATCATTAGTAGAGTTATCTATCTCTCCTTGCGCAAACGCAAAAGTAACAAGGCTCATGCAAATAATAAACGATAATAAATTCTTCATAATTTCTACTTATTATTTATTGTAAATCAATTTTTTATGTTTTTGAGGCTATTTCTTACATATAAAGCCTCTACAAAACTAATTAATTAGTTTTAATCAAACAACACTAAGACGTTAATTTATGTAAAAAGGTTTAATCTGATCCCCAAATTTACAGCAATTTTGCCAATTTTTCACTACAAACAACTAGCGATGAGCATTCATTACGAAATCATCCTATTGGCTTAACGTAAAATACTATGCGCTCATCTCTATGCACTATGCGCTAATTAGGGGCTTCCTGCTGCGCTCGTTAGCGAAGTGCGCAGCACGAGCCAACTATTATGCATTCATCATTACGCATTGCAAGCGAAGCGCAGCAGTCGGGCTGTCCACTCTTATATGGCTATGATCCCACTACTCCGCTAAGCGCTGCTTGTCTGCCCTGCGGGCCAGCCATCGCATCACTAAGCTACGTAAGCGGTCTCATGGACGCCATATACCGTTCCCATCCCTAAGCCGAAAACTAGCGATGAGTGCATAGTGATGAGCGATGAGCAAAATGCTATCCGCTATGCGCTCATCGCTACACGCTAGTCCCCCCCTTCTGTCGCAAGCACCTCACTTGTAACCCTCCAACAAAGCAATAAAATCCTTCTTATGAACATACTTGCAATAAGCAAGAATGCTAAGCGCTATGCGCTCATCCCTACGCGCTAGAAAAACCCTTTGTGGAAAGCACCTCCCTTGTGACTATCCAGCAAAGCAATTACCCCCTATTCATCAACATACTTACAATGAGCAAGAATGCTAAGCGCTATGCGCTCATCGCCACGCGCTAGTTCCCCTTTAGCTAACAAATACCTCAAAGCCACCTCCCCGACATCCCACCCAAAAAAAACGAAAATATCTCATAAAAAAAAACTCAATTCGTATCTTAGTAAGGGTTAAAAAAAATAGCATGAACGATTATTTAAAAAAGAAAATAGAGCACGAGTTAGAACATAAAACGGGGAAATTGGAAATAGAAATAACAAAAGCTCAAACCAATCAATTAGCTGATGTCTTAAAGGATATGGTTTGGCTAAACGAATTATCTATTTGGGGAGACTGGAGGCTTAAAAACTTAAATAGTATTGCATTTCTCAAAAATCTAACACAACTTACTAAGCTTGACCTTCGCAATAATCAAATATCCGATATTGAACCTATTAAAAACCTTAAACAAATTTCAACTCTTGATCTTAGTGGTAATCAAATATCGGATATTGAATCTTTAAGACATTTAAGCAATCTCCTAACTCTTGATCTTAGAAATAATCAAATATCGGATATTGAATCTTTAAGACATTTAAGCAATCTCTTAACTCTTGATCTTAGAAACAATCAAATATCTAATATAGAACCAATTAAGGAGCTAACAAATATTACATCTTTTCACATCAGCAATAATCAAATAGCCAATATTGAACCAATTAGAAAACTAACCAAAATAACAACGCTTGATCTTAACTCAAATCAAATTACCAACATTGAACCCATTAAAGAGTTGAGTCAAATTACACACCTTGACCTTCGCAATAATCAAATAGAAAGTTTAAGAGCACTTAAGAAATTGATCGTAAAAGGACACTCATTTAATTTAGGGTATGTGTACGATAAAGGCATCTATATTGGAAATAATAGTGAATTAAAAGATCCCCCACCCCATATCATAGCACTAGGCAATGAAGCTATCCTCAATTATTGGGAGCAATTAGAGCAGGAGAAAGGAAATACAAAATACTTATTTGAAGCTAAGATGTTGGTTATTGGGGAAGGTGGGTCTGGTAAAACTACTTTTTCAAGGCGTATCAAACAAGAGGATGCTACTATGCCTACTAAGGAGGAATCTACTCATGGTATTGTTGTTAATAAGTGGAGTTTTACTTGTCCTTTGAGTGAGTTGATTAAGGGGGAAGAAAGTAATGCGGATACTCCTTTTCATGTGAATGTGTGGGACTTTGGCGGACAGGAGGTTTATCATGGTACGCATCAGTTTTTCTTTAGTGAGAAATCACTTTATATATTGGTTTGTGATACCAGGGAGCAAAAGACGGACTTTAGCTATTGGTTGAACTCTGTGGAGCAATTATCTGGAGAAGAAAGTCATTTGTTTATACTCAAAAATAAAAAATCGGGACACGATTGGGATATAGACGAAATTGGACTTAAAACCCGATTCGACCCAATCATTAAAAATGTTTTATTAGTTGATTTGAATGAAAGAGGCCAAATTCCTGATCTCAAAAACAGCATCATTCAAGGTCTCAAAAACATACCTGATATTGGGATAGAATTGATTGCTTCTTGGGTAAAAATCCGAGAGGAATTAGCCGAAATGAATGCTAATTTTATTAGCTATAATGAGTTTAGAGAAGTATGTGGAAGACATGGACAAAAGAAAAAAGAAAATATTGAATTGATTAGTCGATACTTTGATAGAATTGGGGTATTTACCCATTATATAGATGATCCTATTCTACAAGAGCGAGTTTATCTAAACTCCAATTGGCTCACTAATACTGTTTATAAACTACTGAAAAATGAGCATGTAGAATTGTTGCAGGGTAGACTCACCAAATCACAGATTCAAACCATCTGGAAAGAGGAGGAAGAAGCATTCGAGACGGAAAAACTCATCGCCTTATTGGAGAAATTTGGGCTGATGTATCAAGCGGAAAAGGATTTATTCATTGTCCCTACTTATTTAGGACAAAAGCAGCCTTATAAAGAGTGGTTTCACGCTAATGAAGAATCTATACAATTACAATACAGCTTTGATAAGTATATGCCTAAAGGCATCATGGCTCGTTTAATAGTAGATTTACATCAATATATCACAGATCAAAAATTAGTGTGGCGTAAGGGATTCAATATCTTCCATAAAGGTGCTCATGCAGAAATCAAACAACAGGATAGTGGTTATAATGTTTTTGAGATCAAGGCGGTTGGGTCTTTTAAGAGGGATTTAATCATCATTATCACGGAAGCTTTTGATAAAATATTGGGACACTTCAAGAAATTGGAGTTTGAGAAGAAAATTATGTGTCCATGCGAAGAGTGCAAAACCAATAAAAAGCCTTATTTCTTCAGCACTAAAGCCATAGAGTTTGCTTTAATCAAAAAGCTCCCTAAAAATTCCAATCCTATCATGGAATGTCAACAAAGCTGGGAGCCCGTTAAGATTAAAAAGCTTTTAGCCTTTCTTGACTATGATGATCTGATTAGTAATGTCATCAATAAAATACCAGAAAAAGATACTCATATCATGGGTAAACTTCATGATTTAGGCGATAGGCTGGATGAGGGAATAATGAAATTAGCCGACCAGATAGACAAAAAAGGGAATAAAATCATTGTTGAATTAAAAGAAAGTAAAAGACTTATTTTAAGGTTTGAGCAGAGAATGGATGCTACTCTAAAAGCTCAATATAATCAAATGCTCGCCCAAATAGATAATGGTCATATCAACCAAGACAAATTTAATGACTGGTTTAGTCGAACGATTATTGCTACCCAATCTTTAATTCAGCAATTGCCTCAAAAGAACGGTCAAGAGGTGCTGGATTTAGCCAATAGAGCCATCAAAGCTGAAAAACCTAAGCATAAACTCAAGCTAATTTTCCCCTTTTTACTAGGCAAATATGAGGTCGAATACGACATAAAAAGGACTTTAGCAGCTATCAAAAGAGAGTTTCAAGAGGGCTATATCTTCACCATGCCTGATGATGAAACAGGGCATTAATTATATCATTATGGCGCCCAAAGCGTAGCTATAAACTTAAGTAGGGCTATTTACATTATTGATCAAGCTAATCACCTATTTAAAACACAAAGCTCTATTCATCAACGACATACGTACACTGCTTTACTCAATACATAAACATCTGATCTTCTCAGCAGGAGTAATTTTTACGCATATTTATTTTTAATAAAGTTTAATTTGCGCACTTCTTAAATTTGCGTTCATAATTATGTATAACAAAAAACATATTTATATAAATTAGCGCTTAATTTATTGCAATCCCAAACTACACATAAAAATAAATTTCATCAATTGCCCATAGGCACAGCTATTCTCGTTTTGGCCAATGGAGTTCTAAATCGAGCTTTGGAGCCATGATATTAATGGTCAAAACGATTATTGCTAATGAGTTTAGCCTCCCAAATCCTTGAGTTTTGTCGTAATAGATCCCTGTATGCCTACGGCATTCGGGATGACAGGTCTTGCTGGTAAGTTAAAACGAGAATAGCTGCCATAGGCAATATCATGGAAATAAGAAACATCCAACGAACACTCTGGGGTAGTCTCTGACTGGCATGTTAATTTCGATGTGATTTCGCATCTTTATAATCCTGCAACATTTATGTAGAAAAACAGACTATAAAAGCACAATTCTATGGCCAGAATTATGGCGCGAGTCTTTTTGACTTGTGCCTTTCGAAGCACATAATTTGCAACAAAAGTCTGCTATTTAACACTGAGCATTAAGGTAAGTCTTTTTGACTTACATGACCAACAAACCAATTAAACATTATCATTTCAACTAAAATTATATGTAATCAGAAAATGTTGCAGTGCTTGTCTTTTAAGTTATGGCGGCGTTATGTATTAATATTTATTGCGCTATTAAGGAATCTTACACCTTACGTTCAAGAACTGTCATTTTGGCAGCATTATTATGCTTTCACCGCTCTCACCCTCCAAAAACCGCCTCCTGAAACGCCCTCTCTCCTATTAGTAGATGCCCCAAGAACCGTATCGACCATACCTTAGCTATTCAAATCGTTTTTTTGCTTTAAACAAGCGGCCAACTCATGACAGCAAAAAACAACACCCGCAACAATAGGGATGTGCAAGTAAAAGTGCGTGTGCTATAAGAAATCGAGCGGCTAAAATCCCTGTCAAATGCCAAGCAAGAATTAAATAAAATTATACTGTGTACTGTTTATTGTGCAGAAAATACACTCAAGTTTTATGAATAATTTTAAAAAACAATGTATAATCAATTCATTCAGTATTGTTCTCTCTATTTATATATTAAATTGTTTTTAGTTTCGTAATTTTTATTGGCTTATCTTGAGGTCTAAAATTAAACATGAAATTATTTTAATATTTGATTTCTATACTTTTTAGTTTACTCAAACCTTATTCAAACTCCCTCTACCCTATTCAAGCTCATTCTATTAGCTCGTGAAATGGTGTTTGTATACAGAAAGAAAACTTTTATTCTAATAGTTATTGGGAGAATATTTAGGTTTGATCTCTTATATATTTAGCTTTGTGCTCTTAAATTGGAGGATAAATTTATGCTGAAGGAATTAAGATCTAATATTAATTTTGTATTGCTGTGGCTGGCTCAGACTGTTTCTGGGATGGGTGATATATTGTATACGGCTGGGATTATGGTCAATGTGTATGAGTATAGTGGTTCTGCTTTGCAAACGGCTTGGGTAATGGTGGCTGGTAGCTTTCCAGCATTTTTGATAGGGCCTTTTGCTGGAGCGGTCGTGGATCGCTATGACCGTAAACATGTATTAATTGCCATTGACATTATTCGCTTGGTCTTGGTATTGATGCTTTTGTTGTTTGTGAGTGAGGATTATTTTAATATGGTTGGTTTATATACAATTGTTGCGGCTTTGTCTGCTACTTCTGCTTTTTATCGTCCTGCGAAAATGGCGATCATTCCTTCGGTGGTAAAGGATAAAAATATTGGGCAAGCTAATAGTATTTTTATAGGAACCAATCAAGCTATCTTCGCACTTGGGTTTGGGATTGGTGGAGTACTCACCTTAGTCATGGGCTTTGAAGCATTTATATTAATTAATGCGCTGAGTTTTTTATTGTCTGCTATTATTACTTATTTCATACAAACACCCTTTGCCCCTAAAGCTCTTGACAAAGATCAAGACTCTTTATTTAAGAGTGCCATACAGGGTTTTAGTGATTTGAAAAATCACAAGATTGCCTTACCATTAGTACTGATGGAAATATTAGAGCACTTTCCTCATGGGGTTTGGACAACTGCTGTCTTATTGCCCTTTGTAGAAAAAGCCTTGGGTGGGACTGCAGAAGATTGGGGATATATCGCCTCTACTTATTTTGGCGGAATGTTGGTGGGGGCCATTTTGGCGACTATCTTCAATAAATATATACTAAAATATACTGGTTATATCATTATCATCAATGCCTTTTTAACTGCCTTATTAACTTATTGGTTTGCGGTTAGCCCAACGGTTTTAATCGCTTTAATTCCTTCAATTTTGATGGGCTTGCCTAATTCGGTTAGAGATGTGGCCCAAAACACTCTCTTACAAACAACAGTCCCTCAAGATTTTTTAGGACGTGTTTATGCTATAAGTTCGATGTTTTCTACCTTAATGTTTATGCTTGCTGGGCTGAGCTTGGCCTGGATGGCAGACTTTACTGATCCACGTCATATCTATATTGGAGCAGCAGCTATGTACTTATTGACTTCTTTGTTTGCTATGGGGAGCAAGGCATTACGAGAAAGTAGGATTGAGCTTGAAACGTTGGAACGTTGAGAACGTTCCAACCTTATTTTTGGCTTAGGGATGGGAGTGGTATGTGGCGGCCATGCTGCGACTTACGGAACTTAGGTACGCGCAGGCTCCAATAAGAGACAAGCGGGCCTTAGTGTAGTAGGAGTAGCATAGCCACATGAGAACGGACAGCCCGACGGCTGCGCCTCTTTAATGACGAATTAAAAATTATGATTTAGGAATTGATTTGGCTTGTGCTGTGCACTTGCTTTTGCTGGCGCAGCTGGAAGCCCCAAATGAATAATAAATGTACGCTAAGTATGTTATTCTTAGTAAGCGACTTGGTGCAAATACGTTAGACAATAATGCCAATTGTAAATATTGAATTTTATCGACAATTATACATGTGACAACATTTGAATTTGATAGTAATTTACAAGGGTTGAAACCATTAAATACTATGCAATTTTAACGATATTTATATGCCTAAAAATGACGAAAATACATAAAAATCCCACTAAAAATGCTTACTTTTGCAGTGTAATTACTACTAATAATTGAGATTGATAACAACAGCAAAGAACGATATTTTATGGCAGTTATAAAGAAAAAGAAGATTAAGTTTCCCCTTAATAAAACTCAAATTTTACATGATTATAAAATAGCAGAACTTAGTAGAGAAATTAGCTATATGTCGAGACGTGAGGTTTTGACTGGTAAAGCTAAATTTGGCATTCTTGGAGATGGTAAAGAGCTGCCTCAGATTGTGTTAGCTCACTTCTTTAAGGATGGTGACTTTAGGTCGGGTTATTATCGTGATCAGACTCTTATGTTGGCCTTGGACAATGTGACAGTAAGTGAGCTATTTGCACAGCTTTATGCGGACCCAGATCCAGCTAATGAACCGCATTCGGCAGGCCGGCAAATGAACGCTCATTTTGCGACTCATAGCTTGGATGAAAATGGGGAATGGAATGATTTGCTAAAGATCAAAAACACCTCTTCTGATGTCTCTTGTACATCGGGTCAAATGGCAAGGGCTGTTGGCCTAGCATTGGCTTCAAAAAAGTATCGAGAAATAGAAGCATTACATGCTGAAAATAAGTTCTCTGATAAGGGTAATGAGGTGGTTTATGTAACGATTGGAGACGCCAGTACAAGCGAAGGGCCCTTCTGGGAATCGGTTAATGCAATCGGCGTTATGGGCGTACCCATGGTGATTAGTGTATGGGATGATGGATATGGAATATCAGTACCCATTGAATATCAGACAACTAAGAGTTCTATCTCAAGTGTTCTTGCAGGCTTTCAAATTGAAAAAGGCACCAATGGTATTGAGATCATTATTGCTAAGGCATGGGACTATGAAGGTTTGTATGCCGCTTATGCTAAGGCCGAAAAAATTGCTCGAGAGAAGCATATCCCTTGTTTAGTACATGTGCAAGAAGTTACCCAGCCTCAAGGGCATTCGACATCGGGCTCTCATGAACGTTATAAGTCGAAAGACAGGCTTCAATGGGAAAAGGATACGGATTGTATACTTAGCCTTAGAAAATGGATAATAGCCAATAAAATCGCCACTGAAGCGACTTTAGATGAAATTAGAGATGGGGCTATTAAAGAGGCTAAAGATGGCAAAAACAAGGCCTGGAAGGATTTCAGCAATGTGATTAAAGCCGAGATCAATGAAGTCAAGCAACTCTATGCCAATATCGCTAATGAAATCAATGATAGTGGCATTGAAAGTATTCAAAAAGAATTGGCTAGTTTATTGGATCCATTGCGTAGAGATCTAATGGAAAACGTGCAAAAGGCATTAGTGCAATTATACGCTCATAACGCACACCCCTCAACAAAAGCTTTAAGTGATTGGAACACTCGCTTCATTCAAAAAGGCATAAACACCTACAAATCAAACCTTTATAGCGAATCATCTAAAGCAGCAATTAACATCGAATCGGTTGCTCCAAGCTATTCTGATGATAGTCCACTCATTAATGGCTCCCAAGTCTTAAATGCTGCCTTTGACAATATATTAGAGCGTGATCCAAGAGTCGTAGCCTTTGGTGAAGACGTAGGACAGATCGGTGATGTCAATCAGGGCTTTGCTGGTATGCAAGAAAAATATGGTGTCGATAGAGTCTTCGATACAGGCATCCGAGAACACACCATTATGGGGCAAGCAATAGGCATGGCCATGAGGGGATTGAGACCCATTGCAGAGATACAATATTTGGATTATTTCATTTGGGGATTACAACCTATTTCTGATGATTTAGCGACCATCAGATGGCGGTCAGGTGGTCGCCAACAGGCACCTTGTATCATACGTACTCGAGGGCATCGATTAGAGGGTATTTGGCATAGTGGATCACCGATGGGAATGTTGATCAACTCGGTTAGAGGAGTTTATTTATTAGTGCCTCGAAATATGACCCAAGCAGCAGGTTTTTATAATACGATGCTGGCTTCTGATGATCCTGCTATTATAGTGGAATGTTTGAACGGCTATCGACTGAAAGAAAGACTGCCTGATAACATCGGGGAGTTTAGAGTGCCAATTGGTATACCTGAGGTGATTCGGGAAGGAAGCGATGTGACAGTGGTAACTTATGGCTCTGTTATTAGGGAAGCGATGAAGGCTGCTAAACAATTAGAGCAGATTGGTGTTTCAGTAGAGATAATTGATGTGCAAACACTATTGCCATTTGATGTCAAGCACCAAATTGTCGAGTCGATCAAGAAAACGAATCGGGTGGTATTTTTGGATGAAGACGTGCCTGGTGGAGGAACTGCCTATATGATGCAAAAAGTGTTAGAAGAACAAGGAGCTTACTACTACTTAGATTCTAAACCTAAATGTATTGCCGCTTTGGAAAATCGTCCTGCTTATGGCTCCGATGGAGATTACTTCTGCAAACCAGTAGTAGCCGATATCTTTAAAGGCATCTATGAAATGATGAATGAGTTTGATCCTCAAACTTATCCTGATTTTTTCTAATCGCTTGAGTTTGCAAAACAAATTAAAGGCTAAACAAATACAAAAAACACGACATTTAAATAACTAATTATGAAATTTACATATATTTTAATTTTAGGGATAATTGCTTCTTTTAGCTTGATGGCCCAAGAGACCATCACAGAAACCATCATGCACGATGGAGTGGAGCGAACTTATAATGTTCATATACCTCCGAATTTTGACGCTTCTCAGAATTTACCTCTTGTGCTAAATTTTCATGGTTTAGGCTCTAATGCCTTTCAACAAGAATTTTACTCTCAATTTAATGCCGTCTCAGATACGGCTAATATGATAGTATGCTATCCTGAAGGAATCAATAATCAGTGGAATACTGGATTTGGCACCAATACGGATGATGTTGGTTTTACTCATGTTATGTTAGATGCCTTGATTGAAAATTACGGCGTCGATCAAAATCGAGTTTATTCGACGGGCATGTCTAATGGTGGTTATATGAGTTATAAGCTGGCTTGTGAAATGACTGACAGAATTGCGGCTATTGCATCAGTAACTGGAAGTATGACCAGTTTAGAAAATACTAGTTGTGATGCTTCACAACCTATCCCTGTTATGCAGATTCATGGTACTGCTGATCCTACTGTTCCATTTGAAGGAAGTATGTTTGGTTTATCTATCGATGATTTAGTAACCTATTGGGCTAATCACAATAATTGTGAGTTGGATGCTATCACGGAAGATGTGCCTGATATTAATACGGATGATGGAAGTACTGCAACCCGAACAGATTATTTAGATTGTGATGGTGGAACACAAGTTGTATATTATTTAGTAGATGGTGGAGAACACACATGGCCTGGAGCAGCATTTACAGCTCAAGGAGTGACGAATCAAGATTTTAGCGCCAGTGCTGAAATTTGGAATTTCTTTAAAGAGCATACATTAGAGAGTAATTTATCTACTGATCCGCCTGAACCTCCTACCTCTATTGAAAACACTACTGATGTAGGTCTGAAAATCTACCCGAACAAAACGAAAGATGTTTTAACAATCGAATCTAATGAACTAATTAAACGAGTTCGTTTATTTGATATGCAAGGGCAATTAGTTATGGACTACACTCCTAGCCCATCAAATTCTCATGAGCTCTCTTTGGGTATGTTGGCAAATGCCATCTACTTTGTTCAAATTAATGAGATGGGAATCAAAAAAATTATTAAGGAATAAATTGGTGTACTAAATAACTAAGGCGTCCATTGAACAAACATAAAGATTCTGAGTGGCTTCCACTTTTTGATATACTTAGTCACAAACTCTTTCTCCTCCTGAATTTGCTTAGCCAATTCAGGAGTGGATTGGCGGGTATCTTCTAGTAATTGACTAAACTCTTCCTCCCTTGATTCTACATCAAGAAGAATTTGAAGGGCATATTGAATACTATTGTCGGCCTTTGTAATGAGCGAGATGATTTCAGTATCGCTTATTTTGGGTTTTCTAAATTGTTCGTTTTTATACCCAATATAAGTGTTATAGGCATTGATACCATAATTGATTGTATCAACTGCTATATTAAATCTGTTTTTGTTCATTTGCAATTCTTGATTGCCCAAATGAGTTTTAATAACTTCATTTGCCAAACCCATTTCTTGTATCCTTCTATTCGAATGGCTTAAGTAAGTAATATTATCTTGAGAATTGGCTAAGGCTATTGAATCTTTAAAGGCATAATTACCTTTCTCTCCAACCCTTGAAAAATCTTTGGAGGAGAAACTGCTATGACTAATTGGATTAGGAAGGCACTGCCAAATAGGATCAAATGGCATATGGTCTTTAATAAATTCTGTAGGAGCAATTTTGAAAAATCCTTCTCGATATTCATGCTTGTTTTCTGTTTGACTAATGGCATAACCCGCTGCCCAGGTTGGCTCAAAAAACCAATAGTTGTCCTTTAATTTGGCGACTAACCAAGCATGTGATTGGTCCGATAGGCTTCCATCATTTAGCCAGTTATATCCATGAATCACATTCGCTTGAATATCGACCTCATCACACATCCGCTTCATCAACTCGCAATAATGCTCACAAACACCTTTGCGCTTATTAAGAATATGAGTAATCAGCTCGTCCTTCTCTCTATATCTATAATTGACAATATCGAAGCCTGTATCATATTTGATATTATGAGTTACCCAAATAAAAATAGCTCTGAGCTTTTCTTCATCATTAGATAGATTTTGAACTAAATGTGCGCTAATATCAGATACCGTTTTTAATTGATTGGGTACAGATTTAGATGCCTGATCTATAGTCGCATACTCTGATTGAGCGAATAAACAGCATTGTAATATCACTGCAATTAGGAGTAAAGAGAATCGCTTTTTTATCATAGAAAATAAATCGAATGAATTGCTTAAGGGATCAGAAAATAAATAAGCTAATCCCTATATTTTTTCTTTGATTTGATACTTATACTTGGGATACATATCTAAGGACATATAAAGTCCAATAGCTGCCGCAATTAAGTAAATAGGTATTAAGGCATATGTAATCGGATGTAATTTAAGTAGACTTAAACTAAAAATCATCATTATCGTGCATATATTTCCTAGCATTGAACTCGTTCCCTTCATATTTAAAACTTCATCAGTGGCTTTTTGAGGATGGATCAATGACCAGAAAAAGGAGAAGCACAGCATAAATATTGTCGAAGTCAAATAGACAACTATAACGAAAATTTTATCATAACCAATATACAAGTAAAAAGGAATTGTTATAAAAAAGTCTAAAGCTATTGGAATTAACATTATTTTTAAAAGCTGCTTCATAAAATCTTGATACTTGCCAGTTCGCAATTCGAATTTTAGCCATAAATCTTTCCAAACTCCAATTGAATTATTAAACACATAGAAAAAATAGATGGAAGGATTCAGGTACAAGATTTCTATAAACTCAATATCTCTATCAGCAAACATCCCCAATAAAACGACGAATGTTAATACCAAAATCTTAATAATAACAGCCCGCTTTATTAGCTTAGCAGCAATGGGATTATTGAGAATTAGACGGAGATACTCATTCGTACTTTCATTTACTCCGACTCCTCTTTTCCTAGTTTTTATCAATGATAATTTCATCAAATAACCTAAAGCGAATGTAAGAATTGCTAAGGCAATGATGCTTACCAAACCAATAATACTCAAACTATTAATCTCCAAGAAAGCGAACAATCCCATCCCAAATAATGGCAACACAGGCAAAATATAAGCATGTATTTTCATCTTACATTCAACGATGTATTGTAACATTCGCTTCAAAACACCTCCTATAAAAAGCGCCACTAAGCCTCCTATAAAAAAGCTAATTTGACCAAAGGGAATAAAGTAAGCAATCAAGCCTAAAAAGACGGCCATTAATATGATATTAAGGCTAAAATAATTAGCAAAGATGGCAAATGTATACTGCTTAAATTCACTCAATGGATAGAAGGATGGGAATTGAAAATTAAGTGGTTTATAAAATGGAAAAATCAAACTTAAAATTACCATAACAATAATACCTAAAAAAATCAAGGCTGTTATTTGATCTATAGAAATGACATCCAGTCCTCTTTTTTCAAGCATTTGTAATGCCCATCCAATGATAAGTCCGTAAAAAACTGTAATAAAAAATGCTAAGACATATAAAAATGCTTTAGACGGATCATTCAATTCTTCTTTAAGTGATCGGAATCTGGATTTAATTATTAAACCAATCATAACCAGCTGATATTATCTAATTCTGATTCATTAGGCCTCAAAAAATTAAATAAAGCATTATCAATTTTATTTTGGCCATTCTCGGTAAACTCTTCCAAACTTCCATTAAATACTAGCTGAGTTTCATTCAAAACAGCTATATGATTGGCGACTTTTTCTACATACGCTAAATCGTGAGATGATATTATAATCGTTCTATTTTCATTCGCATACTTTTTGATAAATAATATCATTTGCTTGGCAACCAATGGATCTAAAGCCGAGAAAGGCTCATCTAAAATTAATAAATCAGGTATATGAATAACCGCTCCACAAAAAGCAATTTTCTTTTTCATACCTGTCGAATAAGACGCAATCGTTTTCTTTAAATCATCTTCATTTTCAAAAAAGTAATTAGTTAAGTCAGCCACTCGATTACTAATCTCGCTTGAGGTGAGATGATAAATATTCCCAATAAATTTCAAATAATCTAAGCCAGTAAATTCTTCTATCAAACCCAATTCATCTCCTAACACTCCTATCCTTTTCTTATCATCTAAATCTAAGTCTCCGCTATCTTTACCAAAGATCGAAATAGATCCTTCTGTAGGCAAAATCAAGTCCAAAATTAGATTTATTAAAGTCGTTTTACCTGCTCCATTTTTCCCCAATAAAGCACATACTTGCCCAGCCTTAATCGTCCAATTTAACTCGTCCAAAACAGTATCATGACCATAAGATTTGGAAAGCTGCTTAAGCTCTATCATAATATATAAATTTATTAATCGGGGCGCATCCCTTCGGGTCGGGCTATCCGTTCTTATGTGGCTATGCTACTCCTACTACACTTAGGCTTGCTTGTCTCTTATTGGAGCCTGCGCAAGCCTAAGTTCCGTAAGTCGCAGCATAAACGCCACATACCACTTCTATCCCTTGCGCACTATGCGGGCCATTGATATTTTCTATCCTCACTCAAAGGAACCCCAATTTCAAAGCTAGTAATATGACCATATTCCACATTCAATGTAATCCAATACTGATCATCGCCATAAGAATAGAAGGTATCATATTCTTCTTGTAACCAAGCCTCCACCAATTCAGGGAATATATCATTATAGGCACTTTCAATTTTGGCATCAATGATGGTTTGATCATTATAAGTCAAACTTGGATGAGTACACACCATATATCCTAACCTTCCCTCTTCATCAACATAAATAGTTAATCTTAGTCGATGCTCATTATACTCCAAATAGAGTTTATTTTCGTCTTCGCTATCCTCTATAATTCTGTCTGGCTCTCCTAGTATTTTTACTACTTCATCTTGAGTCATACCAAATTTAATATCACCAATTCCAATACCTGGTTTAATTTTCATAACTTAAATTTTTGTATTCGAACTGATGAGATTTCCTCATTCAACAGAGATTCTAATATCAATATCAGTTCTATAAAACAGTGACATAAAGCTAAGCAATTTCACATTAATATCATGCTTATTTCTTAGCTATTTTATTCAGCAGTTATTTTACTAAGTTCAAATCGTATTTTGCGTATACCGTGATCCGTATCCCATTGTTTGACTTCTTTGAAATCATGCTTTAAATATAATTGTACTGCTGGTTTATTATCTACGCCTGTTTCAACGCTCATCTCTTTTTCAGCAAATTCTTCTTTCACATATTGAATTAGCTGACTTGCTTTCCCTTGCCTAAAGAAGCCTGGATCTACTACTAAACTTTGTATGTGGACACTATGCTCGCCAAAATCCAATTCTATGGCCGCTGCTAAACTCTTAGCTTCCCAATATCCATAAAATTTATTGCCTGTTTCTATGAATGCTTCTAATGAACGATGTAGAGGCGGAAAATAATCCGCTTTTAATATCATGGCTTCTACTGCATAAGATACTTGAAATAATGCTCTGATATCTTTGGCAATTTCTTTATTCTGATGATCTAATAGGGCTATCATTTTATCTTGTTATATGGTTTATTAAGTAGAGCGGCCTATTCTTATACCCACTCTCTTACTCTTCTTTTTCTTCTCTTTTGATGGGTTCTACTAAAAACAATTCTCTTTTTGCTCTAGTAATTGCCACATATTTCAAATTTAATTCTTGAATTAATTCCCATTCTTGTTGCTCTTTTCTCCGCATAGGTAAGTTATCGTAATCAATGATAAAAACCCGATTTTCTTCTAATCCTTTAGCCCTGTGAATGGAAGATAATCTAATTGGATTATCATCAGAGGAAATAAAATTCTGGATATGTTCTAACATTTCAGATATATTACGGCATTGTTTTTTCCATAATTCGTGTTTCTTTTGTAAAAAGGTCAGACGATTGTGTAAATATTCTATCTCCGTTTTAATGAATGTGTCTCGTTCCTCTTTATCAACGATTCTTTTTGATTTTTTCTTGATCACCCACTCCCATCGTTCTATCACCTTTCTTTTAATACTCTTAAAACCATTTATCTCTAATGCAAAATCTGCATTTAATTCTTCTTCCTTAAAAATATACTTTAGTTCATTGACGGTCTCTTTTACTTCTTCATCATGTATTTTTACCTTGATATTTTTATCAATAAATTGAAACACTAAAATCAATAAAGGCGCTTTAATTCGACTAATAATCAAATCATTTGGACGAGCTTTTTTGATAATATCATCAAAAGTAATTCGATGAATTTTGCCAACAGCTCTTTTGTTCCCATGAATATCTGGCCGTATTGCCTGAGCAATCTCAATAACACTCCGAGGACATCTGAAGCAGGTTGTCAAAGGTAGTTCTTTAGCTTTAGTGTATTCCTTTACTATATTAAATGATTCTATATCAGCCCCTGTAAATCCATATATCGACTGACTTGGGTCACCAACTGCTAATATTCTGCCTCCTCTTTTCCCATACTTTGCAGCAATGGCAAATTGCCCCTTAGATAAATCTTGGCATTCATCAATAAATAAAAACTTAAACTTTCTTAATGGAGATAACTTCCAAACATAAGGTAAATAAAGCATGTCCGTAAAGTCATACATTTGCTTTTCCTTCGCAATTTTATTACCTGCTTTTAATAATATTTTATGGCACTCATAATAGTATCTTAATTCTCTATCAAAATGGGCTTTTTCTATTTCTGTTCTATTGAATATCCCAAAGTGAATAACCATCTTTTCAAAATCATAAAAATTATCTTTCGTCAAGGTAGATCTATACTTATGATTCATACTAAACAAATGCTGCTTAATATTGTAAATCAAATTATTAATCGCAAATTTCTCTCTATCGTCAAATCGCAGATTAGGATCTAAATTATTGATCCGCAATATATCATCAATGCTTTCTCTCATCGCTTGATCGACCTGAGGATTCTTCAACAACATTCTATATTTATGCTCCGCTATTCTTAATGGATTCTTAGACTTATTATGGGCCTTCAATATTTCATAACCTAATGCGTGTATGGTTTTAACCTTCACATCATTAATACCATTCTCAATAAATTTCCGCTTGATCTCCTTGGCAATACTTCTATTAAATGCACAAAATAAAACATCCTTCTTATCTTTGATAAACTGAGCTGCTTCCATAATGGTAGTCGTCTTTCCAGCGCCAGCCACAGCATCAATAATACCGTTTCCAGATCCAAACTCTACAAATTTAAAAATTGCTTTTTGCTCCCTAGTAAATCTCATTATTTTTTATCATTTTGAAAGGACAATAATACACCTAAATCCGCATAAAAAGAAGTAATTTATCCACAAACAATCCCCTTAATATTCTTAGGGATTATTAGGGCGGCTTTTCCTGCTATCCATTCTTATGGGGCTATGCGCTGTCTGTTCAGCATAGTCACATAATAACGGACAGCAGGATATAGCCGCCCAAAAAAAAATTAGCCTCTTCTTCTTTCTAGTAGAATCATCATCATTAGTCCTAATAGAATTCTGTCGTCATCATTTTCATCTAATTCGGCTACTTGAGTTAATTGAAACTTTCTTCCCCAAAATGATTTTTGTTTTGTCAATAATACAACGGGTTCATTATTTTTATTGGTTAAGACATAGGTGGGATTAAAAACGTAACCTGTAAGAAAATTCACGATGGGAATTTCGCCTAAGAGGGCATCCCCTACTTTTACCCAAGGATTTTTTTCGCTAATTTTATATTGGAGCTGATCATACTCATCTATGATATCATAACTGGCTCGCCAGATTGATCGCCATCCTTTTCGTGCAATTTTTCCAAATTGGGTTTCATTTCTGTCATAGAAAGAATAAGCAGCAGAAAAGTCTAACCATCTATCTGCCTTGATTCTGTATAATAATTCCGTTTGTGAGTCATTCGTATAAATCCTAATATCCTCCTTTAATTTGAACATTTTTTGCTTGACATAAGCGATGACTTCACCATGCGCATCTGTCGCTGTAAAATCGCTTGAGAAGGTAGATATTTTAAATAGAAAATCGACTGGAAATTGAATATTTTGCATGGGTTGATTTTTATGATTAAGCTTATCTTCACTTATGATATATTTTCGGCGATCAACTTTAATAAAAACGTTTCTCTTTCAATCGACATTCCTTTTTTATCGCTGCTTGCCATTGTCTTAATATTATGCGTGATGGCTTCATGAATATTGACCCACATGGCTTTCATACCATTATTAATTTCGTAGGACTCCATTTTTGAAAAACCCAGTTCTTCACTAATATCACATGTGTAGCAATAAGAAATCATATGCTGAATGTCAAAGTCTGGCTTATACCACGGCCTATACTCTTCATAAGCGCCAAAGGGCCTTATGTTTTTAATATCTTGAGCGCCTGTTTCTTCACTAAGCTCTCGTATCATTCCTTCGATTTTATCTTCACCTAAATCCAAGCCTCCACCTGGGAGACTGTAGTCTTCATATCTTTCAGTATAAAGCAGTAAAATTTTATTCGCTTGAGTGGCTATACTCCTTGTGGCAAGCCTTGTGAAAATAGTTTTATTTTCTAAGCTTATAATTTCAGGATGATAATGGGTTTTTAAAATTTCCATTTAGGGTGTTTTTATTTTAATGTAAATATAGAATAAACTATGCCAAAAATTGAAAATTTGTTGTTAGCTTTGAATTTTAAGGGTGATGTAATAAACAAATGCTCGAACGGATTTGATTAAAATACTCTTACATAGCCGATATTTTGTGGGGTAATTATGCTTTTAATTTTAGTATAAACTTTTCAATTTGTCTCCTATGCCTTAGAATATGAACGATAGCATGCTCTAATAGCTGCTCGAAGTCATATTCTTGCCCCCAAGTTGTTTTCATCTTACTTTTGACCACCTGATCATAGCTTATATTCCATTTGTTTTCTAAAGTCTCCAAGGTATAATTTAACATTTCGTCAAGCTGTTGGCAAGCTAATTTGGGTGAATGGATTTCATAATTCGTTTTTCTCTGTCTCCATGTATCACCAAATTTTTTGCGTATATAGTTGGCATAACCATAACCTGATCTAACTACATGATTCATAATTGTCTGTATTGAATGACAGTCTGGATCTTTTGTATCAGGATCAACTATTATAGTAAATTGGGATTGACTTATTTCTTGTAATATTTTTTTCAATTCGTTTGCAGCTCGCTCATATTCGTCCATGAGTGCGCCTACTGGGCCTTCTCTATATGTTGTAGTCATTTTCAATTCAATTTTATATTTAGCTCAATCGCATAGTTAGATACAACCAAATATAGGAAAATATATTTTATTGCTTCAACAATAATTAGGTTTTTCTATATGAACTCATTTAAAGTTTTTTGCTGGATTAGAAAATAGTTGCTTTTCCGCTTCATCATAAAACTTTAAATAAGACGTTGCAATGTAACGTCCCTACAAGGGCTGCTCCTACTCATTATTTAGATGCTTTATGTAGTTATTTAAAAGCCCTCTTATTTGTTCTGCTGCCACAGGATTGGCTGAATGCACTTTAAATTTCAGATTTCTCAAATTCAATCCTGATTGGTAAACTAACCATTTAGCAGCCGCATAGCCATCTGGATCTACTTCGCCACTTTCATCAAGCCCTAAATCATTATCAAAGCTAATAAAATTGGGTAATCCATTCTTTTCAATATAGTTGACAAAATCCTTGTAATTTCTGACTATATCAAATTCTGATTCCATTGATTTATCATAAACCATTTCTATCGTACGTATATCGTCTTAAGATCAGGTTCTGCAATCCCTGAAATCACTATACACCTAATATGTCATGCACTCAAATTTTATTATTTCTATATTCATAGTTTTAGTTTCTCTTTGTATTGAGGGCGAATAAAAAACATTTATCATGATGTTTTTGGTAGATCTTTCTCCCTTATCCACTCATAAAATAAAGAGGCAAAGGCCAGGCTGTTCAAATCTATTACCGTATGAATCAAAATCACTAGCCAATGGACAAAATTACTCTTACTTTATGACTGGTTCTTTTTTACTTATGCTGCGTTA
>JAHDDN010000048.1 GCA_020629335.1 Chitinophagales bacterium | reverse complement strand
CAACAAATATAGCTTTTTATTTCTTTTTTCGAAAAAAAAAGGCAATAATTCTTAAAAAATTTCAAAAATTATACCAAGAAATTAAATTTTATGCTTGTTGGAGGCGTTATTTACTAATTTTGTATTCCAATTCAACTAATTTCTTAGAAGAATTGTCTTTAATTAACTTATAGCACTTAGATTATAATAGACTATCAATGAGCCAGAAAGTTACCAATTTGGATCCCAAACACTACATTATTGTAAAGGGAGCAAGAGAACATAATTTAAAAAATGTCGATGTGGCTATTCCTCGTAACCATTTGGTTGTGGTGACGGGTGTATCAGGGTCAGGAAAATCCTCATTAGTGATCGATACTGTATATGCAGAAGGACAGAGAAGGTATGTAGAGAGTTTGTCCTCTTATGCACGTCAGTTTTTGATGCGGATGAATAAACCTGATGTAGACTATATTAAAGGTATTTGTCCTGCTATAGCAGTTGAGCAGAAAGTTGTGACAAGGAGCTCTCGTTCAACAGTTGGTTCATTAACGGAGATATATGACTACCTTAAGTTATTATATGCGAGAGTAGGTCGCACCTACTCCCCTATCTCTGGTGAGGAAGTAGGAAAAAATGATGTCAGTGATGTGGTTGATTTTATATTTAAAAAAAAGTCAGGAACCAAAGTGCAAATATTTGCCCCTTTGACTTTAGATGATCATTCCTTAGCAAAGGAGTTGGAGTTATTAATGCAAAAAGGTTTCTCTCGTATTTGGGTAAAGGGGGAAATGTTTCGGATAGAAGATATAGACGCATCGAGTATTAATGAGGAAGAGGGCATATTAATAGTAATAGATCGATTAGCAGTTAAAAAGAGAGATGAGGACTTGATTAATAGGTGTGCAGACTCTGTACAGACGGCCTTTTATGAAGGCGGTGGAGAGTGTATTATAGATATTGTAGGAGATCAGCATTATAGCTTCTCTGATAGGTTTGAACTAGACGGGATCTTGTTTGAAGAACCGACTCCTCACCTATTTAGTTTTAATAGTCCTTATGGTGCTTGTAAGAAGTGTGAAGGTTTTGGATCTGTGATTGGGATAGATGAAAGCTTAGTGATACCAGACCGAAGTTTATCTATTTATGAGGGAGCAGTGGCTTGTTGGAAAGGAGAAAAAATGAAGCTTTGGAAAGATGCTTTAGTCAATAGCGCAGCCAAGTTTGATTTTCCGATTCATCGTCCTATTAAAGACCTTACAAAAGAAGAATATGATTTACTTTGGACGGGCAATCAGCATTTCAGAGGCATCAATAAGTTTTTTGCCATTTTAGAAGAGAAAGGCTATAAGATACAAAATCGAGTGATGTTGTCTCGTTATAGAGGCAAAACGCTTTGTCCTGAGTGCTTATCCAGTCGATTAAGAAAAGAGGTGCAATACGTGAAAATTAATGATAAGTCGATAGTTGAGTTGTTATTAATGCCTGTAAAAGATATCATTGTCTTTTTTAAGGGGCTCAAGCTGAGCAAAAGTGAGAATGAAATTGCTAAAATGATATTGCCAGAGGTGAATAATCGCTTACAATATTTACAAGAAGTTGGTTTAGGATATTTGACACTCAATAGGCATTCAGCTACGCTTTCTGGTGGAGAAACACAAAGAATTAACCTCACTAGAATGTTGGGGAGTAATCTAACTAATTCCATGTATTTGCTAGATGAGCCATCAATTGGGTTACATCCGAGGGATACTCAACGTCTAATAAAAGTACTAAAGGATTTAAGAAACCTAGGGAATACCGTCGTAGTGGTAGAACATGAGGAAGAAATCATCCGAACAGCGGATTATTTGATAGATATGGGGCCTAAGGCAGGTATCCATGGTGGAGAAGTGAGTTATGCTGGTTTGGCAAAGGATATTAGTGAGAAAACACCCACTCTGACAGCAGCCTACTTGACAGGGCAAGAAAGAATTGAGATTCCTGCCGCTAGGAGAAAAGTGGTGAATGCTATCGAGATAAAAGGAGCCAGACAACATAATTTACAAGACGTAGATGTCAAAATACCATTGAATGCGCTAACAGTAGTAACTGGTGTTAGTGGATCAGGGAAAACAAGTTTGATCAAGCACATACTATACCCTGCTCTCAAAAGAAAGATTGAAGGAGTCGGTAATAAGCCTGGAGATCATGATAGTTTGGAAGGAGATTTGAGTAGTATCAAGCAAGTTGAACAGATTGATCAAAATCCCTTAGGCAAATCATCTCGTTCTAATCCTGTTACTTATATTAAGGCTTATGATGCGATAAGAGGATTGTTTGCAGATCAAAATCTGTCAAAAATACGTGGCTATAAACCTAAGCACTTCTCTTTTAATGTGCCAGGCGGGCGTTGTGAAACTTGCCAAGGAGAAGGAGAAACAGTCATCGAAATGCAGTTCTTAGCTGATGTACGTTTGGAATGTGAAGAGTGCAACGGACAACGTTTTAAACCAGATGTCTTAGAAGCCAAGTATAAAGACAAGTCAATTTATGATGTCTTAAACATGAGTGTAGAAGAGGCCATTGACTTCTTTGCAGAAGCTAAAGAAGTAAAAAGAAAAATACAACCTTTATTTGATGTCGGTTTAGGCTATGTCAAATTAGGACAATCATCAGCTACCTTAAGTGGTGGGGAGGCACAAAGAGTAAAGTTGGCCTCTTATTTAGGAAAAGGAAGTGCTAAAAATCCTATCTTCTTTATTTTTGATGAGCCATCGACAGGCTTGCATTTTAATGATGTGAAAATTTTATTAAAAGCCTTAAACGCACTCATCGAAAAAGGACATAGCGTACTAGTCATAGAACATGATATGGATATCGTTAAGTGTGCTGATTGGGTGATTGATCTTGGGCCTGAAGGAGGTGAAGATGGTGGACAACTACTTTTTCAAGGTACTCCAGAAGATTTAATAAAAGTCAAAAAATCTTATACCGCTCAGTATTTAAAACTAAAACTGTAACTGTTTATTTCACTACTTATTAATGAATAGTTACCCAAAACTTTTTAAGTCATAGAATGAAATTTTTGATACCAATTGGGCTTATATTAGCGCTTTTTTGTACCCCTCTGAAAGCGCAAGTGACGACTAATAATGCTGCCAAGGTTCATCTTAAGAATGCAAGTCAAAAGATGAAAGAGGCTAAGTTTTTAGAAGCCGCAGAATACTATAAAAAAGCCTTGCAATATGATGGGAAAAATAATGAGCTAATCTATCTCACAGCGATGGCTTATTACAGAAGTGAGCAATATCAAAAAACGATTAATTATGTAGAACCCTTGCTCAAAAAATCCAATCCAGCCATTAAGTATTTTCGAATTGTCGGCAACAGTTACGATCTATTAGGGCAATATGAGAAAGGAATGTCTATCCTTAGAGAGGGCCTAAAATGGCATCCCTATGATGGCGAGTTTCATTTGGATATGGGAGTCATTGAAATGATCAAAGGAAATAATTCCAAAGCCATCGAATATTGGGAAGCAGGAATAGCAGCAGAGCCTATTATGTCCGATAATTATTATTGGTGTACCAAAATGTATGCTCGTTCTAATGAAAAAATTTGGGCACTTTACTACGGAGAATTATTCCTGAATTTATCTCGAAATGCCGATGAACGTTTTTATGAAATAAGCAAAATAATTCACGATGTTTATATGGATATTGTGAATGACCGATATAGCAATAAAGTAGAGTTTACGATCAATAGAAAAGTAGATAATGAATTAGAAGAGTCAAGTATGGTCGTGTTTAAAAAGCTCAGAGAAAATGATTTGCTAAATACTATGCGGGCCAGAAATGTAGAAGGTGGCTACCATTCATTGAAACTATTAAGTATGGTCCGAGAGGATTTCTTAAACTTATGGAGCCAAATTTATGGGGCCAAATTGAAAGTGAATTTACTTAATAGACAAAAAGAATTACAACAAAAAGGATACTTGAAAAGCTATAATTATTGGCTGCTAAGTGGAGGAGATGATCAAGAATTTATGACCTATTTTAATGGCCAAAAAATGGCTTACAATCAGTTTTTCGATTGGTTTATCAAAAATCCTATGAAAATTGATATCACAGAATTCTTTAAAAGATCAGATTATGACACCAACTTATTAAAAGAAAATCCTCGTGAAGTATCTAAAAAAGAAGAGCTAATTCAGAAGCCTCCTTTGCCTAATCCTCCAGAACAAAAAAAGCAAGTAGAAATACCTACTAAAATCACAGAAAATAAAACATCAACGCCATCGTCTAATGTGGAGTCAACGAAAGCGTCTAAAAAGGTTTATCAGTCCTTTGAGTTAGACGCAAACCCAGTTTATAAAAAAGGTATTGAAGACTTACAAAAGTATGTTTCCTCAAGAGTGGATATCCCTTCATTATGCATTGATCGCAACTATATTTTTGGAGAAGTCATCGTCTCTTTAGTAATAGACGAAAAAGGAAAAATCACAGAAACAGAAGTCCTGAAAAAAAATATTGACTGTGGTTTAGATGATTCAATCATAAAGACGCTATCCAAAATGCCCGCTTGGAAAGCAGGTATCAAAGACAATCAATATGTTGCTTCCAAAATAGTTATTCCATTCAAATTTAGATTAGATTAATTCACCCATTAAAAGTACACTACACTATTTATGAAACAACTATTTTTAATAATACTTCTTGGCTTATCTACTTGCTTTTTTACACAAGCCCAAGATTTTTTAGAAGAGCAATTAGAGTTTAAGCGAGTAGAAAAAGCGAAAGTAGAAAAAGAAAATACTTTAGCCAGTCAGTTGAGAAATCAAGGTTTTTCTTATCCTCGATTTGGAGCCATTTATTTACGGGTGTTTAAACAAGATATGCGCATGGAGATTTGGATAAAACCCCAAGGCCAGCAGCAGTATATTTTATTCAAAGACTACTCGGTTTGTATGCTTTCAGGCATTCCAGGCCCTAAACGTATGGGAGGGGACAAACAAATCCCCGAAGGTTTTTATAATATAGACAAGTTTAATCCTTTAAGTGGATATTGGTTATCTATGCGATTGAATTACCCTAATTTATCTGATGTCGTGCTGGGTAAAAGAGGTTATTTAGGAGGTGATATTTTTATACATGGTGCTTGTCAGACTGTTGGTTGTGTACCCATGACAGATGATAAAATCAAAGAAATATACTGGCTCTGTTTACAAGCTTATCAAAATGGACAAAAAGACATACCTGTTCATATTTATCCTTATGAATATGGTAAAGGAGAACTCGATACTTCTCATAATAAAGTAGAAGATTTAGCGGAGTTGAATAGGTTGTGGAATAATATCGCACAGTGCTATTATTATTTTGAGGAGAAGAAGGAACTGCCTTTTATTCATGTGAATCAAGATGGTTCTTACTCATTTTACTAAAATACAAAACCCAAAAAAAACGAAATGTCATTAATAGAAAAGCATCAAGAAAGATTAGGAGAAGCGGTGAAAGCCATACATGAAAGACATTTTTTTGCAGCCTATCATGAACATCCCAAAGCTTATCCAGCAGAAGAAAAAGAAAAAGGAAAAGCGGCTTTTGAAGCACAACTCAATCAGCCATTCAAGGAATTATTGCAAACAGGAGAGCTTGGCTTTGTAGGCACTGAAAGCTCGCCTTATACTAATCAGCCTTTGGGTATTAGCTATCCTTCCTTTTCTGTAGCGCATTTAATTAATCAATCTCAAGCTGCTTTTCAAACTTGGAAAAAAGTCAGTGTGGATGAAAGAGCCGCCTTGCTCATGGAAAGCTTAGAAGGTTTCAGAAATCGTTTTTTTGAAGTTACTTATGCGAACCATCATACTACTGGGCAATCTTGGGGAATGTCTTTTCAAGCAGGAGGTCCTCATGCAGCAGATAGAGCAATGGAGGCACTCGCTTTAGCCTACCATGAATTGAATCGTTTTCCATCAGCAGTAAGATGGGAAAAGCCGATGGGCAAGATGAATCTTCAGCTCAACAAAAGCTATCAAGCGATTCCTAAAGGAGTTGGTTTAGTAATCGGTTGTTCTACCTTCCCTACTTGGAATACTGTACCAGGGCTATATGCTTCTTTAATGACAGGAAATACAGTAATAGTCAAGCCTCACCCTCAATCAATATGGCCGATAGCGATTGTCATAGCTGAATTACAAAAAGTATTACAAGAGAATGGCTTTGATCCGAATGCGGTTCAGCTAGCAGTAGATACACCAGAACATCTAATTGCGAAAGAATTAGCTGAGCATCCAGCAGTCAAATTAATTGATTATACAGGAGGCAATGCTTTTGGTGATTATATAGAAAGCTTATCGACTAAAAAAAGCATCTTTACGGAAAAATCTGGAGTTAATTCTGTGATCATAGATTCTGTTTATGACTTAAGAGAAGTGATGCGTAATCTTGCTTTTTCTGTATCGCTTTATTCTGGTCAGATGTGTACAGCGCCTCAAAACTTCTTTATTCCTGAAGGCGGTATACCACTTGCTGATGGCGAGCATGCCAGCTATAAAGAAGCTGTAGATCTACTACAAAATGAAATAGCTAGTTTAGCGCTTAACCCAAGAATGGGCGCAGGAGTATTAGGTGCCATTGCGAGTTTAGACACCATGGCAAGAGCCAAAAATGCAAATGAGTTGGGTGCGAATAATGTATTGACAGCACCAGTCGTAAAGCATCATGAATTTAAAGGAGCTCGAATACAAGCGCCCACTATTTTAGAGGTTGATTCTTCAGATAAAGAGGTGTTTAGACAAGAGTTGTTTGGCCCAGTAATCGTAATCGTAAAAACTAAAGATACAGAAGAGTCGGTGAAGATTGCTAAAGAGATGGCTCAAAACAAAGGAGCGATTACTTGTAGCTTATATTCCACTGATGCAAGCAAAGCAGCACAAATCACGAATGAGATGAATGAAGCATTTGTTCCTGTTTCGCTTAATTTAACAGGATTGGCTTTTGTGAATCAACATGCGGCTTTTTCTGATTTTCATGTAACGGGTGGAAACCCTTCAGGCAATGCATCATTTACAAATCCTGCTTATATCAATAATCGATTTGTTTGGGTGGGTAATAGAACGATGGCGTAATATTCTATAAAATTAATAATAAAAAAAGGTGATAGGATATTTAAGTACCCTATCACCTTTTTTATTATTAATTTAGTACTTAGGCAGTTTGTTGTTCCATGTACAGATTCATTCTATGCATATGCTGTTGTAGTCTTTTGGCTTCAAAAACGAAGCTTCTGAGTGCGTTAATACTATCGTTATTGCGAACACTTAAAGTCGTTAAGTTTTCGATGATTTGTGTGTAGTATTGCTCGACAAAGTGGTGGTCAAGTTTAGTGACATGCTCTTGTGCCGCATAGAGTTTAGAAAGACGCACCATAATATCCTTTTTGGTATTGGGTAGCGTAGTTTCCAGCCATGCGTTATCGAAAGCATCACTTTTGAGTTGAAGCTTTGTAGAAAGAAGTAGTAACTCTTTTTCATTAAGTGGAGAATCCATATCCTCCAATTGGCGCAGTAGTGTTTCTTTTGGTGTTAGTGTGCTACCTACTGAATCAATATTAATTTTGAGTTCGTTTTGTATTTCCAGTAAGGCTTGACTTTCGTTCGAGGGCCTTTTTTTTCTGAAAAAATTAAATAAGGTTAACGCCATTGTTGTTGATAAATATTGTTAGTGTGAATGATAGTGATAACATCATTTCAATTTGAAATGAAATAAACTTGATTCGATTGGTAAAAACGTATCAAGTTTAAATGTTTTAGAGAATTAGCTGGGGAAATAATAAACACTTAAAAGCCTTGATAAACAGTCATTTATAGACTGGAAAATATATTAGCGGTTTAATCAAAAAGTACAATACAATGTTACGAAAAAATCGCCATATATAAAAATTTATTCCGAATAATATTCTTAATATTTTAACGAAAATTTTCCTGCATTAGTTGTGTGAATTTATGTTAAAATTAGACGATTTAGAGGCGTTAATTATGAATCTTTTACAGTTTTTTTGCTTTATTTTTTTTGTGAATTAATCTTTGAATGATTTGCGTGAGGGATGGAAGCGGTATGTGGCGTTTATGCGGCGACTTAGGTAGCTTAGTGATGCGCAGGCTCCTAAGAGACAAGCAGCACTTAGCGAACTTAGAGCAGCATAGCCACATAAGAGCGGACAGCCCGACCCTTCCTTATTTTTCATCGGAGGGCGCACACATAGGTAGCGCCCCTACGGTTCGATGAAAAATAAGGAAGGGGCACGCCCAATTAAAAGAAATAGGCGTTTGATTTAGTCGACTTGTCGCCAAAATATTTGAATGGGCGTATAAATAATGTATTTTTGTTTAAATAAATTTGATTCATCGACACTAAAAATCACTTTAAAATGAAAAAACTTTTGACTTTAACTTTAGTATTATTAGTTTTTGCGGGCACTGCATTTGGTCAGACAAAAAATGCGGAGGTCAAGCAACAACGCTTTATTAAGATGATGGAATCTAATATTGCAAAATTAGATGCAGCAAAGGAAATTAGTGAAATGCAGGAGTTAGCTAATTTATTTGAGCGTGTGGGGAATGTGGAAAAGGAAAATTGGTTACCAAATTATTATGCGGCTTATAGTTATGTAAATATGGCTTTTATGATAGCGCAGTCGGATATGGATAAGGTGGATGTTTATTTAGATAAAGCGGATGAGTTGATTGATAAGGCTGCTGAAATGGCAGGTGAAGATTCGGAGATTACCGTTTTAAAGGCTTATTCTGCACAAGCAAGAATTTCAGTTGATCCGATGTCGAGAGGTCAAAAGTATGGCCCACTTGCAGGTGGACTTTTGATGGAGGCTGAAAAGCAAAATCCAAATAATCCAAGAGCACCTTATTTGAATGGTATTAGTAAGTTTTATACACCAGAAATGTGGGGTGGTGGAAAAGCAAATGCTTGTCCTTTAATTAATCAGGCAGCAGAGTTATTTGAAAAATTTGAGCCAGCATCTTCTATTCATCCTAATTGGGGGTCAGGTCCTCAGTTAGATGAGTTAATGAAAAAGTGTTCGGAATAATACTCTAAATTTATCAATAAAAAGGAAAAGCGGTTATCATTTATATGGTAGTCGCTTTTTTTGTTTAAGCATAAAAAAAGCCATGAGTACAGAGCAAGTACTCATGGCTAATAACCAAAAATATAAAAGCGTGCATAGTGAAGCAAATTGCTTCATTGAAAGTAGTGTTATCTACTCTCGGAATGAGTAAATTCGGTATTTCATTCCTATTGAAAAAGTTACCCTGTAGGGGAACCACCCCTTACAGTATTCTTATAGTTATCTTTGTATACCTGCGTTTATTCCACTACTCATTTGTCGTAAAAGCTCTAATGTGGAAGCACTATTTTTGCCACTATTCTGTGCTAATTCAAGAGCCTGGTGAGCAGCTTGATAAGCGTCATTGTGGTAGCCTAACTTGTGTAGTAGATGAGCGTAGGTATCGAAGTTATAGTATTGTGTGTGTAAAGAGATAGACTTTTCAGCCCAGCCAATAGCTTTTCTCAAATAGCCTTTATTGTCCGTATATTGATATACTTCCCAAGCATTTTGATTTAGAAAGACTGGATCATCTGATGGGTATTTATCCATGTAGTTAGTAATGGTCCACACGTATTTATCCCATTGTCCTACTCCTTTGAAATAAGTTGTTCGGATGTCAAAAAGCAATTTTGCTTCATCTCCTATATTACTTTTTTGAGCAGTATTGCTGATGTAGTGATATAGATCAGGGTCATCATAAAGGACGGCTTCCTGAACACCGGCCATGAGTATACTTCTTAGTTTTAAGTCGATATGTGAAGGAGCAAACTGGTGATATAATGCATCTTTGTGTAAGATGAACATATCAAGCGCCTTCGTGCTTAGATCATCTGCAAAGTCATAAATGAATTGTAGATTAGCTTGTGAGTGTATTTGACGTGTTAAACTAACTTTGTTAAGATATTTGTCAACTACCCCATAAGCTGGTAATTGATGTTGTTTTAGTTGGTAGGCATAAGCAAAAAGGAAAGCCGTTTTGCGATTGCCTGCGTGATATTCAGCTTGCATAGCTGCTAAACTCATAGAATGATATTGATTAGGTAAATGTTGTGTGTCGTTGGGGTGTTCAATATCCTTAGAGAAATTTTTGTTTGTCTTAGTTGATTGATAAGTTGGTGTATTAGCGTTTCTATTCGTGTGTGTTTGTTCTTCTTGATAAAAGGCGATCTCGTCTGTATTTTGATTAGCATAAGCCTCGTATTCCTGCTTGTTAGAATTGTTATCTCCTTCCCAAACATGGCGGTATTCGTCATTATTTTTTTCAGGACAATTCTCTTTTCTATTAAATTGCAAAAACTCAGGCGTTTCAGGTGTTTTATAAACTCGTTCCTCTACTACTGCTGGCGGAGTTGGATTGCTTGGTCTTTCTTTCCTACGTAAGAACTCAGGTGTTTGAGGCGCTTTAGAAATATCTTCCTCTACTACTGCTGGAACTTGATAAGAACGATTTCTTGTATGGCTTTTTTTAGCTTTTTTGCCAAATAAGTTATCCCAAGTAGAAGCCGATTGACGCTTTGTTTTTTGCTTGCGAAAAGTTGGTTGCTTTAATCTGAAAGACTCATCTTCCAAATCTTCTGCTGTAAATAAAACCTCCTCCCCTTCTAATTCAATATAATAAGGCATATTCAAGGCTCGATGACTTAGTGCTAATAAGGCATACTTATCTTGTAAGCCAGTTTCACGATACATGACCTTCCCCTGCTCATCTATAAATAAGAAATCAGGTAATCCACTTACATTATATTGCTGTTCGAAGAATCTGCCTTCAGGAGTGTCAATATTGACTCTATAGCAGATGAAGTTATTGTTGAGTAATTCTCTAACATCCTCGTCGGTAAAAATTTCTTTTTCGACATATAAGCAGGGCTTGCACCAGTCAGCATATACGTCCACGAAAATTGATTGATTCGTTTCTTCCGCCAAAACAAGGGCTTCCTCAAAAGTGCCTTGAAAAAATTGTAATCCTCTTAAATCAGCATTATTAGCAGAAAGTTTAGTAACTAAAAGCAAACAAAGGCTGAGAAGAAATAGGCTGTTTTTAATATGTATTAGCACTTGCATTAGCATCAGTTTTCGTGTTTCTTTAAATAAAAAGTGTGTGTGTGTTTTCAAAAAAGGCTTAAAAATATGTGTGTTATCATTTCTGGTAAGTAATAAAGCAAGTGTGATGCCAGTTTTTATAAACAAACAAATACGCCATTGATTATTTGACATAATGAATTGAAAATCAATCAATAAGTTTTTTTGAAATTTTTTTAAGATATGCCCAAAATGCTAAAATATAAAAATGGAAAATGTACAAATATGAAATAAGGCAGTATGATTTAACCTACAAAAGGGGGTATTAACCTAAGTAAAAATAATCCAATGCTTCATAAACTCTCTGCCCGCTCTCTAATAAAATAGATTCCCAAAGTACGATTCGACTGACCCGAATAGCCTTATCATTGATTTCCCCTCTAATAGGGATAGCACTAGCAGACTTAAATCGGGCTAAAGTAATATGCGGAATAGGTTGAGAGTGAAAATTCTGCGTGAGTTGTATTTTATCAAAAAAACGATAAAATGCTAAGGAAAGCGATGCAAATACCTCATTAGACTGATACTTAGCCCATATCATTCGGGCATCTCGATTATTAGGAGCCAAAGAAAGTCGATTAAAAGAAAGCTTGAATGGCTCAAAATCCTTACAAATAAGCTGTATACTAGCACAAATATTCACTAACATCTCTTCAGGGACTTCGCCTATATAGCAGAGAGTAATATGAAGGTTTGCTGGCCTCGTCCACTTAATATCATCATACTCCCGATAATATTTGGGTAATTCAAGTATAGATGTTTGAATAACTTTGGGTATAGCAATCCCGATAAATAGTCTTTTTTCCATTGAATTTGTTTACCTAAGTACCTGAATGAAAATAATCGACACTTCTTTGATGAGATTAATTTTATGCTGAACAAGGCACTTTTTTGACGGAATAGCAGCGCTATTACTAAAAAAAGTAACGCAGTACAGCGCAAAATTAAGCCATCAAAAGTGATGATTATTTATGTTTAGGTACTTAATTAGTGATTACTTACGTAACTTTAAGCCAAATTTACAAAAATTTATGTCTTCACAGCTTCCTACAAATACACCACTTGATCAGGTACAAGAAACAGAGATGAGCTTCTTTGATCATCTTGAAGAATTAAGATGGCATATTATTCGTTCATTAGGAGCCATAGCGGTCTTTGCTTTTATATCTTTCTTAGCAAAGGGTTTTATCTTCGATACCATCATATTTGGACCCAAAAATGAAAGTTTTCTCACCTATCAAGGCTTTTGTAGTATTTCACATGCCATAGGTTTAGGCGATCTAATGTGTCTAAAACCAGCCCAATTCACAGTTGCCAATTTAGAAATGGCAGGGCAATTCTTAGCACACATCAAAGTTTCCCTGATCATCGGACTCATATTCGGCTTTCCCTACGCATTCTGGGAAATATGGCGTTTCATTAAGCCAGGGCTTTATGATTCAGAAGTAAGATACACCAGAGGAATCGTCTTCTTTACCTCCGTACTATTCAGTATAGGCGTAATATTCGGTTACTTCATCCTCTCCCCCTTCTCGATTAACTTCTTCGCCACTTACTCCATCAGTACGGAAGTCAATAACGTCATTGCACTAAGCTCCTATATGGCCATCATCACCACCATTGTCCTAGCTACAGGCATCATGTTTGAACTACCCATGGTCGTTTATTTCCTCGCCAAAATAGGCATTATCACCCCAGAAGACATGCGCCTCTACAGACGTCATGCACTCATTGTCATACTGGTCATATCAGCCATTATTACCCCCGCCGATGTATGGACACAAGTGCTCATCGCAGTACCCGTTTACTTCCTATACGAATTTAGTATCCTAATTTGCAGAAGAGTCGTCAAGCAAAATCGAATAGACGAGGCCAATTTTGACATGGAAAAACCCAATTAAAAGCCTATTTTTGTCACTTGGGATCTAAGCGATTGATTGGATGTATAAGAAATTAATTGGGGGCTTACAGCTGCGCAGGCAGAAGCGAAGTGCGTAGCACAAGCCAATTTATCATTTATCATTATGCATTAATCATTAGCAAGCGAAGCGCAGCCGTCGGGCTGTCCGTTCTTATGTGGCTATGCTGCTCCTACTACGCTAAAGGCATACTTGTCTGCCCTTTCAGGGCCAGCCTACGTCTGCCTAAGCTCCGTAAGTCGCAGCATAAACGCCACATACCACTCCCATCCCTAAGCCAATAACACCAAAGCAAACACAAATGAAAATAGCAATAGGCTCAGATCATGCAGGCTACGATTACAAAGAATTGATCAAAGCCCAATTAGCCGAACAACACGAAATCACCGACTTCGGAACCCACTCAAGGGATTCTGTAGATTATCCAGACTTCGTACACCCAACTGCGAATGCAATAGAGGAAGAATCGGCAGACTTGGGTATCCTAATATGTGGTTCAGCGAATGGAGTGGCCATCACCGCCAATAAACACCCTAAGGTTAGAGCAGCCATTTGTTGGCAAAGAGACTTAGCTCAATTGGCCCGACAACATAATAATGCCAATATGATCTGCATACCAGCTCGTTTTGTCGCATTTGAGTTAGCCATGCAAATGATAGAAGATTTTTTATCAACAGAATTTGAAGGCGGTCGCCATCAAAGAAGAGTCGAAAAAATAACAATACAATAGTTAAGTAAGTGCTTGGACAAAATTAAGTTGTCTTTTGACTGTAGGTCTTTTTTACTTAGGCAAGGCAAATTTGACGAGCATAGCCGTGCTATTTAAGGAAAATTTAACGCAGCATAAGTAAAAAAGAACCAGTCATAAAGTAAGAGTAATTTTGTCCATGCACTTACTTACTTATATAAACTACAACACCATGAGAAGCTTATTATTAATCAGTATCCTACTGATATCTTATAGTGCCATCTTTGCACAAATAAAAGAACCAGAAGCGTCTAATGCAGAAACAGCAGTAGCACTTAGTAAAACCATCAAGCCGGCTGATCTCGAAAAGCACTTGACCATACTCGCCTCTGATGAATATGAAGGGAGAGAAACAGGCCAAAAAGGTCAGAAAATGGCCGCAGAATACATTAAGGAGCACTTCAAATCAATAGGAATGAAAGAAATTCCTAAACTGAATGGCTACTTTCAAGAAATTCCATTGATTAAAGAATCATGGGGAGACCAGTTCATCAAAGTGGATACTAAAGAATATCAATTCTTAGAAGATTACTATTGCTTCTCCAGAACAGTACAAGAGATGGATGTCACCGTCAATGAAGTAGTATTCGCAGGTTATGGTATAGAAGACGAAAACTATAACGACTATAAAGGAATTGATGTTAAAGATAAAATAGTAGTAGTCCTTAAAGGAGAACCCAAAAAGAAAGACGGCACATACTACGTCAGTGGCAATAAAGAAGAATCCGATTGGAGCGGCAACTGGAGATCCAAAATCAAAAAAGCTAAAGAGAAAGAAGCTAAAGCAATCTTCATCGTCACTCCGAATATCAAAAAAGACATCAACTTCTTTAAGTATGCGATCAATAGCAACTCTATGCGTCTAATGACCGCAGCAGACACAGATGACAGTCCTTATGTAAATACCTTTTACATAAGTGGAAATATGGCACTTGATCTATTAAAAATGAGCTCCAAAAAATTCAATAAATATACTAAGAAAGTAGAAAAGAAAGGAGCTCGCAAACCAAAGTTGGTTAAGAAAGCTGTCAATATAAAAGTGGCTAAAGAAACACAAAAATTAAGCTCAGAAAATGTATTAGGCTTTATTGAAGGCGTTGACCCCAATCTGAAAGATGAGGTCTTGGTGATTACCTCTCATTATGACCACTTAGGAGTGAAAGGAGATAAAATCTATAATGGAGCTGATGATGATGGCTCAGGTACTGTAGCTCTTTTAGAATTAGCGGAAGCTTTCGCTTTTGCTAAAGAATCAGGAAATGGCCCTAGAAGAAGTATACTCTTTATGCCGGTATCAGGAGAAGAAAAAGGACTCTTAGGATCGGAACATTATGCTAACAATCCAGTATTCCCACTTGAAAATACAATAGCTGATCTAAATATAGATATGGTAGGCCGAGTAGACGAAGCACATGAAGATGATCCCAACTACGTTTACGTGATAGGATCAGACAGATTGAGCACAGAACTACACGCCATCAATGAAAGTGCCAATAGAAACTTTACGAAATTGAACTTAGATTATAAGTACAATGCAGAAGATGACCCAAATCAATTTTACTACAGATCAGATCATTATAATTTCGCTAAAAACAATATTCCAGTCATCTTTTACTTCAATGGAACCCATGACGAATATCACCAACCTACTGATACAGTAGAAAAAATAAACTTCGAATTGTTGGCAAAAAGAACACAATTGATTTTCTTTACGGCTTGGCAGCTAGTCAACCAAAACAAAAGAATTGAAGTAGATGTTACAGAATAACAAATATTTTCCTTATATTTAAATATAACTAACGTATTACATTCTTTAAATTTGTACGACTAAAGGGAGCTTAAAAATAAATGCTACAATATGTAACAGTTATTTAAGACTTATTCCCAAGCCTATTTAACCAAGACCAAGTCCTCTTTGATACCCTGTTTTTTTGATAAGAGGAATTATGAATATGGAAGATATGTATGATGAACAAATGTCTGCCAAACACCCGTTTAAAGACATTGATTTAGCCAAGAAAAAAGCCAAACAATTGCGTTGGGAGGTTATTAATGGATTGGATGGACACCTTATGAGTTTTGAACGAAAGTTTCAAGCTAATGGGGGAAATGTTGTATGGGCAGAAGATACAGAAGATGCACAGAAAGCATTAGAGGATATTGTAAAGGAATATAATATCACTTACCTCAATATTTCAGATTCCCCCCAAGTAGATGAGTTAGGAATAACTACTTTATTAAGAAGTAGACAAGGAGCTTTTTGTAATATGAAGCAGGTGCCCTCTCATGCTAAGGCAGAGCTACATTTGTGTGGTGCTGACTTTATAGTAGCATCTGAAGGAGTAATAGCAACATCCTCTTCTAATGCGGATCAACTAAGTCAATTAACCAAAACTAAAGTTAATGTAATAGTAGTTGGAATTGATCAAGTGATGAAAGATATGGATGATCTGTTTTATATCTGGAATCTAAAAGCTCGTTATCAAAGTGGTCAAAAACTAAACACATATAATAGTATCATCACTGGCCCAAAGAAGAAAAACGATAGCGAAGGAGCTAAAAGAGTATTCGTAATTCTGCTCGATAATAAGAGGTCTCAGCTCATGCGCAATAAGGATCAACAAGAAATTCTTTATTGTATAAAGTGTGATGTTTGTAAAGAAAATAGCTGTGTAACTGATGAAGCAATATCCTCCTTCAAATCACCATTGGAAGAACTAATTTACCAATACTCAAGTGATAATGGCTACGAGATGATGGCTTATCCAGTATGTGAAGTACCTATTGAGTGTCCTGTGAATATTAATGTTCGGGAAAAATTGATGGAAATTAAAGCTGAAAAACGCCAACAAAATCCAATGGGTTTTAAAACGAAATGGCAATGGAAGATGTGGAAACGAATGTTTCTAGATCGAAATAAATTGAATGGTACTCCACACTTTTTTAAAAATTTAATGCTCCATCTTTTCTTAACACAAAGAGAAGAATTGCCAGAGCTCCCTAAGCAATCCTTTAATGAAAGATGGCGATCTAAAAACCCCTCATAGTTACACCTACCAATTTAATAGGTATGCCTAATGTACTACCTTATTACTTATGGGCAAATCTAACATTTGTCATTAGGTAATCTTTTTCTTTGCAATCTTTGCGTAATCACCTACATTTGCGTTTTATTAGCTAGAGGTATTGCCTCTTAATCAAAAACACATACATTGCGCTTCAATAGGAGAAATTATAAAGATGAGCAATTGATTGATCTTTATCAATCACTACTCTACCCAAGAATGATCGAAGAAAAAATGCTCGTTTTACTTCGACAAGGAAAAATTAGTAAATGGTTTGCTGGTATTGGACAAGAGGCTATCGCTGTAGGGGTAACCAAAGCCTTAGCTGATGATGAATATATCTTACCCATGCACCGAAACCTTGGTGTATTCACCAGTAGAGGTATTAGCCTAAGTGAACTATTCCTACAGTTTCAAGGTAAGCGAACAGGTTTCACAAAAGGACGTGATCGCTCTTTCCACTTTGGAACAAACGATCATCATATTGTAGGGATGATTTCACACCTTGGTCCTCAATTAGCCGTAGGTAGTGGTATTGCATTAGCCAATCTCTTGAAAAAAGAGCGAAAAATTACTGTCGCTTTTTCTGGAGAAGGTGGAACCAGTGAAGGCGACTTCCACGAAGCTCTAAACGTGGCTTCCGTATGGAAACTACCTATCATCTTTCTTGTAGAAAATAATGGTTACGGTTTATCTACCCCTGTATCAGAACAATATAACTGTGCAACGATAGCTGATAGAGGCTTAGGCTACGGTATGGAATCCCATAAAATAGATGGAAATAATATATTAGAAGTACACCGAACAATTTCTCAATTACGTGACTCACTCTTAGAAAATCCACGACCTATCTTAGTCGAGTGTATGACTTTCAGAATGAGAGGCCATGAGGAAGCTTCAGGTACTAAATACGTACCTAAAGAACTATTTGAAGAATGGGGCAAAAAAGATCCAGTCAAAAAATTTGAAAAATATCTCACCAAGCGAGGTATTATTAATAGTGATTATATTGAAAAAACTCGCAAGGCATTCAAAGCAAAAATTGAAAAAGAACTAAAAATAGCTTTTGATACACCTGCTATAGAAGTAGCTAATGCCGAAGAAGAGTTAGCGGATTTGTATTATCAAGATGCATCTATCCAAGCAATCGAAGCCAAATCTGACAACACAAGCGAAAAGCGTTTTATTGATGCCATCTCTGATGGACTTAGACAATCTATGGAAGCCCATGACGATTTAGTAATTATGGGTCAAGATATCGCAGAGTATGGTGGCGTATTCAAAATTACGGACGGTTTCTTGGAGCAATTCGGAAAGGGAAGAGTTAGAAACACTCCTATTTGTGAATCTGCTATCGTTGGAATTGGTTTAGGCTTATCTATCAAAAAACAAAAGGCCATAGTAGAAATGCAGTTTGCAGACTTCGCAACATGTGGCTTCAATCAAATTGTAAACAATTTAAGTAAAATCCATTATCGTTGGGGGCAAAATGCGGATGTAGTGGTACGTATGCCTACAGGTGGAGGCGTGGCTGCCGGCCCTTTCCACTCTCAGTCTAATGAGGCATGGTTTGTACACTCTCCAGGTTTAAAGGTGGTTTACCCATCTAATCCTTATGACGCGAAGGGCTTACTAATAGCAGCAATCAATGATCCGAATCCTGTGATGTATTTTGAGCATAAGCTGATGTATCGTACACTTACTGACGAAATTCCTGATGATGTCTACACAGTAGAGATTGGAAAGGCTAACTTAGTAAGAGAAGGCGAAGACCTTTCCATTATCACTTATGGTATGGGAGTTCATTGGGCAATAGAGGCTTTAGACGAAAATCCAGCGATAAGCGCTGACTTAGTAGATTTAAGAACTTTATCGCCTTTAGATAAAGAAGCGATTATCAATTCTGTAAAAAAGACAGGCAAGGCGATTATCTTGCATGAAGATAGTATGACAGGTGGCATAGGGGGAGATATTGCAGGAATCATAGCAGAACATTGCTTTGCGCATTTAGATGGGCCAGTGATGCGCTCAGCTGCCTTAGACACACCTATTCCTTTCGCCTCTGTACTAGAGCAAACCTACCTGCCAAAGAATCGCTTTAAAAAGCAGTTAGTGGAGCTATACGAATATTAGGAATTAAATAATCTAGTCTGAACATTATCAGGTAACAATCGAAAAGTTAAACGATGATGCGGTGTAGCACCATACTCAGCAATTGCCGCACGATGCTTTTTCGTTGGATAGCCCTTATTGCTATCCCAGCCGTATTCGGGGAATTGCTCATGAAGTTGCAGCATATAGTCGTCTCGATACGTTTTGGCTAAAATAGAAGCAGCAGCAATAGAGGCATATTTACCATCTCCCTTAATAATACATTCAAAAGGAATCTCTTTAAAGGGTTTAAAGCGATTGCCATCTACCAAGATGAGTTCTATCTTTTGAGAGAGTTTTTCCAAAGAACGATGCATCGCCAAATGAGAAGCGTTGAGGATATTGATTTCATCAATTTCCTCAACGCTTGCTGTTGCCACTGCCCAAGCAATGGCTTTTTCCTGTATGACTTGACGTAATTCGACTCTATTTGCGTGAGTCAATTTTTTAGAGTCATTTAGTAAGGAGTGTTTAAATTTTCTATCCAAGATAACTGCTGCGGCATGAACAGGCCCAGATAAACAACCTCGACCCGCCTCATCCGTTCCAGCTTCAATAATCTTTTTTCGAGAATAATAGGACTTAAGCATTCCTTAAAGATACAATTCCTCCATTAACTATCGCTAGCATGTGGCGCAATTTTTTCTTCTTCTATCGAGTTGCTAATATTGTGAATAGCTGCAGAAAGTGCATTCACTCTCTCTTGCGCTTCTCTTGGAGTAAATTCAGTGACGGTTTGTAAGTACCTAATAGCTAAATACTTTTTGCCTTGGATAAGCATACGAGTTAATTCATCTATGATATGCTTTTTGCAGTGGTAATTCTGATGATTTCGATTCATGGTGCTTCATTTTAGGGATAAATAATTGGGAAATTTGTCTAGGTATTTAGTTCTATAACTGAAATTTTTGAAAAATAGTTTTTTTGGGAGCGATTAAAATGAGTAATAAGCTCAATTCTGTCGGATAGAATTGCTTTTATAAGGAATGAATATAAGTGTATATTTGTTCGGATTATATCAAATACCCTATCACTATGAAATCAATTTTACTTGTTTTTTTACTCTTAATCATTGCTTTTAATACCACTTCCGCTCAAATTACCATTAGTGGAAAAGTAATGACATCTAAGAAAGAGGCCGTTCCAGGAGCAAATGTGTTTATTAAAGACAGCTACGATGGTGCCTCTACAGATATTGATGGTAATTTTTCCTTTGAATGCTATGAGGAGGGAAAAC
>JAHDDN010000047.1 GCA_020629335.1 Chitinophagales bacterium | reverse complement strand
AATCGTCTGTTACTGTCCAAGTGACAGTCGTATTTCCAAGTGGGAAAATAGCTGGAGCATCGCTGTTTACCGAAGCGACGCCACAATTATCTGCTGTCGTAGGTGTTCCTAAAGCGACGCCTGAAGCAGTACAAACACCGGCATCCGCTGTTACACTGACATCTGCTGGACAAGTGATGGTCGGATTTTCATCATCTGTTACGGTTACGATTTGTGTACACGTATTAGTATTGCCCGAATCATCCGTTACAGTCCAAGTGACAGTCGTATTTCCCAATGGGAAAATAGCTGGCGCATCGCTATTTACCGAAGCGACGCCACAATTATCTGCTGTTGTAGGTGTTCCTAAAGCGACCCCTGAAGCAGTACAAACACCGGCATCCGCTGTTACACTGACATCTGCTGGACAAGTGATGGTCGGATTTTCATCATCTGTTACGGTTACGATTTGTGTACACGTATTAGTATTGCCCGAATCATCCGTTACTGTCCAAGTGACGGTAGTATTTCCTAATGGGAAAATGGCTGGTGCATCACTGTTTACCGAAGCGACGCCACAATTATCTGCTGTCGTAGGTGTACCTAAAGCGACCCCTGAAGCGGTACAAATCCCCGCATCCGCCGTTACACTGACATCTGCTGGACAAGTGATGGTCGGATTTTCATCATCCGTAACAGTTACGATTTGTGTACACGTATTGGTATTGCCCGAATCATCTGTTACTGTCCAAGTGACGGTAGTATTTCCAAGTGGGAAAATAGCTGGAGCATCGCTGTTTACCGAAGCGACACCACAATTATCCGCTGTCGTAGGTGTACCTAAAGCGACGCCCGAAGCAGTACAAACACCGGCATCCGCTGTTACACTGACATCTGCAGGACAAGTGATCGTAGGATTTTCATCATCTGTTACGGTTACAGTTTGAGTACAAGTGGCTGTGTTTCCAGCGGCATCCGTTACTGTCCATGTGACGGTTGTATTACCGATTGGGAAAGAAGCTGGTGCATCATTAGCAGCCGTTTCTCCTGAACAATTATCCGTTGTGGTAGGTGTCCCTAAAGCGACACCTGTTGCAGCACATGCTCCTGCATCGGTTGTTACTGTTACATCCGCAGGACAAGTGGTGGTTGGGGGAGTCGTATCAATTACATTGAAGGTGACTGTGCAATTATTGGTATTTCCGCAGGCATCCGTAGCGGTTAAAGTGACCGTTTGAGCACCTAAACCAACCGAAGTACCAGCAGCTGGAGATTGTGTAACCATTGGAGCGGTATCACAATTATCGCTGACGGTTGCGGAAGGTACGAAGTTAGGTATGGTGGCAGTACAACTAGTGTTGGCTGCAATATTGGCTTGTGTAGGACAAGTAATTGTTGGGTTGGTCGTGTCTTGTGTTTCAACTATATTTAGAACTCCTGAACCATCTGCTCCATTAAAGCCAGAGACTCTAATATAATAGGTTGTACTAGGGGCCACACAATTTTGAGTAATGGAGGATTGAAGTCCACCAGAATCATCATTACAAGCTAATTCGGTTCCACCGCATCCAGACCATACACTTAAAGCAGTATCAAAACCACTACCGAAGGTATTAAAATTTACACTTTGTAAGTGACAAGCAGGCGCAGTATAAGAATACCATATATCATTATAATCATTGAAGGTACAGGATGTTATATCAGGCCCTGAACATTCTTCTACAAGGGTGAAGTTAGTAGCTCCAGCTCCTACAGCTATTGCTCCAGAGCAATCAGTATTAGGAGGACTTGTACAAGAGGCTACCAAGGTCATACAGGAAGATTGATTTCCACAGAAGAATCTATCAATTAAGACTCTTACTTGGCCTGTGAAGGTAGCGGTCCATGTAACAATAGATTGAAGTCCACAGGCGTCATCATTATAAGCAAGAGATCCGCCTCCAGCATTGTTGTAAAGTGTTAATTGCGTGTCAAAAGAGGTATCGCCACAGGTGGAAAAGGTATAAGTATTTCCACAAGTGACATTAACTAATGCATATTCCCCACCAAAGAAGCATGTACTTATAGTGGTATTAGCACCGTTGCAATTGAGTGTTTGTGCTCCTAACCATTGCGTATTATCATTCCCACATTGAGCGGAAGTGCTTTGGCTCCAAAGTATAGGAAGTGCAATTAGGAAACAAAGTAGATAAAGTTTATGTAGTGTTTTATTCATAGCATGTATTTGTAAAGTTATAATTCTCAATAGTTTGTTAGTATTCAAAAATAGCAATGTTATAGGAATAATTAAAATAATTTGCGGTATATTTCTATTTATTCACTGATTTAATATGTTTAAATTTGAATTGTATCTTGGCTTAGGGATGGGAGCGGTATGTGGCGGCCATGCCCTGACTTATGGAGCTTAGGGCTACGCAGGCTCCAATAAGAGACAAGTAGCCCTTAGCGTAATAGGAAGGGCATAGCCACATAAGAGTGGACAGCCCGACCCATTGCATTTTTTCATTCGAGGGCGCACACATAGGTAGCGCCCCTACGGTCGAATGAAAAAATGCAATGGGGAAGCCCCAAAAGTAACTGATAAACGTTTTAAGTTTGAAACTGAAGAGCTAATACACGAATTAACTATTTAATTAATATACCATTCGCTTTTATAGCAATTCTCGTTTTGACTAACCAAACACTTAAATTCAGTTCTGGAGAGATGAGATTAATGGTAAAAACGATAGTAGTTAATGAGTTTAGCCTCCCAAATCCTTGGATTTTGTCGTAATAGATCACTGTGCGCTGACGCGCTCGTGATGACAGGCGGGTGTGGCAGGCTAAAACGAGAATTGCTGTCGCTTTTAGGTTGTTTTAACATTTGGGGGCTTTTAAACGGTCTTGAAATAGCTTAAATTCGTCAGCTAGGTCAGAAATGTGTGATTTTTTTAAAAATTAGCCCTATTTCTGTGTCATTTGTACGATTTTTGCGTTCATATTCTATATAAGAAAAACTATGAGTCAGTTAAATAATAATTATCAGCTTCTAATACGCAAGTTGGATGAGTTCATTCGCAAGTTTTATGTGAATAAGTTAATACGTGGTAGTCTTTACTTTGTGGGGGTAGTATTAGCTTCTTTTATAGTCATAAATGTATTAGAGCATTATTTCTACTTTTCCAGTGGTGTTAGGCAAAGCTTCTTCTTTGGATTTATTGGTTTGAGTTTGCTTAGCTTTGTTTATTGGGTATTTATGCCTTTGCTGAACTACTTTAAGTTGGGTAAGGTCATTTCTCATACTCAGGCGGCTTCCATTATTGGAGATCACTTTACGAATGTAGAGGATAAATTGTTGAATATTCTTCAATTGAAGGAGCAGGCGAGTAAGGTGAGTGATGCGAGTTTGATTGAGGCGAGTATTGATCAAAAGATAGATACTTTGAAGCCAGTGCCATTTAAGTCTGCGATTAATCTTTCTAAAAACCGAGAGTATGCTAAATATGCTTTAATTCCATTATTGTTTTTGGGGGTGTTATTATTAGCCTTTCCCAAAATGATTACGGGTAGTACAGAGCGTATTACGCAGTATAATACAGAATTTGAGAAAGCGGCACCATTTAAGTTTGAGTTAACTACTGAGAACTTAGAAGTCGTTCAGTATGAGGACTTGGATATTCAGGTGAAAGTAGATGGAGAGATATTACCGAATGATGCATATATCAAGGTGAATGATTTTCCTTATAAATTGAATAAGGAAGATGCTAATAATTTCAATTACCGTTTTAATAAAGTGCAGAAAGAGGTAGAATTTTATTTTGAGGCCGATGGTTTCCAATCTAAAAAGTATAAAGTCAATGTGATTCCAAAGCCAGCGATCATTGGTTTTGAGTTGGCATTAGATTATCCAGCTTATACGGGTAAGAAGGATGAGACGCTTAAGAATACAGGTGATTTATTAATTCCAATTGGTAGTAAGGTAGATTGGAAGTTTGATGCGCAGCATACAGATGATATTCAATTAAAATTCTCTGCTAAGGATAGTATGATTTCTGCTCAAAGACAAGGGGAGGATTTATTTGCTTATGGGGAGCGAGTGTATAAGGAGCAAAGTTATACGATTTATGTATCTAATGATAAATTACATCATGCAGATTCCATTTCTTATGGGATTACGATAGTGCCTGATTTATATCCTACTATTTCTGCAGAGCAATTTGCAGATAGCACGGATGCTAAGTTATTATATTTTACAGGTGAGACGATGGATGATTACGGTATTAGTGATTTAAAATTTGTTTATAATGTTGATTCGGAGACGAGTCCTAACAAAGGCCGTAATACAACTCCAATCAAAAAGGGTTTGAATCCTAAGGCGACGAGTTTTACGCATTATTTAGATGTTAATACGCTGGAGTTGGATCCTGGAGATAAGTTGACTTATTACTTTGAAGTATGGGATAATGATGGGGTCAGTGGTAAGAAGTTTGCTCGTACGCAGACTTTTGATTTCAAATTGCCTTCTTATGATGAGTTAGAGCAAATAGCAGAAGATAATACAGATGAGTTACAAGATGATTTGGAAGAGTCTGTAGATGAGATGGATAAGTTGCAAGAGGAGTTGAATGAAATGAAGGAGCGTCTTTTACAGAAGAAAGATATGGAATGGGAGGATAAGCAGATGATGGAGAATATGATTGAGAAGCAGAAGGAGATGAATAAGCAGATGGAGCAGATGAAGCAGAATTTCCAGCAAAATTTCCAGAAGCAGCAAGAATTTAAGCAATTCACTCCAAGCTTAGAGGAGAAGTATAATAAGATGCAGGAGATGTTTGATGAGATGATGACAGATGAGATGAAGGAGATGTATGAAAAGTTGGAGGAAATGATGGAAGAGGCTAAGATGGAAGACGTCATGGAATATCTGGAGGAAATGGAATTGACAGAGGAGCAAATGCAAGAGGAAATGGAGCGTTTGAAAGAACTCTTGAAGCAATTAGAGTACGAACAAAAAATGACGGACACCATTGAGAAATTGGAAGAATTAGCGGAGGAACAAGAAGAGTTAGCTGAAGAGACAGAGGAAAAAGATGGGGGTGATATGACAGAAGAGGAAAAGAAGCAAGAAGAGCTCAATAAAGAGATGGAGGAAGTGATGGAAGATATTGCTGAGTTAGAAGAAATGAATGAGGAAATCAATGAGGAAGAAAATTCTATGGACGAGATGCAGGAGCAAGGAGAAGATGCTCAGGAAGATCAGCAAGAAAGTATGGAGGAAATGGAGAAACAAGATTCTCAAAAAGCCTCTGAAAAGCAAAAAGAAGCTTCTGAAAAGATGCAAGAGATGGCCCAGAAGATGCAGCAGCAAATGATGGATCAACAGCAGCAACAGCAAGAAGAAGATATGCAAGCGATTCGTCAGTTATTAGAGAATTTAATTAGATTGTCTCTTGATCAGGAGGATGTGATGGATCAAATCATTGAAACCAGCGTGAATAATCCTAAGTATGTCGAGCACCTCCAACAGCAGTACAAATTGAAGGACGATGCTCAATTAGTGGAAGATAGTCTGGTCGCTTTAAGTAAAAGAGTCTTTGAAATTGAAACTTATGTTATGAAAGAATTGACAGAGTTGAAGAGAAATATGGACGAAGGCTTGGAACTTTTAGAGGAACGTAAAGCGGATAAGGGTACAGTAAGTCAACAGTATGTAATGACGAGCTTGAATAACTTAGCTTTAATGCTTAGTGAAGTGATGCAGCAAATGCAACAGCAAATGGCACAACAAATGGACGGGGACCAAAATTGCTCTGGAAATGGTAGTTGTGATAAGCCTGGTGGTAAAGGGCAAGGTAGCATTAGTAAAATGCAGCAACAGCTCAATGACAAAATGAGTAAAGCAGCTCAATCTACTGGCGGCAAGAAACCAGGAAAAGGCCAAATGAGTAAAGAAATGGCGCAAATGGCCGCCGAACAAGCAGCCATCCGAGAAGCTATCAAGGAAATGAACCGAGAAGGTAATAAAGATGGTACAGGCAGCATGGGGGATTTAGAAAAACTCATGGAAGAAATGGAAGAAACGGAGGAAGACTTAGTAAATAAGCGACTGACTACCGAAATGATGCAAAGACAGCAAGATATTATGACTAAACTCTTAGAGGCTGAAAAAGCACAAAGAGAACGTGAGTGGGATGATAAACGTCAATCTCAGACAGCCCGTAATATCGAACCTAAAATTCCACCTTCAATTGAAGAATACCTCAAGAAAAGAGAGGCAGAAGTAGAACTATATAAAACACTTCCTCCTTCTTTAAAACCTTATTATAAGTCCTTGGTAGAGAAGTACTTCAAAGCCATTAGCTTCTAAAAATGATATAAAGCGAATGAAAGTTGACAATTTAGGGAACCTTCATTCGCTTTTTTTTGTATATAGTTTAACTGGTGATATGCTAATTATTGTTAATTACAATAAAGGCATGTGACCAGAATCAACTCTTAAGTTTAATGAAGGAATACTAAAATAGTAAATTATCATTGTCTACTGGCAAAAAAAGATAATCACTGCGTTGCAAAAGCCTCACGTAGCGTTGCTATGCTTCGTTTTTGCGCCTTATGCTTATCTTTTTTTACTGCGTATAAAATCGCTAATTTATTATTTCATTATTCCTAAAAACTATCCCGCCTATCGAATATAGGATTTTTACAAAGATGTCACCATGCAAAAGGGAAATAATGAAAGCGTACGCTTTGAACTATCATTTAGGTCTAAGCCCGAGAATATCGGCTTAATAGAGCCTTACGTACGTAACATACAGAAAAAATATCGACTAGACGAGGAAACTTGCTTTAACATCTTATTGGTGTTAACTGAAGCCGTCAATAATTCGATACTTCACGGAAATCAATCCGATCCAAGTAAGTTTGTCACCGTCAAACTCAATTCCAGCAAACAAACCATCGCGTTTACCATAGGAGATGAAGGTCGAGGATTTGACCCAGCTTCTATACCTGATCCGACAGGCCCTGATCGCATTGATTGCCCTAATGGTCGAGGAGTTTTCCTAATGCGTGAACTATCCGATAAAATCCACTTTAGAGACGATGGAAGATGCGTAGAAATCCACTTCAGCCACAAATAAATTGCTCATTTGCCCATCCAATTCCACACAGAAGAACCACTCATATTTGAATTAAAGCAGTCAGCTAACATTATGCAATGGCTGCAAAACGTGATCAAAGAAGAAAAACACTTTCTTGCAGATCTCAATTATATCTTCTGTACCGACGATTACCTACTCAATATCAATCGTCAATACCTCCAACACGACTACTATACCGACGTCATCACCTTCGATAATTCCGATCAAGGACCCCAAATAGAAGGCGATATATTCATTAGCATCGACCGCATTCAAGAGAATGCCGCTTCCCTTTCCGTTGATACTCAGCAAGAACTCCAAAGAGTCATGGTACACGGCCTCCTTCACCTCTTAGGCTATAAAGACAAATCCGAAGCCGATCAAAAAATCATGCGACAAAAAGAGGATCATTACCTAGCGGTTTATAGTTAATTAGGGTATTGGTTAATTTGTTAAGTAGTTGGTTACGCCTTAGAAAACTTTGGTCTTAATGTCTAAGGTTGATTTATGTAATTAGCTTTTCATCTAATTAACTATTCGACTAATATACAATTTAACTAAATTTGGGGCCTCCCATACGCTCCTAAAAGCGAAGTGTACAGCCCCCCATTCTATTTTTTTCATTCGAGGGCGCTACCTATGTGTGCGCCCTCGAATGAAAAAATGGAATGGGGAAGCCCACTTAAAAAATCGTTTTTCAGTTATTATATGGCGTATATTTTTACTATCTTAAAGCTATGTGATCTGCTCCAATATTTAAGCATGACATAATGTTCTGATAATCAATCAAAAGCCAAAACTATGAAAAATCCATTCCTTATAACAACGGTGTTTGTATTCTCCATAACGATTTTTTTGAGTCCTAATCTTTATGCGCAAGGCGATGAATGTGTTGATGCCACGCCAGTTTTTTGTGGAGATTTCTTAGCTGATGAAACGACTAGCGGAGCTAATCCAGAGATTTATGACGATATATTTTGTAATACTTACATCTATTTGCCAGATGTTTGGTATTCATTTCAAGGAACAGGTCAGGTGGTTACTTTTGGTGCAGGTTCTAGCAATGAAAATTTTGATATTAGTATGTATATTTTTGAAGGGAGTTGTAGTAATCTAAATTGTATTGACTACAGTAGTTTTGATATTGCTACTCCAGGTAATTTGGTAGAGAAGAGTTTATTTACAGAAATTGGAACCACTTATTATATCTTAGTTTTTGGAGAGGACCCTGCAAATGATAATGAAGGGGATTTTCTCTTTTCTGTGAGTTGTGGTCCTCCTGTTCTTCAAGATTTTTGTAATGGAGCACAGTTAATAAGTTGTGGAGGTACAGCGAGTGGAACTACTTTTGAGGCCACAGTCGATTATGATGAAATTAATCTTTGTGAGGGTATATTTTATAATAATCCAGTAGGTTTATATGAATATACTGGCGTTTGGTATAGATTTGAAGGTATAGGAGATATGGTGACATTTAGTACTTGTAGTGCTAGTACTGATTTTGACGCTAAATTATTTATTATGCAGGGTAGTTGTAATGATCTTCAGTGTGTGGAGACCAATCCTCAAGCTTGTGTTACGGGCACAGAGGTTACTACTTTTACAGCTGTGGGGCTTACTTATTATATATATGTGTATGGCTTTAATTTTTTTATAAATAGCACAGGGACTCAGCAGCCTACAGACAATTTTGAATTGTCAGTGAGTTGTGGTAATTCATTATGTGAGCTTGCGACTTCCATTAGTTGTGGACAAACTTTATTAGGAACAACGGACGGATTACCTCCATTGGCTTCAAGTTCCTATTGTGGCACAGCTATAACAGAGCCTGGGGGGTGGTATTCATTTGAGGGAATAGGCGAAGAAACGACTTTTAGTACTTGTGATAGTGGTACAGAACTGGATACTAAAATTTCTATTTATGACGGTTCTTGTAGTGATTTAAATTGTATTACTGGGAATGATCAAAATCCTGATTGTTTTGATGGAAATACCTCAGAGATTAGCTTATTCACAGAAGTTGGAACGACTTATTATATTTTAGTACATGGATATTTCGCAACAGGAGATTTTGCTTTGTCTGTGAGTGCTTCAACTTGTGAGGCAGTTCCCCTCAATTCATCTTGTATCTACGCTCTTCCGATTAGTTGTGGAGAAACTTTAACAGGAACGACCGTAGGCGCATCTGTAAGTTCACTGAGTGATTGTGGTACTTCTTTTACTGCTCCAGTTGTGTGGTATACTTTCGAAGGAACAGGAGAGGCCGTTACTTTTAGCACTTGTGGTTCTAATACAGATTTTGATACTAAGCTTTCCGTTTTTACTGGATTTTGTAGTGCATTTCCACCTTTTATTTCTGGCTTAAGCTGTATTGCTGGCAATGATGATATGGAAAATTGCAGTTCAAATACTTATGCTTCAGAAGTTACTATAGAAACTACATTAGGTAGTCTTTATCATATTGCAGTGCATGGTTGGAGTAGTCAAACAGGCGTTTTTGATTTATCTGCTTTTGCCGCCAGTTGTGATGAGCCTCCTTTAGATTATTTCTGCTATACTGCTATTCCTGTTAGTTGTGGTGATAATGTGAGTGGAACGACTATTGGAGCCAATACATTAACTGATTTTTGTGGCGGTACAAGTGGATTTATTAATTCTCCAGCAGTGGTGTACTCTTTTGAGGGAATAGGAGTCGAGGTTACTTTTAGTACTTGTAGTTCCAATACTGATTTTGATACGATCCTGTCGGTTTTTGAGGGGGAATGTAGTGATTTAGATTGTGTGGGTAATGATGTTCAGAATGCTAATTGTACGAATAGTAGTACCTCAGAAATTACGGTTTCTACTGCATTAGGGACGACTTACTACATAGTGGTACATGGATTTATAGGAGGATCTGGTAATTTTGATTTATCTGTGAATGGAGCAAGTTGCTTGCCCCCACCTAATGATTTCTGCGGAGATGCCATTCCAATCAGTTGTGGCGAAACTTTAAGTGGCTTCACTACTGGTGGAACTGATGATTTAGATGAAACTTTGTTTTGTGATGTTCCGCTTTATTCTGCGGGTGTTTGGTATTCTTTCGTTGGGACAGGCGAGGATGCTAATTTTAATACTTGTGCTAGTGCCAATTTTGATACTCAAATATCCGTTTTTGATGGGGTTTGTGGCGACTTGAATTGCTTAGCAGGAAGTGATAGTAGTTTTTGTGAAAATGCTTCAGAGGTTACCATCCCTACAGAAGAGGGAACGACTTATTATGTCTTAGTACATGGTTTTATTGCAGAAGGAGTCTTTGAATTATCCTTGACTTGTACAATAACGATTGGTGTCAATACGATCCTTTCGGTAGCTCCAGTTGTGAATTTACAAGGTGCCTTACAAAGCTCAACGGATGGCCTGATGCGAGATGATTTAAGAACAGCTAATTTGATCCCACTCACAGAACCTTATACAGAATTAAGTGACTTTTCTCATGTAGGAGAAGGGGGAGGCGAAACCATAGAGGCAAGCGTATTATCCGTCGAAGGTTCAGATGCAATAGTAGATTGGGTTTTTGTAGAATTACGTGACCCAATTAATCCAAGTCAGGTATTGGCGACTCGCTCTGCCTTACTTCAGCGAGATGGAGACGTCGTAGATGTAGATGGAATATCGCCAGTAGAAGTTGTTGGATTAGCTGGGGATTATTATGTGGCGATTCGTCACCGAAATCATTTAGGGGCCATGACACCAAGTCCTTTATCACTTAGTAATATTAGCACGAGTATAGATTTTACAACAGGCAACACATGGGGTGAATATGCTCAAGTTGATCTGGGCGGCACTTATGCCCTTTGGGGTGGCAATGCCAATATTGATGATGTGGTGATTTTTCAGGGCTTCAATAATGAATTAAATCCTATCTTTTTTGAGGTTTTAGGAGCACCAGCTAATACTATGCAATTAGCCAACTATACTTATGAAGGATACAATATTGGCGATTTAGACATGAACAGCTTATCCATTTATCAGGGCCTAAATAATGAAATCAATATGCTGTTTTTTAATGCACTAAGTCATCCAGACAATACGAGCAATTTGGCGAATTATATTATTGAGGAGCAATTGCCGTAATTGGTGTATTGGTTGATTTGTTAATTGGTATATTGGTTTACGAATTCCTCATAATTAACTATTCAACTACTATACCAATTAACTAAATTTGGGGCTTCCCCTTCCTAATTTTTTATTCGACCTGTAGGGGCGCTACCTATGTGTGCGCCCTCGAATAAAAAATTAGGAAGGGTCGGGCTGTCCACTCTTATGTGGCTATGCTGCTCCTATTTCGCTAAGGCACACTTGTCTGCCCTTCGGGCCAGCCTACGTCTGCCTAAGCTCCATAAGTCGCATCATGTACGCCACATACCGTTCCCATCCCTAAGCCGATTTTTTTTTAACTGAATAACAGAATAAGGTTAAAACTTTTTAACTGAAATAAGTAAGTGCATGGACAAAATTACTCTTACTTTATGACTGGTTCTTTTTTACTTATGCTGCGTTAAATTTTCCTTAAATAGCACGGCTATGCTCGTCAAATTTGCCTTGCCTAAGTAAAAAAGACCTACAGTCAAAAGACAACTTAATTTTGTCCAAGCACTTAATTAGACAAATTTATTCTTACCTTTTTAACTTCTATCTCATTTGTGAAAATCAAGTTATTCTGATGCATAATAGCTCCCCATTACTTGAAAAAGGAGAATCGCTTTTACATTTGTGTATTGTTGAAGAATTACGTAATTTTAAATAAAGAAAAACACTTGTTTAAATTGAGTCTCATGCGAATCATATTATTAATTATTGCTTTGATGAACATTCTTTGTTTATCCGTAGAAGCACAAACCTATGATGTTTTCAATAGCAGTAATGGCTTTGTAGATGATTATATATCATCGCTCTATGTGGATAGCAATGGCACTCTCTGGATAGGCACCTATAATAACGGCATCTACACCTACGCCAATGACGAATTCACTCACTATGATGAAGATGAATACGACCTGTTAACAGGCAGAGCCAAAGCCTTTGCCGAAGATAGTGAGGGCAATCTCTGGATCGGTTTTTATCATACTAGCCAAGGTGGGGTAATGATGTATGATGGAGAAGAGTTTGTGAGTAAGTATAGTACAAGTGATTCCATCTCGATAGGCCGAGTATTAGATATTCAAATAGATACCTCGGCTAATAATGAGCTAATTATTTATGAAGGGGTCAATTATAACAATAAACGTCGCTTAAATATAATTAGAAATGATAGCCTCTTGAATTATGAATTTGGAAATCTTTCTGGTATTGGATCTACTACTCATGAAAAAGAAGGAAATGTCCTCAAAACGCTCTCTGGTGACTATTGGATCACTCATGGAACTAAGGGTTTGTATAAATTAGAAGGAGATACCCTTATTCGAAAAACAAAACCAAATGATGGTGGAATCTTTAATGAAAATCAACTCCATGCTAATAATATATTACAAGATGATGATGGTAATTTATGGATAGGCGTGATGGATAGAGGACTGATCTATAGCCCAGAAAATGTAGATCATAGATGGTATTGGTATACGATGAAGGGCAATATTTGGTTTAATATGATCAATAATATTTTACCTGCTGCTCAAGCTAGATATTTTAATAAAGGCCCTAATGGTCATATTTGGTTCTCCACTTTGGATTACTATCCATGGATGGATACAGGGGCAGGTAGTTTGTATCTCAATACTTTTTATGATGGAAACTTAATTTCCTTAGAGTTGGAAGATGAATCCTTAAATGAGTTTGTAGGAGTAATAACCTCAGATGCGGAAGACAATGTATGGGTAGGATTGGATAGCTCTCTTTTAAGAGTATCGAATATTCCATTTGAAGAATATGATGAGCCAATAGATACAATGCTCGTAATTGATACTCTAAATATTAATATAGATACGACATCAATCGAAGGAGCTACTATTACTTACTATAATGAGACAAATGGTTTTGTTAGCGAAGGTCAGCGAGCCATTTTCATAGATCAAGAAGGAATGCTGTGGGCTGCTATTGAAAATGAAATATATACTTATTCAGAAGATACTTTTAAGTTGTTTCGCTTTTATTCTAATGGTTTATATGATAAAAATAATTTAGAAGGCATAATATATGATTTTGATGAAGATAGTCAGGGGAATATATGGATTACAATGGATTCTCAAGGTTATCTTAGAGGAGGTATCTATAAATATGATGGAGAGAATATTCATATTGAATACGTATATGAAAATGGTGATTTATTGACTCCTGAACCTCGAGTAGTATTTGTTGATACACTCAATAATAATGAACTTTGGGTGGGGTATTATGATATTTCAGAGGAAGATTCTGGTCTTCAAATATTTAAAGAGGATACAGTAATAAATTACGCTAGTCCATTTACAGACACCCCAGACCTCTATAGAATAAAGGATATAAAGAGAGTAAATAGTGAAAGTGTAGCTATAGTTAATGAAAATTTACCTTTATGCGAATTAAATAATGATGGTGAATTTTATCAACATGCATTACCTTCTGAAGTCAATTATATTCAAAATGTAGCAATAGGAGGAGAACACGATCTCTGGTTAAGTGGTAATAAACTATCTTATTATAATGGCAATGAATGGAATTATTACAGTAATTATCTTTCTGCACCTGAAAGTGCAAATCATGTTTACATCGATAGTGAAGAAGCAACTTGGGTCGTCACTTCTGATCAGCTCTATAGGCGTCAAGATAATATGTGGAATGAAATATACTCATTTCCTAATATCTCTGGTGGAAAAAAAATCATTGAAGATCACGAAAAGAATTTATGGATAACAGATCCAAATGGATTAATCAAAATATCCAACCTCATTGATCCAATAGTAATAGAGCCTGAACCGGAAGATACTACTGATGTTCATAATCTATCATTAAAAAATAATTTCATTAAGTGTTATCCGAATCCAACTTATGATGAACTAATTATTGAATTAAAGTATGCTCAAAAAGCAGATTATATGATATCTGATATAAATGGAAATCTGCTTCAATCAGGCCAATTAAACCGCCCTAAAAACCGAATCAATGTGGCACATTTAAACGCAGGAGTTTATAATTTAGCTATTGTTAGAGATAAAGACCTAATTAATCAAAAGATCGTGATACTGGATTAAGGTGAAAATATATGTTAAAGATGGAATCGTTGGCTATTCTAGTAGAGTAGCAATAATTTGCTAAAATGGCACTATTTCTATTGGGACATATTTCCCTAAATAATTAAACTAATATGATGAATTTAATAGAGAATGTAGATAAGCTTATAAAAGAAAGAAATGTTGTTTATTTAGAAAAGAGATGGAATCATTTATGTAAATCCTTAGAAGAAAATATTAGTAAAGAAAATTCTCTTGACATTTTGATATGTGCTTTGCATTTAGATAGCAATGATGTTTTGCCATTTGAGCAGAAAAAAATGCTTTTTGAGAAAATATTATCCATTCAAAAATCAAGAAAAATGTTACGAAGTTTTGCTTTTTGGTTAAAATTAAATGGAGGTCCTGATTGGTATGAATTGGTGGAAAGTTTATTAATCGAATCTGATGAGTTATGATGTGAGGTTTTTATATCAATTTACTTTATGCTTACTTATTGTTCTTGTTTGAATAATTATGTAGCAAGTGAAATGACCTATCTCATCAAGCCAAAGCAATCTGCCTTATGATCAGGCAAATTGTTGGATTGGGAGATAGGTCATTTCTTATATTCCTTGCGTAGTCCATAAAATCATTTTTTAACATTGTCAGCATCCGAATGCTCAGAATTTGAAGATTTTCAGAATTTTTAATTCTCCAATAATAAATTCAGCTAATTCTTTCATTCAGTAAATTCTGTTTCAGACAAATGGAGAGAATGGTGTCATGAGAATACGATTAGTTTTCGCTCCTACGGAGCTTATGTGGAATTTTGTTAGTCATTATTGCTACAAATATTACGCTCCTACGGAGCTATTCTGAATGCTTTATTCTAATTTCAGCTCCAATAAATAGAAATGGCCTATCACTCCACCAACAACTTGCGGACTTATGAGTTGAGGTGTTTTTGATAAGTAGATAGATCATTTTATTTTATACAAAATTCTGTAAAGAAATAAGAGGTCTTCTAGTAAAAATTAGTTTAAACCCTTCCTTTTTTTAAAAAACGCCCTTCAAAATTACCTTTTCCAATGTAAATTTTGCTCTTTTTTATAATTTAAAATATGTATTGTGTTAGTTATTGATTATTAGTTGTTTTTGTTTTGTTGGGTTTGTTTTAAGAGCCCTTTTTTATTCATTTTTACCCTCCCAAATGACCGTTTACAATGTAAAAAACGCTAAAAGCTTTCCTTGCGCAAAAAAATAATATCCCTTATCATTGTGGAGTCAGGAATAATAAATCAAACAATTATAATCCTTCAACATAAAAGGTCATTTCAAAGCTGTGAGATATATGGATTTAGTTAATTCTGGAGTATCAAAGGAGACATTCCAGACAAGACATATGTTTCATTTAAAATGCAAAAATTGAAAAACTTTTCTCGATTTGCGTGTTTGAGAATTTTAAACTTTTGTTTTTCCTTTGTTATATGTTCTCAGGAATGATTGTGGTTTATTTATTATTCCCATTAGTAGACGACTTAAAAAACTTATGTTCTACGGACATTTTTTTTAACACTTGGTCTGCATTTTTATGCATTTCGTAACACTGTTTTTACATAAATGTTTTTTTGTGTTTGCATATTGTTAAAAATGTCTCTAACTTTAGATGAAAATTAATATTTGTAATAAATCAAATGCTATGAAAAAAATATTATTAATTATTGCTTTGATGAACATCCTTTGTTTGTCAATAGCAGCCCAAACCTATGATGTTTTTAATAGCAGTAATGGTTTTGTAGATGATTATATATCATCGCTCTATGTGGATAGCAATGGTGCTCTCTGGATAGGCACCTATAATAATGGTATTTATACCTACGCCAATGACGAATTCACCCACTATGATGAAGATGAATACGACCTACTAACAGGCAGAGCCAAAGCCTTTGCAGAAGACAGTGAAGGCAATCTCTGGATTGGGTTTTATCATACCAGTCAAGGTGGGGTAATGATGTATGATGGAAATCTATTTGAAGCGACTCATACTCCCTCTGATTCGGTTTCGATAGGTCGAGTGGTAGATTTAGACATAAGTAGTGACGATAAATTATTGGTCTATGAGTCGCCCAATTTATATAATTATGCTACGCTAAATATTATTAAGGGAGACAGTATTGCCTCTTATTCTTTTGCGAATACCACTTCTCAAATTATTTCAGAAGGAGATTTAGTAGAAACAGTCAATGGAGAGATTTGGCTGAGTGCTGGTTGGGGTGGCTTATATGAATTAGTAGGAGATACAGTATTACTCCAAGAACCCCCTTTTGGATTTACTTATGAAGAAGAATATATGGGCGTATATAGCCTATTAAAAGCGGCAGATGGTAATGTTTGGATAACTGAAGGACTTTCTGGTATTGTAGTGACCAATGATGACTACTCTTTTTGGACCAGTTTCTTTTTTGAGCAAAATGATCAAAGTTATATAGGCGTTTTACCAGGTTATTTGAGCTATCATATTTGCGAGAATAAAGATGAACAAATATGGTTTACCTCCTTAGATTACTATAATGTCTATTTAGGCGGTTGGAGCAATATGTATCTCAATACCTTTCATGAAGGCCATTTATTGACCTTTGATATATTTGAAGATATGGAAGCCAAAGACTATGGCTTAGTAGCTTCTGATCATGATCAAAATGTATGGGTGAGTACAGAAGTAGGGCTAATGCGTCTATCTAATATTCCATTAGAAATTCCAGTAGATACAACGACTACTACTCTCCCAGAAGATACGCTTAGTACCCCTATTGATTCCAGTACCTATGTTTATAGCCTTGTACCTAATGACATAGCAATTTATCCCAATCCAGTAGATCATACTTTGTATATCGAAGGGAGAATAGAGGAATATGATTTATTCAATACCAAAGGAGAATTAGTAGACTCAGGCATTAATTTATCAGCAATTCCGACCAAGGATTTAGCCAATGGTCGTTACTTTCTAAAGCTCATGACTAATGATACTTATGTGCTTAAGAACTTTATTGTTCAACACTAATTACGAATACGAAAACAGCGAATTATCATGGAAAGATTTTTATTATTCCTTTGCCTACTTTTTTTAAGTATGAATGATATTAATGCTCAAGTGGAAGCAGAGTATATCATTTATAATTCAGAGAATGGCTTTACTGATTCTTATGTGTCAGCCCTCTACTGTGATAGCCAAGGCAGAATGTGGATAGGTACATGGGAGGGCGTATTTGTCTATGAAAATGATGGGTTTACACACTATCCCTACTTTAGTAATGGGATTTATGATTTTAATACTATTGGAGTCGTTACAGATTTTGCAGAAGATAGTCAAGGCAATATTTGGATGTCAGTTTATCAAGATCAAGATGGGGGTGGTGGAGTTCATAAATTTGATGGAGAGAAAATAAGCATTGAGTATATGCCAGGTGAAAATGGTCTACTATCAGGATTTGTAACAGCCCTTTATGTAGATGGGAATGATGATATTTGGATAGGAACTTTTGGCATTCCTGCTTGGAACTGGTATAGTGGTGTCCAACATATCAAAGAAGATACTATCATCACTTATGCCAGTCACCTAGGCACTGCGCCAGAGACGAGTGAAATAACAGATATTCAAAAGGCGCATCCGAATGATAGCATCGTTTCTGTGACAGCTAAATCACCTATTGGCTTTGAAAATGGCTATTTTGAAATAGATGAATTTGGTAATACTCATATTCCTGATTTTTCTTTTGGTAGTACGTGTTATAATATTGAATATGCTGGTATTCATGATATATGGTTAAGTACTCCCAATGATATATATATTTACAATAATAATGAATCTTGGAGTAATATTAATAATTATGCTACTTATATATATCGAGATAGTAATGATAGAATTTGGATAGAAAACGGAGGGCTTTATCACGCTAAAATATCTTATCTCGAAAATGACGAATGGGTAGACTACTATGGTAATGGAGAAGATCATCCCTTTAGAGTATTAGAAGAGGATTTAGAAAAGAATCTGTGGTTTCCTTATGAAGAAGAAGGAGTAATAAAGTTTACCAATGCCATTATACAAAGTGATAGTAATAGTGTAAGCATTCCTAAAGAAAAAGTAGCTGATATTTCGGTTTATCCTAATCCTTGTACTGATATACTAAATATAGATTCCTCCATTAATGTTACTTATCAATTGTATAATACTCAATCACATTTAGTAGCTACAGATGATGTAACACAAGGGCTAAATAGAATACATATAGCTTCTTTGCCTGCTGGAATTTATCATTTATTGATTCGTAATAAAGATATAAATTATCAACAAAAAATAATTATTCAAGACTAATAAACACTGATTTTTTAACCCTAAGTAAGTAGACAGAATTGCTCTTCATTTATGACTGCTTCTTTTTCACTTATGCTGCGTTAGTTCCTTACAGGACAGGTTTCCTTAAATAGCATGGCTATGCTCGTCAAACTTGCCTTGCCTAAGTAAAAAAGAAGCTGAGTCATAAAAGTAATTTAATTTTGTCCACTTACTTATAAAAATTGATACAATGAAATTATTTTACACCTATTTATGATCAGGTAAACCGCTGGATTGGGAGATAGGTCATTTCTATATCCCTTACATAGCTTAAGGTGTATAAAAATCATTTTTTAACATTGTCAGCATCCGAATGATCAGAATTTGAAGATTTTAGAATTTTTAATTCACCAGCAATAAATTCAGCTAATTCTTTCATTCAGTAAATTCAGTTTCAGACAAAAGGAGAGAATGGTACCAAGTGATTCTTTCGCTTCGCTCAGAAAGATATCAGCCTTATAAAAGTTTGTCAATTTGAAATAACCTATCTCATCAAGCCAAAGCAATTAGCCTTATTATTAGGGCGATTGCTGGATTGGGAGATAGGTCATTTCTTTTTTTGTGGGAAAATATATGTTCAATAAATGGGCTTATTTATGTCGATGGAATGAATCCTGATGCAACAATATGTAATACTGCCTAATTGCTTTTGAATTATTAATCGCTCCAATTACCCACGAATGGAATTCGTGGGCTATCATACCTTACACCGCCTAAAGGCGGTTATCATATCAAAAAATGTAAAAAAAAAATATGGCTTTAGGAACGTTTAAAAAATAAGATTGGCATTTGCAGCTAAATATTTTGTATCAAGACAAGGCGAAAAATGCAGTCGATGCAGCGCATCGGCAAGGCTTTTCAACGAAGTATTGGTACAAAAGATTAGTTGCTAAATGTGGAAATTATTTTTTAAACGTTCCTTAGCTATATTTTGATTTGGTAACCCATGAATTTTATTCGTGGGCGGAATGGGACGTTAGAAAAAAAATCAAAAAAAATTTATGGAAAATGCGTGGGTTTTGACTCTTAAAGATAGAAGGGATATTCCTTGATAAGATGAAAAACATAAAAATATGTCAAAAACGTATTCACAAATTTATATCCATGCCGTATTTGCTGTAAAATACAGAAATGCTATTATTGAAGATGAATGGAAGGGCAGACTATTTTCGGTCATAGGAGAATTGATTAAAGAATCAGGTTGTAAACTAATGATTGTCAATGGAGTATCAGACCATGTACATTGTTTATATGGCCAGAAAGTGTCTATATCTACTTCAGAAGTAATGAAGGTGGCCAAAGCAAAGTCAAGTAGATGGATCAATAAAAGTGGTTTATTAGATCATCGATTTGCTTGGCAAAGAGGATTTGGCGCATTTTCGTATAGCCAATCCCAAGTAGCTGCTGTTTATAAATATATCCAAAATCAGGAGGCACATCACCAAGATCAAAGCTTTTTAGAAGAATATGTTGAAATGTTAAACAAATTTAATGTTCCCTATGAAGAGAGAAATCTATTTAAAGAGTTGATCTAATCTAAAGGCGATTATAATGCGAAAAAATATATAGCTTGAGCTATATTGAGATATGGTAGCCCACGAATTTTATTCGTGGGCGGGAGCAAGGCTTGACAATGAGCGG
>JAHDDN010000046.1 GCA_020629335.1 Chitinophagales bacterium | reverse complement strand
TTGGGCTGATAAAAGTATTTACAAAGGAAAAAAACACTACTGGTTAATGGATGCTGAAGACATGCAATTAGCCGTAGAAGAAGGAGCTATTAAGGTAACATTTAGCGAAGGAAATTTATTCCTTTATGGCGTAAAGGATACTTCAGTAATCAAAAACACAAAAGGAGTCTATTACCCATTAACCAATAAATGGGCAGGTGATGCTGGTACGGTTAATTGGGAAAGATGTGGCCAATCAGAACAAGAAATAAAATGCGAATTAGCTACTTACGAAATAGATCTTAAAAAGCCTGAGTACAGCGCAAAAGGAGCTACATTGTATTGTGAGCAATACTTTGATAACAAAGCTGTAAAAGGTAATTTCTCAGATAAATTAAGTGTTCCAATTAAAGGGGAATATCAATTTCCAAAATTTGCTTCTAATGAGCAAAACTTAAACATGGATAAGCTATTACCAAGTATTAAATTCAATGGAAATATTGAAATATCTGGTACCAAAATAGCTGGTAAAGCACAAGAAGGTGAGCGCCTTTGTATCAACTTCTATGATCAAAGTGAGCAATTAACCATGAAAGCTTTTTCAAGTGGTTATTATGTGAAAAACGCCTCTGAATTATTTGTTAAGAATGCGATGGTATCGCTTTACTTAGCACAAGATTCTATCTTCCATCCCAATGCAGATATCGCCTTTAATACAGATTCTCGTGAATTGAGAGTGGTAAGAGGAGAAAATGCAAGTGCTCAAATAGCTTTCTTAGATAGCTATCACAAAGTAGAGCTGGATGTAGATGGTGTATTCTGGGATATGAATACAGATGACTTAGAATTTAAAATGGTTGGTATTGGTAGAACGCCAGTACAAGTACCTATCGAGTCAGCTAATTACTACTCAAAAGAAAAAACAGAGCGATACAAATTAAGCTCTAATTATGACCACGTTCAGTATTTATATAATTGGTGGGAAAGTACAGAATCGCCTCATTTGACGGATCAAGATTTTGCTACTATGCTGAAGGGAAGTTATGATAAAGAAAGTGTGCGCCTTGTTTTATATGAATTAGTCAAAGATGGATTTATTACCTATGAACCTAATGCAGGTAATATCCAAATTCGCCAGAAGGTTAGAGATAATATCTTAGCGAAAAATAAAAAAGTCGATTACGATAATATGAGATTCGTCTCTTATACTCCTAATGAAAATGCAACTATATCTTTAAAAGATCAAAGCATGAAAATTAATGGAGTACAGAAAGTGATCATGAGCGATTCCCAGAAAGTAATGTTTAAGCCAGGTGGTAAGTTAAACATGAGAGCTGGCAGAGATATTGACTTTGAAGGAGGAATGGTTGTTGGATGGATGGAGTTCGGAAAAGGAGTATATGACTTTTCTTATGATGACTACAAATTAGAAATTGACTCTGCGGATAACTTAATTTTCAAAGATTTCCGTAAAGATAGATCTAAAGGCGAGTTGACACCAATACGCCATGTAAGTGGTACGATTTTTATTGACGATCCAAATAATAAATCAGGTTTAGCAAATGATCCTACTTATCCTAAGTTTGTAAGTAAAGGGAATTCGATCATTTATTATAATAATGATGATATCATGAATGGCGCCTATAAAGGGCAAGATTTCTACTATAGCTTAGATCCTTTCGAAATGACAGGAGTGGATAATATGACCCCAGATAAGTTCGTCTTTGATGGTAAAATGGTTTGTGGCAATATTTTACCAGAACTAAGAAGCCAAACTCGATTGGGAGAAGACCTAACACTAAAGTTTGATAAGGATGTCGAGAATGTTCCAGTATATGGCGGCATGGGAGACCTTAGCGGTACCGTAAAAGTAGGTACAGAAGGATTAAGAGCCGCAGGTGATATGAAGTACCTGACAGCAATGATCAATTCAGATGATTACTTATTCTTACCAGACTCTTCTCTAATCAAAGCGAATAGCATTTTGATAGAAGAAGGGCAAAATGGTCAGGCAGCTTTCCCACATGTAAGGAACCAAGATTTAGACATTACATGGTTCCCACAGAATGAGGTAATGCAACTGAAAATGAAAGAGAATCCATTTGTAATGTACAATGAACGATTGCGTCTGAATGGAAACATGACTTTAGCATCAAGAGGCTTAATGGGAGAAGGTAAATTAGAATGGGAAAACTTAACTTTCACAGCTGAGCATTACGACTTCAATCCTTATACAATGGTTTCTAATTCTTGTTCTACCTTAATCAAAACTTATGGCGGAGAGGAAGTATTTAATGCTGAAGAAATGAAAGCAGTAGCAACTATAGACGAAAATAAAGTAAGTTTTGAATCAACGACTGAAGAGCATATTTCAGAATTGCCTTTCAATGCCTTCCAAACGAATGCTACTACATATGATTGGGATTTAGCTAAAAATATCTTAGGATTCAGTAATGAAAATGGACAACTACAAGAGTTTACCGCTTTAGATACTGAAATGAAAGAATTAACTTTCCAAGGCGAAACAGCAAGCTTAGACGTAAGCGCAAAAGAAGTAGCTATTCAAGGAGTTCCTAATATCAAGGTGGCTGACGCAAGTGTGACGCCTTTCGAAGGAGCAGTATTATTAAAGCAGGGAGGAGAGATTGAGCTTTTAGAAGATGCTATCATCGATTTCAATAATGAAGCTCACAAAATTGTCGATGCAGATGTCTATATCAGAAGCAAAGAAGCTTACGAAGCATCAGGACAATATGTCTATAGTGTAGAAGGCATGGAAGAACAAATGGTTTTCTTGGATGAGATTGAAGTGGAAGTTGAAACAACAGGCAAAAAGAAAGAAGCCGTTACAACGACTAACTCAAAAGGTAAAGGCCAAATAGAAGAAGATCAAAACTTCCATATATCAGAGCAAATGACTTACAAAGGAAACTTCGGATTCCAAAATAATAGCGACGAATTAGAATTAGAGGGTTTTGCAAAAGTAGATGTTTCCTCTTCTTTAAAAACGGACTGGTTCAGAGTTGAAGATCAAATGGCAGCAGGGAATACTACTTATGAGATTGCTTCTCCTAAGAATGAGGAAAACGAAAGCTTAATGATCGGTATCGGTTATGACACAGAAAACAGAGAGCTATACACTGCTTTCCTAAGTAAGCCAGAAGCGAATCACCAAACAGTTTTCCAATCTGAAGGCCAAATGCAATTAGATAGTAAAACTTATAGTGTAGGAGCAACAGAAGTAATTAAAGAAGAAAATGTCAATGGCGATCTATTCGTTCTAAACGATAAAGATCAAAGAGTAACCGCAAAAGGTCAATTCAACTTAGGCGGTGATATGGGTAGCATGGAAGTTAAAACAGGCGGAGAATTACTCAACGACCTTAAAGACAATACCTACGTCTTCAACGAAATGGCCATGTCTCTCGACTTCTTCTTCGATAAGAAATTATACGAAGACATGACAGCTAACATCAAATCTTTGGCTTCTGAAAATCCAGAAATTGATTTTACAACACCAGAACTAAGTGCAGCGATTGCTCAAATTATGCCAGAGAAAGATTTAAATGAAACACTCGCAGCCTTAGAATCTTATGAATCACTTCAATTGCCAAAAGGCTTCGAGAAAAGTATGATACTTACCAATGTGAAGATGATGTGGAGCCCAGCTCAAAGTGCTTTCGTAGCACAAGGGCCATTCGGAATCAGTCACATGGGCGAAACCAAAATCAACCGTATGCTAGATGGATACATCGAAGTAGGATCACGCAAAACAGGTAACTTCATCAATCTATACATCGAGTTAGCTGATGAAGATGGCAAAAAAGAGTGGTACTATATTAACTACAAGAACACAAACACAGGCGGACAAAGCAATGGCTTAATGCAAGTAGTCTCCTCTGACCTTGATTTCAATAACAAAATATCTGAAATCAAAGAGCAAAAGAGAACTCAAGTCCAAAAGCAAGATATGCAAAGCTTCCAATACAAGGTCGCTACGCCAAACGCAAAAAATAACTTCGTAGCCCGTATGCAAGGGGAAAATGCGGAGTTAACTAGATAGAATTGGTTAGTTGGTTAATAATATAGCAATTAGGTCGAGTGCTGCTTCGGTGGTGCTCGGCCTTTCTTTATTTTGGTCGATAATTTGTGTTTACTTACCTAAAACCCTATTTTTGCATAAAATTTTAAAATTATGTCAGATCATCATCATAATCACCAACCAGAAGCAAGCGAAAGAGGCGTAGGCATGGTCATGTTTATCTTTGCCATTCTTGGCCTATTAACTGCATTCACATTTGCAGCATTTGGATCTTACGCTGGTGTTATCATCTTATTCATCTTCTTGATATTCGCAATGTTGATATGATATAGGCCCAATTTGTGCCTATCCTATATTTTGGGCGTAGTCTCTGACTACGACACCCATTGCCACTCTTAAGCGATCTTCATGCAACAATTCAATCCCAAAAACAAAGACTTATTAGTATATGTCAACGGTGAATTATTGCACCGTGATCAAGCTAAAATATCCGTATTTGATAGCATCGTACAAGGCGGTGATGGGGTATGGGAAGGCTTAAGAGTCTATGACGGTCGTATATTTGCACTAGATCGCCACTTACAGCGTCTACAAGAATCCGCCAAAGCAATGGCTTTCGTAGATGTTCCCTCCAACAAAGAGATCAAAGCAGCCCTTTTCAAAACCTTAGAGGCTAATGGTATGAGAGACGAAACTCACATCCGTTTGACCTTAACTAGAGGTGAAAAAACCACCTCGGGGATGGACCCCCGTCTCAATCAAAAAGGCTGCGGACTCATTATCGTCGCAGAATGGAAACCACCGATCTATCCAGCATCAGGCATTTCCTTAGTAACTTCCAGTATTAGACGTAATCCTCCCATGTGTGTAGATTCTAAAATCCATCACAATAATCTCATTAATAATATACTTGCAAAGATAGAAGCAAATTACTTTGGCGCCGAAGGGGCTGTTATGCTGGATATATATGGCTACGTATCAGAAGCTAATGCCGTTAATATGTTTATGATAAAAGGGGATAAACTACTCACCCCACATGCAGATAGCTGCTTACCAGGCATTACCCGAAGCCTAATCATCGAATTAGCCAAAGAAAATGGTATTGAAGTCATAGAAAAGAATCTCTCTATGACAGAGTTTTACAATGCAGACTTCGTATTTACAACAGGTACAATGGGCGAACTTACCAAAGTCTACGAAATAGACAAACGCAGTATCGACAACACCTCAGGAACTGGCCTTTTTGAACGTATTCATAAACTATTCAGAGCCAAAACAGCCCAAGCAGGCGAGCCACTCCCGTTTTAATAATATAAACTTATTCCTAATTGTAAAAATCGATCAACTCAATCTCAAAGATCAAAACAGAATTGCCAGGAATACCCGATTGAGGGTAAACTCCATACCCCAATTTCGATGGAATAATCAACATTCCCTTTTCTCCTCTTTTAAAATAAGGAATCCCTTCTCTCCAGCCCGCTATCGTCTGACTAAGCGGCAATTCAATGGGAGCTACACTAATATCAAAAATAGTGCTATCAGTCAAAAAACCTACATAATCCACCGTTACAGTTGAACTAGCGCTTGGATTACTCCCCTCAGCCACAGGATCAGTAATAATGTAATGTAAACCTGATTCGGTTACATTGGTTGTTAAGTTGTGCAGATTGATGTATTCATCGATTATTTGAGCGTCAATTTCTGCTTGTGATGTATTGTCCTTACATGCAACAGAGACAAGCAAAATCATTAAAATAGGAAGAAGGTAATTTTTCATAGCTTTTGATTATTTTTATGGAACAAAGATAAGCTATCTCATTGTTTCTTAGTAATGATAGCAGGACTATAAACATATTAATATAAACATAAAACTTATGAAAAAAATTATTGCAGCAATAGTTTTTGCACTCCTTTTAGGGCTTGCAGGCTATTTCTTCTACTATAATTATAATTATAGTGATGGAGTAAGAACAGGTTACTTGATGAAAATTTCTAAAAAAGGAATGTTATTCAAAACTTTTGAAGGTCAACTCAATATGGGAGGAGTTGGTGATGGTGAGATGAATACAATTATCCAAAATAATATTTGGGAATTCTCAGTAGCCAATGAAGCTACTTATAAAGAATTACAAGAAATGGAAGGTAAACAGATCAAGGTGCATTATAAAGAGAAGGTTGGTTCATTCTTCTGGCAAGGAGATACCAACTATTTTGTAGATGATGTAGATGTGGTCGAATAAGCCCGAATTGGGCTATTTCAACCCTCAAAAACGCTACTTTATCTAAAAAAAAGGCTGTTTACCGAATAAATAGGCACGTTTGTCTAAATAATTTAATGGTTCAGCCCGTTTGCCGTAATATTGTACTGTAATCGCCAAGTAGTGGTTATTACCTTCCTTCTTAAAAAAAGGAAAGTCTGTCTTAAAGTGTTGTCAAATTGCCCCCGTAATTTGACAACCTTTTCAAAAAAAAACAAATTTTAGGTTGAGTAGTAGTACATAGTCAGTACATATTTTGAGGGTTGATAAATGCGGTATGGTCCAAAACCATTACCGCATTTTTTTTATATTAGGAACGTTTAAAAAATAAGATTGGCATTTGCAGCTAAATATTTTGTATCAAGACAAGGCGAAAAATGCAGTCGATGCAGCGCATCGGCAAGGCTTTTCAACGAAGTATTGGTACAAAAGATTAGTTGCTAAATGTGGAAATTATTTTTTAAACGTTCCTTAGTATTCCTTTTACCCTTTTTCTAATTCATCGCGTTCCTCCTTCATCAACTCCATTTCCATCGCATTCGTTTCCCAATCATCTGTTAGAGATGCCACTTTTGTTTTCAATTCGTTATATTCCTTTAATTGCTGCTCTGGATTAGGGTGAGTGGTATAGAAGTCAGTCTTACTGATTTCGACTTCTATAGTAGCAATTTTTTGCTCTGACTCACTAATTTCCTTTTCTATCTTGTTTACTTTATTTTTCAAGCGCTTAATACCCTTATCAAATTCACGCTTTTTAGCGTTGAGTTCTTTACGTGCGGCTTTATCATCACTAATATTTCCCCCTTTACTTTTCTTTGCCTCTAATGTTAATTGATCCAAAGAATCAATCTTACGCTTCTCTAAAAAATCATAAATATCCCCAAAATACTGATGAATTCCCTTATCTCTAAATTCATATACCTTATCTGTTAATCCCTTCAAGAAGTCTCTATCGTGAGAGACCACGATTAAAGAGCCAGGAAAGGCTTTTAAAGCATTTTTAAGCATATTCTTAGACGTCATGTCCAAGTGATTGGTAGGCTCATCCAGAATAAGCAAATTCACAGGTTCCAATAATAACTTAGCTACTGCCAATCGAGACTTCTCTCCACCAGATAAGACTTTTACTTTTTTATCAATATCGTCTCCACTAAATAAGAATGCACCCAATAGATTACGCACTCGATTACGCATATCACCCGTGGCTACATTATCAATCATCTCAAATACCGTCAGATTACCATCTAAGGTTTCTGCTTGATTTTGCTCGAAATAACCAATAGAAACATTATGACCCAATTGCATCTCGCCTTCATAGCTTGTTTTACTAGCTATGATTTTAGAAAGCGTTGTTTTTCCTTCCCCATTCTTACCCACAAAAGCAATCTTCTCCCCACGCTCTAAATCAAATCTAATCTTATTCAAAACCAAATGATCTCCATAACGCTTCGTCAATTCATCTGCATGGATCACTATCTTACCCGAGCGAGGCGGATCAGGAAAACGGAAGTTAATCTGACTCGTCTCCAAATCATCTATCTCCACCTTTTCCATCTTATCCAATTTGCGAATCAGTGTTTGTGCAAACTTGGCCTTATTTTTCTTCGCCCTAAATTTATTGATTAAATCCTGTGTGTTTTGGACCTCTTTATCTTGTCGTTTAGCATCTGATATTTGTCGCTCTCTTCGCTGCTTTCTCAATTCCACAAATTCCGAATAAGAAGCCTTATAATCATAGATTTTACCCGATACAATCTCAATAGTACGATTCGTTACTTTATCCAAAAAGGCTCTATCGTGAGAAATCATCATAATTCCACCTGGATAAGTCCGCAAATATTCCTCCAGCCAAATAATAGCCTCAATATCTAAATGGTTAGTAGGCTCATCTAAAAGTATAAAATCAGGCTGACGAAGCAGTATCTTAGCCAATTCTACCCTCATTTTCCATCCCCCACTAAACTCATTCATAGGGCGCTCAAAATCGCTATGCAAAAAACCTAAACCTTTCAATACCTTGCTTACCTCTTCCTCTATCTTTGTGCCTCCCAAGCGATCAAATCTATCCTGCTTATTACTCAAATCCTCTAATAACTTATAATACTTAGGCGAATCATAATCCGTAAAAGCCGCAATCTGCTGATTAATATCCTCTAAATCCTGTTCTAACTGTAATATCTCCTCAAATGCTTTACAAGCTTCCACATATATCGTATCATTTCCTTGAAACACAACTTCCTGTGGTAAATACCCAATACTCGATTGACTCGCACTACTAATCTGTCCCTCATCCGCCCGCAATTCACCAATCAACACCTTTAGAAGAGTAGATTTCCCCGCACCATTCTTTCCCACTAGCCCAATACGATCACTGGCCTTAATCGTAAAACTAATATCACTAAACAAAAACTTCCCGCCAAACTGTACGGAGATATTTCTCAAATCTATCATGCTGCAAATTTAAGCTTTTGAAATGGCAAAAAAAAAGCGCCCTGATTAAATCAGAACGCTTCTTCATTTTATATTACACTTTGGGGCTTCCCGCTGCGCTTGTAAGGGCGAAGTGCGCAGCACGAGCCAAAATATTATGCATTCATCATTATGCATTTATCATTGCAAGCAAAGCGCAGCCGTCGGGCTGTTCGCTATTATGTGGCTATGTCACTTCTACTCTGCTAAGTGCTGCTTGTCTGCCCTTCGGGCCAGCCGTCGCATCACTAAGCGCCGTAAGGCGTGTCATGGCCGCCACATACCGCTGCCATCCCTAAGCCGTTAGCCCATCACCGTTTCCTCACTCTTCAAAAACTCCTTGATATTATCAATCGTCAATGATTTCGGACGCTCAAGAGGGAAACCTAAAGCACGATCCCAACAAAGAGAAGCTAATACGCCTAATGCTCTCGAAACCCCGAACATCACCGTATAGAAGTCATACTCGTCAAAATCGTAGTGCATTAAGATCGCACCAGAGTGTGCATCTACATTTGGCCAAGGATTTTTGATTTTGCTAATTTTACCCAATACCTTAGGCACCACATCAAATATTTGCCAAATTACTTTTACTAAAGGATCTTCAGGGAAGTGCTCCTCTGCAAATACCTTTTGAGCCGTAAATCTCGGATCAGGCTTACGCAATACCGCATGGCCATAACCAGGTACTACCTTACCCGAATTAAGGGTATCATTCACATACTGTTCGATTTGCTCGTTAGTAGGGGTTTGAGTACCTATTTGGTCTAACATATTCAATACCCAACGAATCACCTCCTGATTGGCTAAACCGTGTAATGGCCCTGCTAATGCACTCATTCCACCAGTTAAGGCACGATATGGATCACTCAAAGTAGAACCTACTAAGTGAGTTGTATGAGCAGAAGCATTACCGCCTTCATGGTCGGCATGTATCATCAAATACAAACGCATTAACTCATCGAAGCCTGGCTTTTCATTACCTAGCATATGAGCAAAGTTACCTGCCCAATCTAAACTTGGATCAGGCTCAATGTGAACACCATTTTTATAAGTTCTTCTATAGATATAAGCTGCTAAACGAGGTAAACTTGCAATCAAGTTAATTGAATCCTCATAAACTGGATCCCAGTAATCAGCTTTGCTGATACCTTCTCTATATCTTTTAGCAAAGATAGAGTCAGTCTGTAATGCATTGATTCCTATAGTGAATTGTGTCATTGGGTGAGTACTTACAGGAAGTGCATCCAATACATCAAAAACATGGGAAGGGACATGGCTCCTTTCTGCCCAATCTTTACTTAATGCTCTTACATCTTCTTCCGTTGGAAGCTCATTAACTAACATTAAATAAAATAAGCCTTCAGGAAGTGGTTCTTTACCTCCTGGAGCTTTGGGTAATAATTCTTTTAATTGAGGAATCGAATACCCTCTAAATCGAATACCTTCATCTGGGTCTAAAAGTGATGTTTCTGTTACTAAACTTTTAACACCACGCATTCCTTTAGCTACTTGTCCTAAAGTGACAGTATCTATCTGTTTGTGTCCATTTTCTTTAATAATTTGCTTAAACTCAGCAGCTTTATTAGCTGCCAACTCAGCAAATTTTGCTTTTAACTTATCCATAGATTTATTTATTAACACTATTTTATTTTCTCAACATTCCTTACAGGCGAATTGAACTCCTAAAATTACGATAAAAAAGGCACTTATTAGTATAATAATATAAGGAAAAAAGGGCCTCAATAGTTTAGCAGACAATTTTAATTATGATAAAAGAATGAATTATCATTATTTAGCCCTGATATTCTCCATATACCGACCTAAGTGTATCTGCAATTTCCCCTAATGTCGCTTTATTTTCGACGGCATCTATGACGGTAGGTATCAGATTTTCGTCTGCTTTAGCCTGATTTTTAATCTTATTTAGTAAAGAATCGACTTTTTGTTGATTTCTGTTGTTTCTAAGGGCTTTTAATTTCTCACTTTGTAGCTCTCTGATTGAATCATCTATTTTGAAAACGCCTTCTGGTGATTGCTCCTCTACTTTAAAGTCATTGACACCTACAATGATCTTTTCATTGCTTTCGATTCCTTTTTGGTATTCGTAAGCGGATCGTGCAATTTGCTCTTGAATGAATCCTTCTTCTACAGCCTTGACTGCTCCACCCATCGCATCTATTTGCTCAATGTACTTCCAAGCGGCCTCTTCTACCTCTTGTGTCAGATTCTCAATAAAGTAGGAGCCTGCTAATGGATCAACGGTGTCTGTCACGCCACTTTCATGTGCGATGATTTGTTGGGTTCTTAAGGCTGTTCTGGCGGCTTCTTCAGTTGGTAGAGATAATGCCTCATCAAAGCCATTGGTATGTAAGGATTGAGTACCACCTAATACTGCTGAGAGGGCTTGCATCGTTACACGAGCTATATTATTGGGAGCTTGTTGGGCGGTGAGTGTCGATCCGCCTGTTTGGGTATGGAAACGCATTTTTTGTGCTCGTTCTTCAGTCGCTCCTAAGTCTTTGGTGATTTTGGCCCACATACGTCTGGCTGCTCTAAATTTAGCGATCTCTTCAAAGAAGTTATTATGGGCATTAAAGAAGAAGGAGATTCGCTTAGCGAATATATTAATGTCGAGTCCTATGTCTATAGCTGCTTTTAGGTAGGCTTTGCCATTGGCAAGGGTGAAGGCGAGTTCTTGCACTGCATTAGAGCCTGCTTCTCGGATGTGATAGCCTGATACGGAGATGGTATTCCACTTGGGTAATTCATTACTACAGTAGGAGAATATATCCGTGATGATTTTCATGGATGGTTTAGGAGGATAAATGTGGGTACCTCTGGCTGCATATTCTTTCAGTATATCATTCTGGATCGTGCCTGATATTTTTTTGAGATCAGCTCCCTGAGATTTAGCTACGCCTACATATAGCGCCAATAGTATGAAGGCCGTCGAGTTGATGGTCATTGAAGTACTGATCTTTTCCAGTGTGATACCTTTGAAAAGGGTGTGCATATCTTCAATAGAGTCAATAGCAACTCCGACCTTACCTACTTCTCCTTCTGCGAAGTCATGATCTGAATCATAGCCAATTTGTGTTGGTAGATCGAAGGCTACGGATAGGCCCATAGTACCTTGTTTTAGGAGGTAGTGGTATCTTTTATTGGATTCCTCGGCAGTGGAGAAGCCTGCGTATTGGCGCATCGTCCACAGGCGACTTCGGTACATGCTGCTGTGTATTCCTCTGGTAAAGGGAAATTCGCCAGCTTTTTCGTTGGCTGCTTCTACTGGCGGATAGGTGGCTTTGATTTCGATTTCGGAATCGGTCGTGAATTTTTCTTTACGTTCTTTAGACATGGCTGAGAAGATTAGTGATGAGTTATGAGCGATGAGCGCATAGTGCTTGGCATTTAGTATTTTTACTCTTCGCTCATCACTAAGCGCTATGCACTTATCGCTAGTATTTGGCTTAGGGATGGTAGCGGTATGTGGCGTAATGGCCCGACTTACGGAACTTAGCTGGACGCAGGCTGGCTTTAGCAGACAAGTACAGCTTAGTGGAGTAGGAGGGACATAGCCACATGAGAGCGGACAGCCCGACCGATTTCAAATTTTTCATTCGTGGGCGGACACATAGGTACCGCCCCTACATTCGAATGAAAAATTTGAAATCGGGAAGCCCCTAATTAAAAGTCAAATTTTTCTTTTGCTTCTAGTTTTAGTCGATTGATGACTTGTTCGTTGGGTAGAATGCCTTCTGTTGAAGCGAAGTATTGTAGTAAGCTGTAGCTAAGGTCATTGGCACTGGCTTCATTGGGTAGTCTTGCTGCTATTTGATTGATGGTGCTAATGAGTTCTTCGGTTACGGCTTTGACTCTTACCCATGTTCCTTCGGATATGTAGAGTTGTTGGGTGATATTGTGATCTAGTTCGCCTCGGATGCTGGCTACCATAGCGTATTGGAGTTCTACGGCGGTCATATTGCTGTCTCTTAGTCTTGTGATTAGGCTACTTGGATTGATTCTTTCTAGAAATAGAATGAGTCTTTCATAAGCTTGTAGGCTAATTGGAAAAGATTTGTTTAGATTTTCTTGTTCTATTTCGAGTTCTTTGAGTTGAACTTGTTTGTTGAAGAAGCCGCTTATTAGTGAGTAGGCTATTCCAAATACGACTAGTGATGGGATCGTAAATTTGAGTATTTCAAAAAATGTTTCTAACATTCAAGTAATTTTTGTGAGTTCTTTCACAAAAGTACGTAATTTGTAGTATTATTATTGCATAGAGTATTTAGGGCTTGAGAAAAAATAGCTGTCTAAAATTGTATAGTTTATTTATTTCCTGAGCCCTTAAGTTGGATGGTATTTGCTTGATGGGCTGTAGGGAACCATTCAAATGGAATAATTGTTGTACTTTTTTGATACTTTGTTGAGAGGTATCATTGTCATTCAAAAAATAAAATCAAGGATATGGAAAAGGAAATAAAAAGCATGGAAAAGGCGGTAACGCCAAGTCCTGTTAGTTTAACAGCGAGTGCATTGAGTGAGGTAAAGCAGTTGATTTATGAGAAGGAGTTAGGAGAGGAGTATGCTTTGCGATTAGGAGTAAAAGGAGGAGGATGTTCTGGTTTGTCTTATATCTTGGGTTTTGATAAGCCTCAGGAGGGAGATGAGTTATTTGATTATGAGGGTATTAAGATCGTCATGAATCGTGCTCATGGTATGTATTTGTTAGGTATGGAGGTAGATTATCAGAATGGTTTAGATAATAGAGGATTTGTTTTTAATAATCCGAATGCGGATTCTACTTGTGGATGTGGGAGTTCTTTCTCGGCTTAGAGTCGTATTAAAAATAGCGTAAAAAAAGAAAGCCCTGTATCACGATTGTGGTACAGGGCTTTTATATAAATGCTTGGTTAGTTTTGTGTAATAAGGCTTAATTTAGCAATAGAGTCGTCGAATTCGAAAGCTTCTTTGATCAGGAGGAAATTACTTTTATCGACGGTTTTGTTAAAGGCCTTTTGAGCTATTTGGAGCTTTATATCTTCAAAGTCAAATTGCATGATGAGGTCTTTAACTTGTTTCGTTGATAAGCAATAAGATGCTATCAATTTATCTACTAATTCCATTCTATCCTCTTGAAAGTCAGTTTCGGCTAATTTAGTGAGAGTTTGCTGAAACATTTCCTGATCAATGGGTTGAAGGCATTCTTTCGATTGAGCTTGAGTGTTGATTGCATTTATGATACCTAATAGGCTAATCAATGCAAATAACAGTAGCTTTCTCATGGTATGAGAGTTTAGTGAATCTCACCTAATGTTAATTATAGGGTGTTAGGTGAGAGATAATTTGTTCTTAGGCTTGATATCATTTATAATTTAAGATGTTGTATATGTTTTATCTAAAGACCTTGATTATGAATGACATACAAAAGGTGGAAAGAACTATTGTATGACTAAAGTTAAGCTAAAGTGTTTAAAATTTCAAGTTTATTTTTAATATAAGGGAGGGAATAATAGGAAGATTGTAAGCTAAGGGCTAAAAACAAAAAAGGGCTGTCACCTGAGTGACAGCCCTTTTCTTTATTGAAAGTTGCTAAGTGTTTAGCTAAGTATTTTTTAGAATTGGTAAGCTAAACCGATTTTCAATAAGTTACTAACTTGCCAGTGCTTATCATCTAATTGCTCTGGAGAAGCATAAGGCATTGTTTGATCCATATCTCTTCTTACTACTAAGTCAAGTGTAGCTAAGACATATTTTCCTAAAGAAGTACCGAATGTAGTTGTCCAATCAATATCGATGTTTTCACCGAAACTAACTTCATCGTCAATTTCTTCAGTTCTTAGGTCTTTAGTAGCCCCTAAGTAATTAGCATAAGCATTGAATACAGATACTATGCTGATATCATTAGATAAAAGACCACCTGTTCCGATACTTGTTTGAGCACCGATAGATAATTTAGCACCTAATTCCATTCTGCTTGTCTCTCCTGGTTCTACACCAAATAAGCTTAAGTTGTGATCATCATTGACTTTTTGAAGATCAGAATCACCTAAGAAGGTTAATTTTAGTGCCGCAGGCGAGAAGAATACCGTAAAGATATCGTTTGGAGCCCAATCAATACCAGGACCGATTTCTAAATAAGCAGGAGCAAATATGTTAGAAACTTTTTGGCCTGGAACGAATGTGTGAACAAGACTATCTGCTACACCATCAATAGGACGTCTAAGCTCTACTGGATCAATTGCTCTTGTTTGAGAGAATTGAGTTAAGAAGTTAGCATAAAGGCTCAAACGAACTTTCTCGCTGAATTTGTAGCCAATCTTGCTGAAAAGCTCTAATCTATCGATGTTTTTCTTCCAGTTAGTTAACAAGTCATCAGCATTGTCAGGAATGTCAAGCCCTAATGATTGGTAACCTAAAGCGAAAGTACCTCTGTTTTCCCAGATGTACTTATCAGCACCGTAGTTAGCGAATAAGTTAAGGTTTGCGTCAATAGTTGCCGCATTTTTAGCACCACTTACAGCAGTAAATGCGTCGTTGTACGAGAAGTTACTGAAGTTGATTGTACTAAGACCGCCTTTTTTCCAACCAAGAATGCTTAATGCGCCTAATGCATCATTTTTAGCTGCACGTTCTTTAGTTAAAAGTGAAATTTGGTCATCCAGTTTTCTGATGTCTTCTTTTAACTGGATTTCAGAATCCTGTGCGAAGGTTAATAAACCTCCGAAGAATAATGTTAATGTGATTAAAAAAATCTTCCTCATGAGTGTAAGTTTTATAGTATTAGGGTGTCCTAAAATTATTTTAAAATCGCATTTAAGACGCCCCTTAAATCGTATAGTCACTAATTTTGAAATGTGTAAGTACATTAAATTAGTCGAAAAAATCGTAACAACATCTGATTATTTTAAAAGTAAGTGCTGTAACAATTTTTGAGTTTGGGGTGCAAATTTATAGTCTTTTTTCTGTAAAGCATTAAAAAATCACAATTAAATTTATCATATTGTAATAATATGAATTTGATTTGGTGATTCTTAAAGTAAATTAACCTAAGTACACTGTGACATAATTAAGTTTTAATTTTGGTGGTCTCTTTTTAAATTTAGACTGCGTTAAATTCTCCTTAAATAAGCACGGCTATTCTCGTCAAATTTGCCTTGCTAAATTTAAAAATAGCCTTGACCAAAATATTAAAAAATTTATGTTACAGTGTACTAAGTAGTAAATAAAAAAAATTAGCCTTGTGTATCCCAATAGGAACCAATAAATGTGCCATCATTGTATTGGCCTAAGTATGAAAATAAAGCGTGTTTTGTAGGGGTTGGAAGATAAAAGTAGCTTTATTGGAGCCTGTTTGGTTAAGCATGTTAATTAAAAGCAAATTATTTATTTTTATTAAGAGTTGTTTTATAGGTATCTATAGCTCTTTGTCGAGCCATTTTGTGATCTACGATAGGTTCAGGGTAAGTGGGGAGGTCTATTTCTGGTATCCATTGACGGATATACTTCCATTCTTTATCAAATTTTGTTGTCTGGGCTGTAGGATTAAAAATTCTGAAATAAGGTGCTGCATCACATCCAGTACTAGCTGCCCACTGCCAGCCTCCATTATTAGCTGCTAAATCAAAATCTAATAGTTTTTTAGCGAAATAAGCTTCTCCCCATCGCCAATCTATTAATAAGTGCTTAGTAAGGAAACTAGCAGTAATCATGCGGACTCTGTTGTGCATATAGCCAGTTTCATTGAGTTCTCGCATTCCTGCATCGACTATAGGGTAGCCTGTTTTGCCCTCGCACCAAGCTTGAAATTCCCTTTCGTTGTTTCTCCAAGGAATTGCGTCATATTGCGGTTTGAAGGCACTTCCCACTACATGTGGAAAATGATATAATATGGCATGATAAAAATCTCGCCAAATCAACTCATTTAGGTAGGTTTCATTTAATTTTATGGCTTTTTGCGCTAGTTCTCGTACACTTATTGTCCCAAATCGTAGGTGAATACCTAGGCGGCTTGTTCCTTTGATAGCAGGGAAGTTTCGAGTTTGATCATAAGTTTTGATGATTTCTATGGGAGGGATAGTCGGTGGACAGTCAAAATCGATCATATTAAAGCCCATTTCTGCTAAAGAAGGGATAGGGAAAGCTGGGATGTTAATAAAGTGTGGATAAAGCTCTTTATTAGAATAAGTTTTTAAATCAGCATCAGTGAGCGTTTTTTTCCATACTTTGCTGTAGGGAGTAAAAATAGTATATGGTTTACCATCTTTTTTAAGGACTTCATTTTTTTCGAAAATGACATGGTCTTTTGCTCCTTTGAATGGGATTTCTGCCTCATTTAAAAGCTGATAAACAGCTTTATCTCTTTCTTGTGCATAAGGCTCATAATCTCGATTAGTGAAAACAGTTTTTATATTATATTCCTTGAGCAGTTGCTTCCATACTTCGATAGGTGAACCATACTTAACTAATAGACCACTCCCCAAGGCTTGGAGTTCTTTATCCAAGTCGGTCAGTGTATTGTGGATAAATTGAAGACGTTTGTCAGATTTATCTTCTAATTTATCTAAGATATTAGTATCAAAAATGAAAATGGGCAAAACGGCATGGCCGCTTTTTAATGCTTGGTGTAGTGCAGCATTATCATGTAATCGTAAATCTCTTCTAAACCAGTGAATGCTTATAGCTGTATTCATTTCAAATTTTTATTGGCAATACTTATTATTTAAGCAAACCAATAATTCTTCAATATGTTTAGATTCGTATTTCTTTTCTCTAAAATTTCCTACCCATTGTGGCCCTTTGATAGCATTCGTTAGCATGACTTCATCAGCAGATTGGACTTGCGTGATATTGAGTGGTGTTTCTGAAACTGACCAGCCAATTTCTTGAGCGAGTTCAATTATTACTTGACGCATGACTCCAGGTAGGCAATTTTGGTCCAGTGGAGGTGTATAAAGACTCTTATTTTGTAGTACGAAGATATTCGAATTGATAGTTTCAATCACCATTTCTTCTTCGCTTAGCAATAAGCAATCATCTAGCCCCTTTTCTTTGGCATATAGGCCAGCCATAATATAAAGTAGAGAATTGCTTGATTTGATTCTTGAAAGTGGATTGTCTGGTTTTTTGATATCTCTATAGGTATCAATGGAGATACCTTGGGTGTTGAGTTCAAATTTACACCTATCTGTAGGAATAAATTCTAAGAATAGCTCAGCGGCCGTATGATCTGGGGTATAGTAGCCTCCTTCTCTTCTGAAAAGTGACAAACGGAGTCTGGCATTTTTAGATTCGTTTTTTTGAGCTAAAATATCAATGATTTTGGCAATTGATGGCGGTTCAAGCTTAATTGCAGGTTCTAATTGCAGCACTTTTGCGCCATCTCTCATGCGCTTAAGATGATATTTGAGGAAAGGCACTTGATTATTGATCAGGCGCATGGACTCAAAAAGAGCATCACCATATTGGAAACTACGATTTTTAGGGCTTATACCCATATCCTTAGCGGATACAAAATCGCCATTATAATAATAATAAATATCAGACACTGGGGTAGTTATTTAAGTTGATTGAAAAATGAATGAATTTGTAAGATTAAAATTATTTTGGTGGCCTACTAGCTAAAAATAAAAAGGACTACAACTTACGAAATAATTTTCATTTCAGGGACATCTCCATCAACAATTAATTTCCCAGCTGTTTTTTCTTCAATTTCTTTAACACTAACTCCAGGGGCACGTTCTAAAAGTTTAAATCCTCCACCTTCAGCGATTTCCAATACTGCTAAATTCGTAACAATACGCTTAACACAAGCTACACCTGTTAGTGGTAGGCTGCAGTTGGCTAATAATTTGGATGCTCCTTTCTTATTGGTATGCATCATGGCTACGATAATATTTTCTGCTCCAGCCACTAAATCCATGGCGCCGCCCATACCTTTAACCATTTTGCCTGGTATTTTCCAGTTAGCGATATCACCATTTTCAGATACTTCCATAGCCCCTAATACGGTCAGATCCACATGGCCACCTCGTATCATTGCAAAGCTCATAGCGGAGTCAAAAATACTAGCGCCAGGTAAGGTAGTCACAGTTTGTTTGCCTGCATTAATGAGGTCTGCATCTACCTCTTTTTCTTTAGGGAATGGCCCCATGCCTAAGAGTCCATTTTCGGATTGCAGCGTGATAGAAATTCCCTGCGGAATATAATTGGCCACCAAGGTAGGAATACCAATCCCTAAATTGACATAATAGCCATCTTTTAATTCTTGTGCAATTCTTTGTGCTATACCGTTTTTATCTAACATGATTTGTTTGTTATGTTTCTTATTATTTTGGGGCTTCCCCATTTATTTTTTTCGTCGTTTGGATCGATACTCAAGGAGGGCGCACACATAGGTGCGCCCCTACAAAAGGGGCAAAAAATAAATGGGTCGGGCTGTCCGCTCTTATGTGGCTATGCGGCTCCTATTGCGCTAAGGCTGTCTTGTCTGCCCTGCGGGCCAGCCTACGTCAGCCTAAGCTCCATAAGTCGCAGCATGGCCGCCACATACCGCTCCCATCCCTAAGCCAGTTTGGTCATGGGCGGACACATAGGTCCGCCCCTACCTTATGCCCGAACTGTTCTTTGTTCGATTCGTTTTTCGTATTTCTTTCCTTGGATAATTCTTTGAACGAAGATACCTGGTATGTGTACGAAATTAGGATCTAATATGCCTGGTGCTACTAATTCTTCTACTTCAGCAACAGTAATTTTTCCTGCCATGGCCATCATAGGGTTAAAATTACGGGCGGTATTTCGGAATACTAAATTTCCGTGATGATCACCTCTCCAAGCTTTTACGATAGCGAAATCAGCGTGTAGTGCTGTTTCTAAGACGTAGTTTCTGCCATCTATGACTCTTGTTTCTTTGCCTTCGGCTACTTCAGTACCGAAGCCAGTGGCGGTATAAAAAGCGGGAATACCTGCTCCTCCTGCACGAATACGCTCAGCTAAGGTGCCTTGAGGAGTTAGATCAACTTCTAATTCACCAGAAAGTAGGAGCTTTTCGAATAAAGCATTTTCTCCAACATAGGAGGAGATCATTTTTTTGATTTGTCTTTTTTGGAGGAGTAGTCCTAGCCCGAAATCATCAACGCCTGCATTATTTGAAATACAGGTTAGTTTTTTTTGTCCTTGTTTGACTAAGGCTGCAATACAGTTTTCTGGGATGCCACAGAGTCCAAATCCTCCCAACATAATCGTTGCGCCATCCTTAATATCTTTGACAGCCGAGGCTGCATCTTGATAAACTTTATTCATAAGTAAGTTATTTGCCCCAAAATAAGGAAAAATTTAAAAAAGCAGTCTAAGAAACTGCGAAATAACAGAATTGTATTTAGAAATTAAATGATTAAATGAATTATCTTTGTAAGCATAAATTATTATAATGAAAGTACTTTTAGAAATTCAAGAAGATCGAGCTGCGTTTTTTATGGAGTTGGTGAAGAGTTTGGATTATATTGATATTTTGAAAGAAATAACCGATAAAGAACAAGGTGAACTCATTAAAGATTTAAGTGATGCATTTAATGATGTGAAGCTTTACGAAGAAGGAAAGAAAACACTTAAATCTGCTAAAGATTTGTTGGATGAGTTTTGAAGTTGTTGCAACAGATTCTTTTGAGCGTAAGCTAAAAAATATCCTTTCCTAAAAGCTGATTTGCTACCAATTATTGAAGAATTATCAGAAGAACCTAGTTTCTGGATTTTCTGGACTACCCCCAATTTTTTGGACAGTTAGTTAAGTTCCAAAAAATCACTTAAA
>JAHDDN010000549.1 GCA_020629335.1 Chitinophagales bacterium | reverse complement strand
CGATTGCTTCAGAGCATGACCTCAAAAGTGCATGGCCTAATTTTTCCTATATCATTGTCTCCATTCAAGCAGGCAAATATGATCACATTCAATCTTGGATACTTAAAGAGGATGAAAGAGTCTTCGAAGAAGAAAAAGTACTAATAACCCAATACGCATAAAATATCAGGTGTTGTAGCCAAGCGGTAAGGCATTGCTCTGCAAAAGCATGATCGTCAGTTCGATTCTGACCAACACCTCTAATGTCAATAACCCAATACGCATAAAATATCAGGTGTTGTAGCCAAGTGGTAGGGATCATAACAAAATAAGTTATCAATTTATAGGAAGTTATTTTGTATTAGAATGAGGCGAAAAACGCAGACATAGCATCGCTATGTCAAGGCTTTTCAACGAAATTATAATGCAAAAGAACGAGTATAAAAGATAAAATTATTTTGTTATGATCCCCAAGGCATTGCTCTGCAAAAGCATGATCGTCAGTTCGATTCTGACCAACACCTCCATTTTTTAATAATTATAAAATATACAATCATGGCAAAAATTATCATTCCCACTCCATTGAGAAAATTCACAGCTAACCAAGCCTCTTTTGATAGCGATGGGAGTACAACAGTGCAAGAAGCAATTACAGACCTAGTACAAGAATATGAAGAATTAGGAAAACAATTGTTAGATGTTAATGGAGAATTACGTTCCTTTGTAAGAGTATTCTTAGGAGATGAAGATATCAAATCCCTCGATAAAGGAGATACCCTTGTTACCACCGATTCTGTTATCAGTATAATCCCAGCCATTGCAGGCGGGAGCAATTAAGAGATACCTAAAAAACTAATAAGATGTCAACAGAAATAAATTTAAATAAAGAAGAACTCAGTCGCTATAGCAGACACATCATTCTACCAGAATTTGGCTTAGAGGGACAAAAAAAACTCAAGGCCGCAAAAGTATTAGTCGTAGGATCAGGTGGATTAGGAAGCCCAGTATTATTATACTTAGCAGCAGCAGGCGTAGGCACCATTGGTATAGTCGATTTTGATGTAGTAGATGATAGCAATTTACAGCGTCAAATATTATTTGATGTGAATAGTGTAGGCCAACTAAAAGTAGAAGCTGCTAAAGAACGTATTGAGGCTTTAAATCCACATATCAAAGTCATCACTCACAATGTTCGCTTAACTTCAGAGAATGCCTTAGACATTATCAAGGACTATGACTTAGTAGCAGATGGAACCGATAATTTCCCGACTCGTTACCTCGTCAATGATGCATGTGTATTACTTAATAAGCCTAATGTATATGCCTCCATTTATCGTTTTGAAGGACAAGTATCGGTCTTTAATTATACCAATTCAGAAGGAGTATTAGGACCTAACTATCGAGATTTATTCCCAGAGCCACCACCACCAGGATTAGTGCCTTCTTGTGCCGAAGGCGGTGTGATAGGCGTATTGCCAGGAATTATCGGATCGCTTCAAGCGAATGAAGTGATCAAAGTCCTCAGTGGGGTAGGGGAGCCGCTTTCGGGTCGACTATTCCTATTAGATGCTGCTTCCTTCCAAACTCGCACCCTCAAAATCAATCGTGATTCAGAGAATCCACTCAATGGAGAAAATCCAAGCCAGACAACATTAATCGACTATGAGCAATTCTGTGGTTTAAACCAAGTATCAGCAGCGGAAGAAAGAGCCGTCAAAGAAATTGATGTCTTTGAGCTAAAAGAATTAATCAATCAAAAGGATAACTTTGAATTGATAGATGTCAGAGAACCACATGAGTATGAAATTGTGAATATTAGTGGAGATTTGATTCCTTTAGGTATTGTAACAGAAGCGAATGCCCGCATTCCAAAAGACAAGAAAGTAGTGATTCACTGTAAGAGCGGTAAACGAAGCGCTAAAGCAATTCGCCAATTAGAAGATCTCTATGGTTATGAGAATCTCTATAATCTAAAAGGAGGGATATTGGCTTATGCCGAGGAGATAGATACCGCTTTGCCCACTTATTGATTGCTGGACTAACGTAGTATGTTAGTTAAGTCACTGATCAACTAGTCAACTAAATTCAGTGAACCCAGTATAAAGCATCCACATTTAGAAGGTATATTCTAAGTAAAAATTTTCTTAACAAAACACAACTTCTATGCACGAAGTACATATAGCTAATGATCTTAACCGAAAAGAGCGTTATGAATTAGTGATTAAGCAAATTGAGGCTACTATTAGTATAGAGGATGATTTGATAGCTAATTTGGCTAATACGGCTGCCTTGCTTAAGCAAGCATTAAGTTTTTATTGGATCGGTTTTTATCTGATGAAGGAAAATGAATTAGTATTAGGCCCATTTCAAGGTACTGTGGCTTGTACTCGAATTGCTTTAGATAAGGGAGTTTGTGGAGCAGCAGCTACTAGGAAAGAAAGCATACTAGTACCAGATGTCGATCAATTTCCAGGTCATATTGCTTGTAGTAGTGCTTCTCGCTCTGAGATCGTGGTGCCTTTAGTAGTAGGAGAGGAGGTAAAAATGGTCTTGGATATAGATAGTACTGAATTGGATGATTTCACAGAGATGGATGTCAAGTATTTTGAACAAGTGGTCAACTTAATTAAGCATCGGCATTATTCTTAAGTGAGTGGACAAAATTAAATTACTTTTATGGCTTAGGTTCATTTTTACTTAGGCAAGGCAAATTTGACGAGCATAGCGTGCTATTTAAGGAGAATTTAACGCAGCATAAGTGAAAATGAAGCAGTCATAAATGAAGAGCAATTCTGTCCATTCACTTAGTAGAAGCAACAAAATATCTTAAGATGCTTTTAGATAGGTGCTTATAGCTTGTAGTCAGAGATTTCTCCCAATATGGGTGTTTTTCAGTTTAAAAGTTAATGATTTCGGCTTAAGGATGGTAGCGGTATGTGGCGTCTATGCTGTGACCTACGGCGCTTAGTGATGCGATGGCTTGCCCGAAGGGAAGACAAGCAGCACTTAGCAGAGTGGGAGCGGCATAGCCACATAAGAGCGGACAGCCTGACCATTAGGGGGCCTTATTAGACTTTAGCGTCTTGAAAATCTCTTTTGGCCCCCTAATGGGAAGCCCCTAAAATAAATGTCTAAAAAACATTGGAAATCAATAGCTTATAATATTATTTAAAACTCTGTGAATTTTTTTGCTTGTTAAATTTGCGTAATCGAAAAAGCTAACGTATGTTTGCATCGGAGAGTTGGCAGAGTGGTCGAATGCGGTAGTCTTGAAAACTATTGTACCGTGAGGTACCAGGGGTTCGAATCCCTTACTCTCCGCATTCTTAAAAGGTCAGTATAA
>JAHDDN010000045.1 GCA_020629335.1 Chitinophagales bacterium | reverse complement strand
GAAATTATAACATTTATTATGCAAACAAGGCATCAAATATGGCCATCAAATGGATTGGCATTGGAAGGAATAGCCAATCAGTCAGTAGATTTAGTGCTTACTTCTCCTCCTTATCCAATGATTGAGATGTGGGATGATATATTTCACAAGCAAAATACTGCAATAGGACCAGCTATTGAAGAGGGGAGGGCTATGGAGGCTTATGAGATGATGCATCAATTATTAGATCAATGTTGGAAGCGAATTAATGAGGTGATTAAGCCGGGGGGAATTGCTTGTATTAATATTGGAGATGCGACACGGACCATTAACCATAATTTTCAGTTGTTTAATAACCACAGTCGTATTATTGAGTGTTTTGCTAAGATGGGTTTTCAGTCATTGCCTTCTATTATTTGGAAGAAGCCTACAAACTCCCCGACTAAATTTATGGGTTCTGGGATGTATCCACCCAATGCTTATATCACCTTGGAGCATGAGTATATATTGATCTTCCGAAAAGGGAAAAAACGCAGTTTATTAGCCACGGGACCTAAAGAAAATCGAAATCATTCGGCTTATTTTTGGGAAGAGCGTAATCAGTGGTTTTCGGATACTTGGGAAATGAAAGGGACTTTTCAGCGAATGAAGAATAGCCATTCGAGAGATCGGAGTGGAGCTTATCCTTTTGAGGTGCCTTATCGATTGATTCAGATGTTTTCAGTGAAAGGAGATATGGTTTTAGATCCGTTTATGGGAACGGGTACCACTATGTTTGCTGCGATGAGTTCGCAGCGCAATAGTGTAGGCTTTGAAATTGATCAATCTCTGCATCAGCAAATATTTGATTTCGAGCCGAAAGAAAAAAGAGAATTACTCAATGATTTTATCCAAAATCGTTTTAATAAGCATTTAGATTTTGTCAAAGATAGAACAGCCGCTAAAGGGAAATTAGCCTTTAAGTATAGATCAAAGTATTATGATTTTCCAGTCATTACAAATCAAGAGCGTTATATCTTTATTCAGTATCTCAAGCATATAGAGAAAAAAGAGACTGGCGAAATAAGTGTAAATTATTATGATGACCCGATCATTGACTACTACTCAAAAGAGAGTCTATTTGCCATGAATAAAAGCCAAGAAGAAGAGGATTAATTCCCTCTAATCTTGGAATGCATCATTCTACTGGCCAAAATATGCTCACAAGGGCCTTTGTACAATTTATTGCTTCTATAAAAACGACAAGTACAATCTGCTTTTTTCAAGCGCTGATCGCTGTCAATTAATAGATTAGTGTGATGCTTGGATTTCTTTTCTTTCACTACTCCACTTATTTTAATAGCCCCATCACTTACGGCTTCTGAATTAATATTTACTGCATTTTGTGCGATAAATTGAGTGGCGTTTTGTTCTCTTTCATTCGCAAAACGCAATTGTTCAAATGGTAATGGTTCTCGACTTAACTCTCTTACTCGATAAACTTTCTTATTGGCATCATAAATCACTCGTCCTGCTTGTGTATAAGCTGCCAAAGCTCCCTTGATAATGGCAATATCTAAGTTCATTCGATTAGATAGACTTTCCGCACTTTCCACCCAGTTTTCTTTTAAGGTGTCGAATATTTTGCTCTTAGTAAATAAGTCTACTTCAGCACGTGGAGCTAATAGGTCAAAATTGCCTGCACGTGACCAATCATTTTTAGTCCAGCCAGAAAGCCCTAAAGTGAAATTCATATCTCCCAAATCAGCCATAAAGAAAGAAGGTAACCCACTACCCAATAACTGTACTTTAAACGATTTAGCAACAGGAATTAATCGTTCTAAAATTAATAAACGCCTACGTCCCCAAATACGAATTTCATGCGCTTTGTCTCCTTTGAAAATACTACGACCACAATTTACTTCATAATTCCACGGCTCAAAAACAGCCTTAATTGGCTCTCCTGGATTTAGTTGAAAACGAATAGAACGTGGCCCTTGCTTTTCCTTATTTCGCTTGAGAATGAATAAAAAATTATACATGTCTAATGGATGCAAGTCAAATTCCACTGAATCCAAAGTCATTGCTGAGCTTACTTGCAAAAATCCTCTTACCCAACTTTCAGGTAAGTCGATTTTTAGCTCCTTAAAACTATCTTCATTTTCTGTCGTTACTTCAAATCCAGAAGGAGCTACCACAAAATCCGTATCCTTGTATTTTCTTATTTTTTGAAACTCCTTATAGAGCGATTCTGAATAGTCAATATTAGTAGTTCCACATTCAAAATCACCGATGTTTTTGAATACTTCATAGCTACAACCCAAGCGGCCATAAGAAGACTCATCTTGACTAAAACACTCAAAAAATAATTCATCAGGATGCACAGTAATCACAGGATCTAAAACGTACCAAGTCTCTTTATCTTTTTGATAGAGATAGTTAAAATACTTACCTCTTGCTTGCCAATAAGGCCCTAATATTTTATTAGATTCCTTATTCATTTCTTGTAACTCTCGTCTGATGAGTTTAACCTTTTCTTTTACCTGGGCACCTTCCGCCATCATTTCTTCTAAGTACTGTTCCTCCTGAGCAGCCGCCCATCGAAGATAAGCATCCCGCTCTTTAGGCGTATAACGATGATCAGAAATGACCACATCATGCAAAGCCGAAATAGCTTCTCTAAATGGAATTTTCTGATTCAATTGCCCATTAAAAAAAGTAGGCTCACGCAAGGCATCAGGCACAAAATTCATATCCGTAGATCGGGCATTACTCTCTACCGTACTCGTACCACCATATTTATAATTAAACAACATAGCTCTTATAGTTTTATTAACGTTAAAAAGTTCAAACGTTAAAAAGTTTATCAGTTATTCGGTTCATACGTTCTCACTTCTTTCAACACCAACGGCACCTCAATATCAGGATAATGCAATTTCAAATCCAGCATCATGTCGATATAACGAGCCTTTTCGGTAATCGCCATCGTTAAGGATTGACGAGTGAAAATATCGGCAGCAATTTGAGCGGCTTTTTTATCTTTGAGTGCTTCTTGATGTAAGAACTGCATGACTCGTTTTTTAGCGACTCTCGATTTATTGATAGAAGATAAAACCGTGATGATGTAAGGCTTTAGTTCTTCTAGTTTTTTGATATCACCAGCCGCATATTGCTCTAAATAGTTCGTCGCAAATTGCTGTAAGTTAGCAGTTGGGTGTTGGCTTAATTGCAGCAAATACTGCTCGCCATTTTCCTCCTTGAAATAGCGTCCGATTAGCTCTTTCCCAAACTGCTGAACTGGAGGATTGACACTATCACAAATACTAATTAAGATAGCGGGTGTCCAATCTTTTTCTTTCAATTCATTACGAAAATAATCAAAGGCAAAATCTCGACTATCATCCCATTTGCTATCTACTATTCTGACCGCTTCTTCTAGCTCCACTTTGATACGGCTCTTATTCTTTTTATAAACATTCCAACACCATTGGCGAGTTCGCGCTATCTCGCTATTACTTAAGCGCACGATTTGGCGCATCGTCAAGTCTTTAGGGTCGAGGTGTTTATGTAATAAGTAATCGCCCATTTCATTGGCGGCTTTACGTGGAGAGCGAATGAGTTTGAGCACCATTTTTACATCTACTTTATTTAGATAAGGCTCCAATGGTCCTTGTAGCAATTGGGCGAGGTCGGCATCACGCCCTTCATGCTCTTCCTTTTTAAGTAGATTTGGAACCAATGTTTTAACTGCTTTTTCTCCAAAGTCTTCATTTTGCTTGGCCAATTTTTCAATACTTGGCTGTACATTTTGGCGTACTTCTGCATAAGGAGAAAGACATAAGGCAAGTAGTAAATCCTCTTTCTTTAATAAGGCTTCTTCCGAAAGTCTGCCTAATAATTGAGTGCCTACAGTTCTTAGTTCAGGTGTTTCTCCATTGATTAGTCCTAGTAAGATTTCATCTGGTAGTTCTTCTACGCTTGTTTCGTGTACTAGTAGAATAGTAGCTGCCATTACTTGTACTTCTGCAAGCGGATGATCTAAGAGGTCATAGACAATTTGCAAATTGCAAGTGGCTAACTGCTTTTCAAAGTGTTGTTGTAGATTGGCAGTAGCGGCTAAGATGGTTGCTTTTTCATCTTCGGTAGCATCGGCATTATAGCCCATCATTTTAGCAATAGATTTAGCCACAATTTGCATGGATTCTTGATCGCTAAAAGAACTCATTGAAAATAATTGATTAGTCCATACCACTACATCTGAATGTGGGTTGAACAAGAGCATGACCCAGAAATCAATTTGTTTGCTTAATTGAGTTTGGCTATTTTCTATCATCTCCATCCCTTCTTGTCGGATAAAATCTTTAGGAGAATTGATGATAGTATTTAATAAGTCGACATTAGGATTCGCAGGATCGAATATTTCTTTAGCTAAAGAAAGCCCAAAACGAGCGGTATTACTATAGTTTTTAGCTAAGATCATTTGTATAAATGATATATCTGCTAAGTTGGCAATTTTGCTTTTATTAGCTTCAGCTGCTTTAGCAGCAAATTCATGAACTTCAGATGACTCACTTTCAGCTAAGAGATGCATGAGTCCTTGTGGCACTTGATCCCATAATTGAGGGTATGCTTCTTCTCGGAAAGAGGATCTTCTTTCGTTTTCACTGTCTTTAGCTATTGTCCATTGATAACTGGCACTATTTACGAATCTTTGGCTATTGCCATAGAGTATGCTATTGAAGGTATGATGATTACTATTGGTTTTATAGTTAACAATTCTTCGATTTCTTTGCCATCGGCCATTATCATTTCTTTCGTATTTGTAGAAGGATTCTTGATAGCCTTTAGTGCTGGATTCATCATTATAAGCTAAGAGTATACCGGTGGCCATTTTTACATAGTGTAAGTCTTGTGACTGGCCTTTTTTAGCCAGCATTCTCCAGCTTCTTTTTTGTAAATACTTTCTAGTTTCTGCTGAGAATCCTAAACGAGAATTATTTCTTTTAAGTTCTTCTTTTGCTCTGACCCATTGATTACCAATATAGATGCCCCCATAATTGCTGGTGGAGAAGGTCGATTTAGTCTGATAGACACGGTAGTTAAGGGCACCATACATGACGGCATCTTCTTTGAATTCAGCTGTTTTGAATAGTTGTCTGATGATTTGGAAATAGCCGCCTCCTTTTAATGGCGCTTGTTTAGCCCAATTGAGCAAGTTACGTTGAATATTGGGATAGTAGGGAGAAATTAAATAGAGATGAGCGATTAGTTCATAATGGCCTATTAAGCCTTCGACTTGTGTATTGATTGCTGTGATGAATTCAGCTTCATTATTGATGACTGAACTAATTTGAGTTGGAAGCTGATCCAGTATATCAGCGGCCCATTGTTTTTGATCATTGGGAGATAGCAAACTCATCTTTGCCTCTTTAGCGATGGCCACTATGGCTGGAGTGGTTCGCATATTGATGATTCGATCTAAGTTGGGGATTGCTTGTTGATCACAACATCTTCCCAATGCATAACTTAGGGTGTATAAATAAATGGCTTCTTCTGTGAGTGGAAGTGCCAGTATATAATCTTGAGCTTCTGTGAGCTTTAGTTCTGCAGCTCTCCAGATGATCCTACGTAAGGGACGCTTTTTAATGCGTTCTATTGGTTCTTTTTCTTTTTTAGTATTCTTTTTTGAGCTGCTGCTTGTGATTTTTTTGATAGCTCCCCATATTCCGCCTTTGGATTTTTTCTTGGGAGTGGCTTGCGTATTGGGGCGAGATGGTGGTGGTGTATTGGATGGTTTTAGGTTACTGGTGTATTCTTGGAGATATTGAAGGAGTACTCTTTTACCGGGATATTCGGTATTACTGGGGTAACTAATTGTGGGCGCAACAGGTGTAGGGGGAGTAGTAGGTGTTTCACCTTCTTCTTGATAGCCTTTTTTCTTTTTCTCGTTGACTAGCTTATTGAATATGTTTTCGGCCTTGGATCGATCGACGGCTAAATCAGTTTTGGTACCTTCTCTGAGTGTTGATCCTCTTTTCCCATATCTGAAGTTAACGAGGTATTGTTGGGCGTTGATTTCGCATAAATCTATTTCATAAACTTTATCGGAATTACCTTCTTGATAATAAAGTTTGCTTTGTTGTATTAGTCTCATGGATGATTTGGGTATTAGGTATGTTAGTACGTTGGTACACTGGTCCCCCTCCGCCCTTCGGACACCTCCCCCAAGGGAGGACAGCTTAGGGATGGCAGCGGTATGTGGCGTAATGGGACAGCTTATGTAGCTTAGCGATGCGCAGGCTCCTTAGAGACAAGCAGCGCTTAGCGTAATAGCTGGCACATAGGCACATAAGAGCGAACAGCCCGACCATGCGCCTTCGGCGAATGTTTAATGCATAATGATGAATGATAAATTATTTCTACTTTATGCTTCATTTACGAGCGCATGGTAAGCCCCAATAAAGTTAATATTTATTCTTAGAAAAGTAAATGCTAGTGTGTGAAAAATTACATATTTCTCAATCGCCTTTTAAACTCGTCCCAATTCTTTTTGCTGATTGGGATGCTGTGTATTGCCTCTTGGGAAGCGGTTTCTGTATTGGGAGGTTTATTGTGATTATGTTTTCCATCGATTGTTAGGACGACTTTATGAATGCTATTTTCGGGATAGAAACCAGCTACTTTATCCATATTGATGAGAAAGGATTTGTGGCAGTGGAATAAATTTAGTTGATGATATTTTTGTTTGAACTTGGCCAAATTGAAAGAGAAAGGGTGATTTTTGTTGGGCGTGACGATCGTGCAACAGCTTCCATCGGCTTTGACATAGAGAATTTCGTCTTTGGTAATTTTGTAGTATTTGCCGATGCTATTTTTTACAAAAATTTGATTAGCAGAGGCGGTAGAGGTTTTGCTAGTAAATGCTTTTTCGTCTTTTATTTCGTTTTTGAAATAGAGTAGTGCTCTTTCGATTGCTTTGGTGAGTGTTAAAAGATCAAAGGGCTTGGGAAGGAAGCCATAGTTGGCTGTTTCTGTTGATTTAATCAGATTTTCTTCCGTAGGCATTTGAGTGAGATAGATGACAGGAATTTCTTGGATTTCGTGTATTTCTTTGACGGTTTCAAATCCATTGAGTTGGCCAGCTAAATCAATATCCATGATGATTAGGTCTATGTTATTATTTTCGGATATTAGTTCGATGGCTTCTTCTCCTTTTTCTACTTGATCGACGATTTCTAGTCCTTGATCTCCTAGCTCGGCGGCTAATTGATCAGAAACCATCCAATTGTCTTCTACAATTAATATTTTAATAGTACTCATAATGGGAAATTTGATTTAAAATTCTGTTTTTGTGTAACATTGTAAGCTCATTATAAAATGAGCTTAAAATTGTTCGATATAAAATTAGTGAGATTTAATCAAATTAAGGAAGAATATGGCCATCTTTTATGATAAGCGTGATAATATTCGTGGATTGATTGAGGCAGGTAAGAAGGCTTATGGAGATAAGCGTTATGAGCGTGCTATGAGTTTTTTGGAAGAAGCTTTAGTACTGAGTCGCTTATATAAAGAGGTTGCTTTAATAGTTAGTGCGAATAGCAGAATTGCGATAGTGCATTTTTATCAAAAGAATTATCAGGAATCTTATAACTTATTATTAGAGTCTTTAAGTTTGGCAAAAGCGCATAATATTCTTCCATCTATTGGAGATTGTTTGAATAAAATTGGTTTTTTTAAAGCAAATAGAGGATTTTATGCTGATGCAGAAATTTATCATCGGAGTGCGGCCAATATTTATAAGGAATGTGGTATGGATAGAGAGTTGGGGATAGCTTATCTCAATATTGGATATATTCATGTCAATCTGGATCAATACCAATTAGCTCAGGAGTATAGCTTGAAGGCGGTAAAATATTCAGAGGCGGTTAATGATTGGGCTAATTTGCATAAGGTGTATTTATCCTTGGCTTCCACAAAAGTTAATGTAAAGGATTTTAAGGGAGCGATGTTGTATGCTGATAAGGCTTTAGAGCTTGGGGATAAGATGCAATCTCCTGATAGGATATTAGCAGCGAAGAGTTCTAAGGGGTTAAATTATTTAGAACAAGATGAATTTGAAAAGGCGATTGAGTGTTTGCGAGAAGTAGAAATGGATCCTCATTTTGAAAACTTCCGAAAGCATATCGTTTTAAATAACTTGGGTTTAGCTTATTTTCATAAAAAAGAATATCCGAAGGCTGAAGCTTATTTATTAAGGGCTTTAGCGATTAGGGAGCAAACAAAGGATTTATTTAGAATTGGTTCTTCTTATTATCATCTGGCTACCTTTTATATTAAGATAGAAAGCTTAGATCAAGCAAACTTCTATATTCAAGCATTAGATAAATTATTACAAAGGGCGCCTAATGATAAACTTTTATTGCAGTTATTTGAGTTGAAGAAGGATTTCTACAAACAGAAAAAAAATTATTTTAATGCTTTCAAATATGCCTCCTTTATTACAGAAAAAACTCAAGAGGCTTTTACTAGTCAATTAGCTAAAGAAATATCACAAAAAGATGCCGTTTATCAGACGGAGTTAAAAGAAAGGGAAATCGAGCATCTGAAGTCAAAGAGAGCTTTAGAGCAAAATATGATGAAAGATTTGCATCATAGAGTAAAAAACTACTTAAATACCTTTTCTTCCTTATTAAATATGCAGCATAGGAAGGTGGAAGATCAAGTTTCTAAAGATGCTTTCAAAGAAATGGAGCTTAGAGCGGTTACTATGGCCAAATTACATAGGAAGCTTTATGATGATCCAGAGAATAGTCATGAAGTGAAGCTATATGATTATGTGCATGAGATAATGGAGTCTTTGCTGATCAGCTTTAAAAAGAGTAATGTTAGTTTTGATATTGACATTCCTAAAAACACATTTTTAGGGATGGATGCGGCCATTCCAATAGGCTTGATTATTAATGAATTGGTCGTGAACAGCTTTAAACATGCATTTGAGGGCAATGATGGTCATATCAATATCGCTTATGAAGTGATAGCTGATAGACAGTATTTCTCGATTAGTGATAACGGAAAAGGAATGCCAAAAGATTTTAATTTTAAAAAGAGCAAGTCTTATGGTATTAAGATTATTAAAACGATGGTTAATAGTCTAAAAGGAGAGATTGAATCTTTAGAAATTGCTAAAGGATGTAAGTGGAAATTAAGCTTTCCTTTTTCGCAGTTAAAATAAAATAGCGGCTTAGTTGATCAAGCTAAGCCGCCTTTTATTAAATCATTTCCTTCAGTACTAAAGTACTATTTGTATGACTTCTCTTTCTTCCATGATCGTTTTAGAGGCGGTATAAACTAAGTTATCTTCCTCATCATAAACGTCAATTGTATAATTGCCAGATTCTAAATGGTGTAATATGGCAATGCCTGTTTCAGTTGTGTAAGCGGAATAGACTGGATTCCCATTCCCATTATTTCCATTTCCACTGTTTCCATTTCCATTCCCGTTTCCGTTTCCGCTGTTTCCGTTTCCATTTCCGTTATTCCCATTGTTGTTATGTGTCATGACTATTAAATGATCCACTATAGCGGTATCATTTTCATCATTTATAGTGACTATAACATCAGGATTGTTGTCATTTTCATTATCACCGCCAGCCCCTTTACTACCATAGGTAATTGGTGCTAAGCCTGTAGGCTTTTGAGTGTCTGCAGTTGTGAAATTATTGATTTCCTTACTTAAATCTTCTTTAGTGCAGCTTGTCATTAAGGCAAGACATAGGAAGCCCACTAACAAGATTCTGAAATTTGGTATTTGCATCTTGTAAAAGTTAGTTTGGTAAATAAAATATGTGTAGATAGCTGTAGATATAACTTCTCCATACAGATGAGCATGCATGTCTGTCAAGGAATAGTTTTTCACTAAGAGTGAGCTATCTATTTTGAAAGCAAAAAATCTAAAAGGGAGGATAAATAAAGGGTGCTTCCTCATCACCAAAATGACTCATGACCTCCATCATAAGAACACCTTGGTGTATTGTAAGCAAGCCTTATTTCTTCTAAGAACTTGTCGCTAATAAATAATATCTGAGTTCAATAGTATATGGTTAATACTATACAAATGTTACATCTTTGTAGAATAATTATTTAACTCTAATCATTTTAGGTCAGTAAAATTTAAAAATATCGTGAAAAAATGTTATTATTAAGTAGTTGACGTTAATTGCTTAAGAAGGTATTTATCGAAAAATATAAAATCATTAAACTTATTCTATTTATGATAATCATACCTTTTTTAATCTCTGTCATACAATTATATTAACGTAAAAAAATTTGGCTTAGTTTCCAGTTGTGTAGTTAAGTATACATAATGATTTTTATAAATTTGATGAAGAGCTTTTTGTAAGCATTCATAAGGTAATTTATACCGTTGGTTGTTGTTTTATAAGATTTTCAAGAAATAATAAAGGGTATTGATAAGATCGTACAATGTCGATAGTTATTTCGTCGGTTTTTTATGACCTTTAGAGCTTTTTTTTTGTCCACTTGTTAGTGTTATGGCATATTTGTAGTGTCGTGTTATGATGGACGCTTTTTAATGAAAGACGCCTGCCGTATATTTGTACGTATTCTCCAAAGTAGTAATGAATAAGGCAGCAGTCTATCTCTACATTTACTCCCGTTAATATTTTTCATAAGAATACCCTTTAACAAGAGAACCTAATTATAATTCTTTTATATGCTCAGTGTTTCCTATTTTATAGACTGCTGCCAATTTTTAATTTTAGCCCATCCATTTTCTTAACTTCTGATCTGATTTTGAAATTCAACCCAATGATGTCTGCTAATCGGTAATTCGATTCCTTTTTGATCAATTTCTTTGACTTTGCCATGAGGAGTCAGATAACAAAAATGATTGCCTGTCTCTGTATTATACTTTGCCACTTTATCCATATTGATTAGATAAGACTTGTGTATTTTAAATAAACTCAGGTAGTGATATTTATCTTGAAACTTCAGCATACTCATCGTGAACATATATTTATCATCGTCAGTGGTGAAAAGTAAACAATTGTTCTTATCCGCTTTTACATACATTATATCCTCTTTATGAACCTTAAAGTATTGTCTCTTGTCTTTTATAAATATTTTATCTTTTGGAGCAATTTTAACATTCCCTTGAAAACGTAAATGAGTATCAACCTCTTTTTTAAAGAGATTTAAAGCCATTTCTATGCTTACCTTTATCGTAAGCGCATTAAAGGGTTTAGGTAAAAAAGCATAGATAGAAACATTAGAAGCGTCTTCGATATAGTTTCTACTTATTTTAGAGCTTAAAATGATGACAGGAATACTCTGAATCTCATGAATCTTTTGTATAGTTTGAATACCATTTAATTTCCCCTGCAACTCTATGTCCATGATAATAAGATCAATAGAGACATTTTGTTTCACTAAATCAATAGCATCCTCCCCCCTTGCCAGTATATCTATGGTCTGAATACCTAACTTTTCTAAATCATCAGAAAGCTTTTTAGCAATTAATTTTTCATCTTCAACTATTAGAATTCGAATGGCTTTCATATTTAAATGCTTGGATTTTTTTATTATATTCGATGTAACAACTCAGTCTAAATGCTTTAGAGCATAAAAATAGCGTTTTTATTGTCATTGACGCTCTTTTTAAGCCCCAATTAATTCTGAGTAGTTACTATTTTGATGTTCAAACATAAATTTAAGTAAATAAAGCAAAATGTAGTTAAAATGGGAGTATTTAATTATGGTAAGCGTGAACAAATTGAGCATTTAATTGAAGAGGGTAAAAAATCCTACCTTAACAGTCGCTATGAAAGAGCACATAGCTTTTTATCTGAAGCCTCTTCCCTAAGCAAAATTTATCAAGAAATAGATCTGGAAATAGGAGCAGAAAGTAGGATTGCAGTAGTTTATCACTTCCAAAAAGATTTTCTAAAAGCTGAAGCGCTTATTCATCAATACTTATTGATAGCAAAAGCAAATAATCTAGCTAAAGAAACTGCTGAATGTTATGATAAGATTGGTTTTATGAGAGCCAATAAAAGAAAATATGATGAAGCGGAAATCTATCACCAAAAAGCAGTTGAAATATATAAAAAATACGATTATACTAAAGAACTTGGTATTGCTTACTTCAATATTGCTTTTGTATTAGAAAAACAATCAAAATTGCGATTAGCTCAAGAGTATTACCTAAAAGCAATCAAGTGCTCAGAAAAAGCGAAGGACGCAAAGAATTTGATTGGTATTTATTTAGGCTTAAGCGCAATTAAAAATAAAATTCAAAGCTATAAAGACTCCTTGTTTTACCTAAATAAGGCATTGAAAATAAGCCAAAATAATGGATTGAAAAGTGATGAAACAAGGATAAAAAGTAATTTAGGTACTTTGCATTTAGGCTTAAACGAATATCACAAAGCAATTGAATACCTGCATGAAGTAATAGCAGATCCCGATTATCAAATAAGTAACGCTACCGCTTTAAATAATCTCGGCTTATCCTACAATGGGATTAAAGATTATGATAATACTGAAAAATATTTATTAGCAGCTTTAGAAAAAAGAAAAGCAAATAAAGAAAGCATGCAAGTGGACTCTTCTTTGCTTTACTTGGCAGAATTATATTTACGCTTAAAGCAAATAGATAAAGCAGCTAAGTGTTTAGAAGAAGTAAAACAATCGATTGATAAACTACCAAGTGAAGCACTCTATGGCCGATTCTATAAATGCCAGCATCAGTTTTATGCGCTAAAAAAAGATTTTAAAAAAGCGTATGAATATGCTTTGCTACTTGAGAAAGAAAATGTAAAATTATACGATAAGCAAAGAGTAAAAGAATTGACTCAAAGAGATGCTGATTATCAAACAGAATTGAGAGAAAAAGAAATCCAAGCCCATAAAGAACAAGTGATACTAGAACAGGCTTTGATGAGTGATCTCCATCACAGGATCAAAAATTACCTCACTATCTTTGACTCAATATTACACCTACAAGAAAAAAAAGCCCCCAACGCCACTTCTAAAGCTGCTTTTAAAGAAATGCAATTAAGAGCGCAAACGATGGCCAGCTTACACCTAAAACTATACGAAAGCCCTGAAAATAATAAGAAAGTTAACTATAAAGAATATATCTCAGAAATCGTTGAACTGCTGATCTATACCTACCAAAAAGAAGAGGAGCTGGATATACAAATTAATATTCCAGCAGAGCTAAATTTAGGCATGGATGAAGCAATGCCTATTTGTTTAATCGTCAATGAACTAGTGGTCAATTCTCTCAAACATGCCCATGAAGAGGGAGAAAATGGAATGATAGGAATCTCTTTTGAAAGTAAAGAAGAGGGAGAGTACCTGTACATCTATGATGATGGAAAGGGAATACCAGATAATGCTCAAAAAGAAGACTCATTTGGACTACAAATTATCAACGATATGCTAATGATGATTAAAGGGAAAATTCAATTGATCCCAACTACAAAAGGTACCAAGTGGGAACTGCAATATCAAAAAAAAATAAGCAAGATAGCAAAGGAAGGTTAATAAGTACCTGAATGAAAATAATCGACACTTCTTTGATGAGATTAATTTTATGCTGAACAAGGCACTTTTTTGACGGAATAGCAGCGCTATTACTAAAAAAAGTAACGCAGTACAGCGCAAAATTAAGCCATCAAAAGTGATGATTATTTATGTTTAGGTACTTATAGCCACAAAAAAAAAGAGACCGCCCCCTAAAAGGCGATCCCTCACTAATGATTACTACTTAAGCGTAATCCCAATTTCTCTATCTTTTTGAACCTTTAATTCCTGATCATAAACTAATTCATCCTCAGTATCAAAAATTCTTACTTGATAAAAACCTCTCTGCAAATCAGTGAAAGAGGCAATACCTTCCTCACTCGTATATTCCTCAGTAACATTATTGCCATTACTGTTTCCATTACCATTCCCATTTCCCAGATTACCTCTGGTAAACCTAATCATATAATCTCCCAAACCATTACCCTCTTCATCAGAAAGAATGACAATAATATTGGGATTATTAACCGTATCATCATCTCCTGGGTCGGCTTTTGCAACAGATGCAATGTTGTGAGTGCTAATACTTGTAGTCGAACTACTAAGTGGTGTAATTTCTTCCTTTGAACAACTCGTTAGTAATAGGCACACCAAGCCCATTAACGATAAAATCGCTTTAAAATTCATGCTTTATTAAGTTTAAAAATTAAAAAATGAGTACACTTTATACACTGATAGCCAATGGAATAGGACGTCCATTCAGCTAGTAGGATCTAGCTGCCAATTGAAATTGACTAATCAATGAGGAATGAAGATTTCCACAGGAGGGAGTGATAAACTTAGTACATCAAACACTTATGAACTCCCCGTTCAAAAGTCGAGATTTCTAGTTTAACGCATGGGAACACGTCATTCTAAAGTATTATGTTATCGAAAAATAGTTAGTTATATCTTATGCAGGAATTATGTTTCCTTAGTATAAATTGTAAATTTGTTATAATGATTAATAAAGTAATCAACAATTCTCTGTAATTGAGATAAATAAAGAGGCTTTGTTATCCTCTTTTCAATATTATAAACTAAGTTGATAGATTAAAAATTCCCTTCATATATGTGCCATTAACACGCTGAATAAATCGATTGTTGCAGGGTACATTTTTCTGTAACTTCATCCTGAAAAATCTGCATTTCGTCATTAATTCTGAACAGATAAATAATAATGATAATTTTTATGGAACCCTTTTTAAGTATCTTTGACTATTCTCCAATTAGCAGCGGGTGGCAGTCTTACATGTTTATACTCCCATAATTTTAAAAGTGAGTCCTGTTTTTGAGTCGGCTCAATGTTCCCTATATTTTTGACTGTCACCCCATTTTTAATCCCAATTGTTTTAGCCTTTCCCTCCTATAATGGAACTTTATACCTTCCTTTACGTTTTAATATCAATACACGCAAACATCTCCCAAACAATTTGTTTAGGATAATGTACAATAACTATTGTCAAATTTTATAAATTTATTTACCTTTGCCGAACAATTCAAAAAATGAATGCTATAAAAACCTATAATCATCATAAAAAAATCCTGCCGTAGCTCAACTGGTAGAGCGCTGGATTGTGGTTCCAGAGGTTTCCAGTTCGATCCTGGGCGGCGGGACTTAAAAGCATTACTCTATTTAGAGTAATGCTTTTTTTATTGAACTCATTTAAAGTTTTATGGTGATGCTGAAAATAAGCTATTTTTTCGTAATTCAAGGCATTTTTGAGGTGCATAGCAGCGCTACGGGCCGATAAAATAACGCAGAAGTACGGAAAAATAGCCATTTTCTAAGCCAGCAGAAAAACTTTAAACGAGTTCATTGTGCAAATAGACGAGTGCTATTGAGCTAAGCATTGATTAATAATAAAGATGTAGCTGCGACCCTTATAGTCGCCCAATCTGGACGATTAATGGAATATAACCAATTAACGTACGAGTCATTAAACATTATGCATTAAATCATTATCTTGGGGCTTCCCATGCGTTCGAAAAGGCGAAATGCGTAGCACAAGCCAATTCATCATTCATCATTATGCGTTTATCATTAAGCCGAAGGCGCATGGTCGGGCTGTCCGCTCTCATGTGGCTATGTGTCAGCTACTCCACTAAGGTATACTTGTCTGCCCTTCGGGCCAGCCTACGTCTACCTAAGTTCCATAAGCTGCCCCATATACGCCACATACCGCTACCATCCCTAAGCCAATACAAAAGGACGTACACAGCACATCCACCACAGCCCCCAAAGGGGCGCCATACAAAAAGGCTGTGCGCAGCACATCCACCACAGCCCCGAAGGGGCGCCATATAAAAAGGTTGTGCGCAGCACATCCACTACAGCCCCCGAAGGGGCGCCATATAAAAAGGTTGTGCGCAGCACATCCACCACAGCCCCCAAAGGGGCGCCATATAAAAAGGCTGTGCGCAGCACATCCACCACAGCCCCCAAGGGGCATCATATAATAACCCATGGAAAAAACAGCCAAAACAAGAGGTAACATCCCTCGCAAAATAAAAGGCTTCAGAGACTCCGATCCATCTCTAAGCAGCCTCAAACAACAAATCATTACAAACGCCGCCAAGGTATACCAATCCTATGGCTTCGAACATTGGGATACCCCCGTTTTGGAGTATGCAGATTGCTTAGGCAAATACATGCCCGATGAAGATACGGTAGACAAAGGCGTCTACTCCTTCAAAAACCCAGAAATCGAGCCAGTACTAGCGACCAATGGCACCGAAATACAAGACGAATGGGGACAAGTCCTCATGGAAAATCACTTCCTATCCCTGCGATACGACTTAACCGCCCCACTCGCCAGAGTCTATGCCGAGCGATTGTGGAAAGACTACATCAAAGGGCAATTACACGAAGGCAAAACTCCCTTATTTCGTCGCTACCAATATGGTCCCGTTTATCGCTACGAAATCAAAGTAGAACCAGGCCGATACAGAGAATTCTGGCAAATAGATTTTGATACCGTCGGCTCAAGCGAAGTAGCCGCCGATGCAGAAGCTGCCATTATCTTGATGGAAGCCTTGGAAGCAGTCGGAATGCCAAGAGATACCTTCAGTATCAAAGTCAATAATCGTAAAATGCTCAAAGGATTTTTACAATCTATCGGAGTAAATGAAGAAGAGCAAGAACAAGCTATCCTCAGAGTTGTTGATAAATATGATAAGATAGGTAAAGAGGCCGTTATCCAAGAATTAGGCCCAGGAAGAGAAGAAAGATCAGGTGCAAAAATCAAAGGCTTAAGACTTGACAATGAAATCATCTCTAATATAGCCGACTTTTTAGATCACTTTGGGAAAATCGGAAGCCGCCAAGAAATACTAACAAGCTTAGACACACAATTAGGCGGCAACGAATTAGCCAGAGAAGGCTTCCAAGAATTAGTCCGTATGGATGAAATGCTCCAAAAATTAGGCTACAACTCTGCCAATATACAATTTGATCCAACGCTAATTAGAGGAATGGCCTATTACACAGGCCCCGTATTTGAAGCAGTCTCTAACCTAAAGTTCAAGGACAAAAAAGGGCAAAAGCGTAAAGTAGGAGCTATTTGCGGAGGTGGTCGCTATGATGGCTTAGTAGAAAAATTATTAGGAATGAAAGTACCTGCTACAGGTGCATCTATTGGGGTAGATCGTTTAGCAGCTATCCTACCTTATGCAAATGCAGCTAAAGCAGCAGCAGATGGCCCTGTATTCGTAGTACTATTCGATGATGAAATGATGTCAGAATATCAATTAATCGCCCAAAGGCTAAGAAGCGCAGGTATACCAACAGAAGTTTTTTATGGCACTAGAAAAGCCCTCAAAAAACAGCTATCATATGCCGATAAAAAGAATTGCCGAATAGCCATCCTATTAGGCAGCAATGAATTCGAAAAAGGAGTCGTAACCGTCCGTAATCTAAAATTAGGTAAATCATTAGCCAATGAAATTACCGACAAAACAGAATGGCGTAACCGAGTCCAAAAAGAAGTCCCAAACGACCAATTAGTCGAATACGTGCAAGACCAATTAAATTTGGAAATCCCGTCGTAGGGACGTTGCACCGCAACGTCCATCTCACGGATCGCAACAACGTCTTTGCACCGCAACTGATGATCATTAAATACACTTCCGTACAGACGCGTATTCGCGTCTTCTAGTCATAAAAGAATTGAAAGATGCCAACACAGCAAACAAAACAAATAGACATACAAGCATTCCAAGCAAGCATCCGAGAAGGGATCCCCGATATCTTACCAGATGCAAAATGGGCAGACCGTTCCCTACACCCAAAAGGACGTGCCAGTCATGCTCCCAATAGAGATGTCTCTTTCCTATCCGCTAAAGAAAGGAAGTTAGCCCTAAAGAATGCACTGCGCTATTTTGATCCCAAACACCACGCTGAGTTGGCCCCTGAATTTGCCAAAGAACTAGATACCTACGGACGTATCTATATGTACCGCTTCTGTCCCACAGAATTCGAAATGAAAGCCCGTAATATTGAGCATTATCCAGCCCGCTGCAAACAAGCAGCCGCCATCATGCTCATGATTCAAAATAACTTAGATAATAAAGTAGCCAAGCACCCCATAGAGCTAATCACCTATGGAGGCAATGGAGCCGTATTCCAAAACTGGGCACAATATCGACTAACGATGCAATACCTTTCGGAAATGACAGAGGAGCAAACCTTAGCCATGTATTCAGGCCATCCAATGGGCTTATTTCCGTCCCATAAAGAAGCCCCCAGAGCAGTAGTCACCAACGGAATGATGATACCTAATCATTCTTCTCCAAGAGATTGGAATAAGTATAACGCATTAGGTGTCACCCAATACGGACAGATGACAGCAGGTTCATTCATGTACATAGGCCCACAAGGAATAGTACATGGTACTACCATTACCGTTTTGAATGCAGGCCGAATGAAAATAGAAGATGGCAACTTAAAAGGCAAACTATTTATAAGTTCAGGAATGGGAGGAATGTCTGGCGCTCAGTCAAAAGCAGCTGTTATTTCTGAAGTGGTAGGATTGCTTGCAGACGTAGACGAAGCAGCCATTCGTCAAAGAATTGATGATGGCTACGTAAACGAAGAAGATGTCTACCAAGACTTAGATGCGCTCCTAGAAAGAACCAAAGTTGCTATGCAAAATGAAGAAGCAATCTGCTTAGTCTATCATGGTAATATAGTAGACCTTTGGGAAGCAATAGCAGCAAGAGAAGACATCAAAGTATCTTTAGGTTCTGATCAAACCTCCTTACATAATCCTTATAAAGGTGGTTACTATCCAACAGGCATCAGCTTCGAAGAAGCGAACGAACTCATGAATACAGATCCTGAGGCTTTCAAAGAAAAAGTGCAAGCCACTATCCGTCGTCATATAACAGCAGTGAATACGATAGTAGAAAGAGATAAAATGTATTTCTGGGATTACGGTAATGCTTTCCTACTAGAAGCCAAAAGAGCAAATGCGGATGTGCTAGACGAAGAAGGAGAATATATCTACCCATCCTACGTAAAAGACATCATGGGACCAATGTGTTTCGATTATGGATTCGGTCCATTCCGTTGGGTATGTGCTTCTAATGATCAAAGCGATCTAGACAAAACAGATGCCATCGCTGCGGAGGTATTAGAACAAATGCACCAAGAAGCTCCCGAAGAAATCAAACAACAATTAGCCGATAATCTAAAGTGGGTGAGAGAAGCTAAAGCCAATGGCTTAGTAGTCGGTTCTAAAGCCCGAATTTTATACACAGACAGTGAAGGTCGTATCAAATGTGCAAAAGCCTTTAACAAAGCTATTAGAGATGGAATCATCAGTGGTCCCATCGTATTAGGTAGAGATCATCATGACGTATCAGGCACCGACTCTCCAGAAAGAGAAACGGCCAATATCTACGATGGGTCTAAATACACCGCAGATATGGCCGTTCAAAATGTGATTGGCGATTCTTTTAGAGGGGCTACTTGGGTATCCCTTCACAATGGAGGAGGAGTCGGTTGGGGCGAAGTTATCAATGGAGGATTCGGAATGCTATTAGACGGCAGCGAAGAAGCTGACCGCCGATTAGAATCCATGCTCTTTTGGGATGTCAATAATGGCATCGCCCGCCGTAGCTGGGCCAGAAACGAAGAAGCTATCTTCGCCATCAAAAGAGCCATGCAAGCCAACCCTCAATTAAAAGTCACCCTCCCAAACATAACCGACGACAACCTTTTAAATGATCTGGTATAATATTTATCTCAACACAAAACCAACCGATTCCAATATCGGCAGCACACCATTAATGATATACTGAATACCAACCGTCAGTACGATAAAGCCCATCAGCTTTGACATCACCACGATTCCTGTACGTCCTAAAACTTTAGTCAATTTAGGAGAAAGGAATAAGATGCCAAATACGGCAAAGCTGGTCATGATAATGGCTAAAAATACCCAAAGATATTGTGTATAAGTGCTGTCCATTTCAGCCGCCATACCAATCAATAAAGAGATGGAACCAGGGCCAGAAAGCATCGGCAGTGCTAAAGGGAAAAAAGAAATGTCTTCTTTCACACTCGCTTCCGCTTCCACTCTATCATCTATTGAACGACCCTCCTTATAAGTCGCATTCAATAAGTTCTGGCCAGAGGCCATTAGTAGAATACCAGCAGCTATTCGCATTCCCTCAATACTAATCGAGAAAAACTGCAAAATGTAGTCGCCCACTAAAAAGGCGACGATCAGAATAACTGTCACGTAAATACTCGCTTTTAAAGCTTGCTTATTACGTTCGCTATTCGTATTGTCTGTCGTCAGTGCAAGGAATAAAGGCATTGCACCGAGCGGGTTTACTACCGAAAATAAGGTCGTAAACATCGTTAATACCATGCTCATAATTATTTAATTAATAGGTTTAAAAAAGGGTTCTTATAATGATAATAATACTTGAAATCGGGCGCAAATGTAGTCTATTGTTTTATCACTTACAATAGGACGTATGTTAATTTTGTAATAACAGATTAAGGTCTTAATTTTAGGTCAAATAGCCTATATTATATTCGCTTGATTAACAGTCATATTC
>JAHDDN010000548.1 GCA_020629335.1 Chitinophagales bacterium | reverse complement strand
CGAAGTAGAATCGTAAAAAGACAAAACTTGGGCTGTCAAGGACTAATAAATTGAAACACTATAAAGGAGTAATCCCAATATCATCTTGCACTAGCGGAACTGATGGTCGGACCAAAAAAGACTGCATTGGAAAACATTCTGGCAGTGCCATACCAAAAGCCTCTGAATAATGGATTATCTACAAAGCCAATGATTTTACCTTTGCCGTGTGCACCTATGACTACGGAAGCACTATTAGCTAAGGGCTTGAGATTTTTATTTGAAATATAGCCGCTCAACAAAGGAGCTTCCATATAGCGTACTGGGGTCGCATAGGGATTCGTAGAAGGATCTAAAAAGATGCTGTGGTTTCTGAAAATTGGGATTTTTGATTGGGTGTAACCATAAGCCAATGGATGCGTCAGATCAATTTCTGCTTCAAAGATGGCACCGCCAATCGCTTGTGCGCCTTTTCTTTGTCGGAGCGTTGCGTAGGGATGAAAGATGGATTCTTTATTACTAATGCTTTTAGATTTTTTGGAATCTTTCAATTTAGTGGAGCGAGTTTTGTTCTTTAAAAGCTTTTGATCGATGGCCCATTTAGTGGCTGACTTGGTAGTGATTAATAAACCGCCTTCTCTGACCCAATGCTTGATATTGGCTTTTTGGGTCGAGTCTATTTTGGCATAATTGCCATCCACCATGATCAAGGTATTGTACTTGGATAATTGCACATAGCGCAAGTCGTTTATATCAATTAAGGTAAGTGGGTAATTGAGTCTTTGGTCAAAGTGATGCCACACCTCTCCTGCTTCATAGGCCTTTACGCCATCGCCTACTATCATCGCTGTTTTCGGCATTTCTAAACTACTAAAACTTGGACTGCCTATATTGACTCCTTTAGTTAAGCCACCTGATATGCTATAAACATCTATACCATCTTCCTCCTGTATTTCTGCTAAGATTTCTTTAATCGTATCAAGCTCTTTCTTTTGTATTCCGACAGGAATGAGTATGCTTCCTGCACCCATCGTTTTTTCTTTTCCATCTGCTTCAAATCGGAAGTCCTTATTCGTTACTTTGACCTTGATATCTTTTGCTAACAATCGGCCTAAGGCTTTAGGCGCCGTATAAGAATTCCACTCAAAGGCATAAGCATAAGCATTTTCTTCCCCTATTAATTTTCCTTTAGGAGCACTTATTGTTTCCTTGCCTTTATCAAACAAATCAATTTTGAAATCCTTGTCAGAAATAGCCGCATAAGGCAAGCCAAATGCCAATGGTAAGGTCCAAGTAGATACATCATAAAATAGACTGTCTTGAAAGGTGGTTACTTTCTCAAATACTGCTTGTACAAAACGTCCTTGCAATTGTTTACAAGGCACCAAAAAGGCTTTCTCCTTTTTGAAAGTTTGCCCATCTGCTTTAATATCCTTTTGAATCGGATAAACTTTCACTTGATGTTGTTGGAGGAGTTCTGCTAAGGCATTCGTTGTGACAGCATCTTTATCATTCCCGAAAACATAAGCTTTGGGCGCTCCTTTAGGCAAGGAATTATTGGCTTCTCTAAAAAATTCCGTTTGATAATCTTGAAAGGCTTGCTTATTTTCGTACAGCCCATTGATAGTAGAAAGGGAAGTCCGAAATTGATTGCGAATACTGAAGGGAAATGATACATCACCATGTTGACTTTCTTGTAAATGCCCTCTGGCACTGGCTTGCTCAAATAGAATTCCGATACAACCATTCACGTCTGGATAAGTAGAACCTTTACCAATATAAAAATCATCAAATCCTTCTTCGGTATAATAAAGGCTGCCTATTTCATCCAGTGCCTTAGCATGATATTCTGCTAATTGATTCGTCAATTCAAAATTGCGTTCTGGAGTACGTGGATTATTTCGAGAAGGCACACCTGGTTGAAAAAAGTAAGTCGCATGAGTCCCCATTTCGTGAAAATCGCCTAATACATTCGGCTTCCATTCATGGAATAATGCCACTCGACCTTGACTCTCAGGATGCTGCAATAATAACCAATCTCGATTCAAGTCAAACCAATAATGATTCGTCCGTCCTTTTGGCCAAACTTCACTATGTTCTCGATGATTATTATCCGCATTAGGCGTGAGACTTTTATGACTATTTACCCAAGTAGAAAAACGGTGAAAACCATCTGGATTCATACATGGATCAATCAAAATCACCGAACTTTTAAGCAGATTTTTCACTTCCTCACTTTCCGCAGCCGCCAAATAATAAGCCAATAGCATAGAAGCATTCCCACCACTTGGCTCATTACCGTGAATGGAATAACCCATATAAGCCACTGCTGGCACTTGACTCAAATCCACATTTTTAGCCGCAGCTATATCCTTTCTTTGTTGCTTGATTTGATCTATATTTCGAATATTATCAGGATTAGATACGGTCAAAAGGACTAATGGACGATGCTCATGCGAACGCGCATATTCCTGTATCTCCACTCGATCTGAACTCTCCGCTAATGCCCGCATATAATACACCAATTGATCATGGCTGACATGCCAATCTCCTACCTCATATCCCAATACAGATTCAGGTGTCGGAATCGTCGAATCATAAGTGACATTTGTTGGTAAGTAATAAGATAAATCTTCCGCCCAAAGCGATAAAGAAATAAATAGACAAAAAACAAAAGAAAGGAGTTTCATAGCAAGGGTTTGATTGAGAATGTTCTAACAAAAGTAACAATAAAAATGAAGAACTTCTTAACTGATAAACTGGCAAACTGAATAATATTTAGGATCAAGCATTGATTAAGTTATGAAGATGTAGGGGCGACCCTTGTGGTCGCCCAATGTGGGCAATTAATTGAATTTAACGGCTAAATGCACCATTCTATAAATCAATTAAATTTTCATTTGGGCGCATCCATGCGATCGTTATGCGAGTACACAGCATGAGCCAATTAATCATTCATCATTACGCATTATGCATTAGCCGAAGGCGCATGGTCGGGCTGTACGCTCTTATGCGGCTATGCTATTCCTACTCTGCTAAGTGCTGCTTGTCTGCCCTGCGGGCCAGCCGTCGCATCACTAAGCGCCGTAAGTCATAGCATGGACGCCACATACCGCTGCCATCCCTTGCGCAAATTCTGTTAACGTTTGAACTGAATAAAGTTGAGTCTGCTCTAAAAACTAAAAGGCCAAACAAAAGCCATAAAACCCATATTTACAAAGTATTTGAAAATCTGCACATTAAACATTGATCAAGATTTAATAAGATGCAAATCTCATCAAATATGGACTTTTTAGAGCAAGCTCAAAGTTGGAACGTTTTAACCGATAAATTTAATAAAAGCTGTCTTTCTGAACG
>JAHDDN010000547.1 GCA_020629335.1 Chitinophagales bacterium | reverse complement strand
ATTAGATAATAATGACGACAATAATGCTAATAATAGATATGATAGTATTTTGATTCATTGCGAAGTATGTTTAGGTTTTAGGCAAAAAAAAAAGCGCTTCTCGTGAGAGAAGCGCCTATTAATTTTTTATTTATTACACAGTCTTCTCATCCATTATTTAATAATAATGACATTAATAATATTGACTGTAATTATGATTGTAGTATTGTACATAGAATAGACTGTTTTTTTCGTCTGGCACAAATATAAATTAATTTTAGGAAATCTGAAATCTTATTTTACATTTTATTTTTCAACATACGTTTCATTTATCCTTACGTTTTTTTGTGCAAGGGATAGGAGCGGTATGTGGCGTATATGGAATGGCTTGAGAAGCAAGGAGGTATGCAGGCTGGCTTTAGCAGACAAATACCGACTATGCTGAACAGGCAGACCATAGCCACATAAGAGCGGATAGCCCGACCCGAAGGGATGCACCCAAATGATCATTTTTAATATCCGAAACCATAACGATCTTTTGCATATGGATTTTTGAGTAGGCCCCATTTACCATCTTTTTGGACTCTTATAACTCCTCGACCTCCTAAAATTTCCACTTTATCGTATTGGGCTTTAGCGACTATTTTTTTATCGTGCATCAACCCCCAAAGACCATTTTGTTTATAAACCCGAAGCTCTTCTTTCATTTTTCCAGCAAGATCTTCAAAAATAGGAGGATTATTGAGATATAAGAGATCATCTATAAAGCAAAGACCACCTTCTTTTAATTGTATGACATTGTTTTCAAAAGTACGTTTGCCTATATTTTCTAAGTTCTTATTTATACCTTTTTTGAAATCCCATAACTCGTATAAATTATGATGATCTCCTGCACCATATACATCCCCTATTTTGTGTACGAATTTTCTTCTGATGGGGCCATGTATGACTTGCCCTGTAGTGTCCATGAGTAGATACTCACTCACCTTTTTCTTTCTATAGATGGAGTCTGGCAAAAAATCATCTCTTGAAAATAGGATTTTATAGATAATATTTTGCCGTTCAAAACTTTTTAATGTTGAGTCGATGACATAAGATTTTCCCATATAGTACTCACCGACTTTACTTATTTCATTATAGAGTGCTTCTGTGATATACTCTCCTTTATGTACATCGTATAAGGCGAATAGTTTATCTTTTTTCACGCCTAAAATATGGGTTCGAAAAGGGCGAGAGATTCCCACAAACTGAGGAGGGGTGTACTTTCCTGTTTTAAGTGAGTAAAAGCCTCTTAAAGAATCGATATCTGCGAAAATCCACTGATTAGAACCTAGGCCTGCGCCTTTACCCAAATTATCAAACTCACCTTCAATAATAGGCTCAAAATTGTCATTCATTAATTGATATTTTCCGTCTATTTTCACGCTAAACAAAGGCAAATATCTGAAATGACTTCTATTATATTCATCTATTTTTTCTCTATATCGTATTGGACTTATTTCTTCAGCAATGATAGAGTCTTTCTTACTACCATCTAAATTAAATAGATAATACAGGCTATCTTTTTGAGCAATCACATATTGATTTTCTGGCACCTCATCCCAAATAAATTCTGTAATTTCATCAAATTCAAAAGGAATCAAATGATTCGCGTCTTTATCAAACATCCCATATTTTTCGGTATGAGTATCTAATGCAGTCATGATTTGCTTCTCATAATTCATCTGAGCAATACTAATTTTGTAGCGATCAGGTGCTAAAATGGTATCGCCTTGCATATTGGTAAATCCTTGATAACTCGTTTTCTTATCTTGGGTAGTATGACTAATAATGATTCGATCTTTGATTTTGCTGCTTTCTCGTTTTATCGCTCGCTCATGCATGGAGGCTATAGGGTGAATAGGATATTCTTTTACTTTGACATCTTCTTTGTTTCCATTTTCCAAAATGCCTTTATATAGTCCTAATGTATCCCTTAAAAGGGTGCGATATTTAAGCGGAACAACTACTTGACCACTGGTATCAATCAATCCAAACAAATCATCTTTTTTGGCTAAGATAAAATTGGTATGGTACCAAATATTTAGAAGGTCATATCCGTCGGAGATGATTTCGCCTTTATTATTTAAGAGATAATGCTCTCCCCTTTTCGTTTTGCCATAAAGCAATCCTTGATCAGAGATATATTTGATATAAATTAAAGTTTTATCTCCAAACACAAATTCGCCATTGGGTTTTAAGATACCTTGCTTGGCAAATTTATTGACGAGCTCAAAAAACTCTCTTGAATATTCATGTTTCTTAAAGAATTTTTCTTCTTCGGCAAATGGTTCTACCAGCCACTTTAATTGAGCTGATAGATCACTCACCCAAAATAGTAATATGATTATTACACTTATGCGTTTAATACTGTTCATATCATTTAAGTTCTATTTGCATATAATAAATATGATCGTGCAATTCCACTTCCGCTATTTTTTGGACTAACTCTACTGAATTTATAGAAGCAAAAGTTGCTTTATCCGATTGATGAATCGCATATAATGGGGCATTTTTCAAATGCTCAATAACTTCTGGCACCAACTTATCAGCAGACATAAGTGGATGCTCATACACCTTTCCCAAATTCAGTTTCAGCAAGCCTTCATAGCTTGAAACAGCCACCTTTAGCGTCCGTTCTGTTTCTGTACATAAGGCTTTGAGTGTATCTAAAGATAATTGAAAATCCACCTCTCCTAATCCAAATTCTTGTCGCACTTGCATGGACTGAAAACGTACATACTCCTTTTTTTCAGCCTTTGTTTTTCGTAGATAATACACTTTCTCTCCCTCTAAAAAAGGGCCATAAAATTCTGCTTCATTATACGTTCGTAATTGCTCGTACAATTCCTGATCGTCTCCCAATTTTGTAATTTGTCTTTTACTTACCAAATATTTCTCCTTATCATAGCTAAGTTGATCCACCCCATTTTCATCCTTCTTAAAAATTGCCTCCTCCAAGTTTTGCTTCTTCAAGCTATATTGACGAGCTAGCTTTTGGGATGGGCTGCAGGCACTTATTCCTAGGATTAGTGATAAGATGAGGTATAGGTGAAGTTTTTGCATTTTGGGGTTGATTGGTGTATTGGTTAAATGGTTGATTCGTGTATTGGTTAATTGGTGTATTAGTTAAATGGTTGATTCGTGTATTGGTTAAATGGATTTGGGCGCATCCCGATGCTTATTTTTCATCGGCCAGTAGGGGCGGTACCTGTGTGTCCGCCCGCCGATGAAAAATAAGCATCGGGTCGGGCTGTACGCTCTTATGTGGCTGTTCAGTAGCTACTCCACTAAGCTGTACTTGTCTGCCCTGCGGGCCAGCCTACGTCCA
>JAHDDN010000044.1:2459-20893 GCA_020629335.1 Chitinophagales bacterium | reverse complement strand
AGATAATTCTGAGAAGGTTTTTTTTTGGCTTAGGGATGGTAGCGGTATGTGGCGTAATGGCCTGACTTATGTAGCTTAGCTGGACGCAGGCTGGCCTGAAAGGCAGACAAGTACAGCTTAGCGGAATAGGAAGGACATAGCCACATAATAGCGGACAGCCCGACGGCTGCGCTTCGCTTGCAATGAGTAATGCATAATGATGAATGCATAATTTTTAGCTTATGCTAAGCACTTCGCTAACGAGCGCAGTGGGAAGCCCCATTAATTAAAACAATAAGAAGAGAAAAATATGTCGAAGATTAAGTTTGGAGTGATTAGAGAAGGAAAACAGCCATCGGATTCAAGGGTTCCATTGACGCCGAAACATTGTAGGGAGTTATTGGATACTTATGGTGATCAGGCGGAGGTTTATGTGCAATCATCGGAGGTGCGTTGTATCAAGGATGCTGAATATGAGGCGGAGAATATTCCTGTGGTGGATGATGTATCTGATTGTGATGTGTTATTGGGAGTTAAGGAAGTACCGATTGATGAGTTGGTGGAGGCTAAGACTTATTTATTTTTCTCGCATACGCATAAGAAGCAGGTTTATAATCGCAAGTTATTAAAGGCGATGTTAGATAAGCGTATTCGTATGATTGATTATGAGTGCTTAACTTATGAGAATGGTGCTCGTATTATTGGATTTGGTCGTTATGCGGGTATAGTGGGGGCTCATAATGGCATGCAAGCTTATGGGCGTCGTACGGGTGCATTTGAGTTGAAAGCGGCTTATGATGCACATGATTTTGAGGAATTAATTGCGCTTTATCAAACGATCGATTTGCCTGCTTTTAAAATTGCTATTACGGGTACTGGACGAGTGGCTAAAGGGGCTAAAGAAGTATTGGAGCATTTTGATATTACGGAAGTTAGTGCGGAGGATTATTTGAATAAGGAATATGATGAGGCGGTATTTACCAAATTAGACTTGGATAAATTTTATGCCCATTCAGATGGACGTGCATTTGATAAGTATCATTTTTATGGTCATCCAGAGGAGTATATTGGGACTTTTGAGCCTTATACTAAGGTGACAGATTTGTTTATTAATGGAATTTATTGGGATAATAAAGCGCCTCAGTTTTTCACTTTGGAGGATATGAAAAGTCCAGATTTTAAGATTAGCGTGATTGCGGATATTACTTGTGATATTGCGCCTACTGCTTCTGTGCCTTCTACGCTTAAGGCGACTGTCATTGGTGATCCTGTATTTGGATTTAATCCGCAAACGAGTCAAGAAGATGTGCCTTATCAGGAGCATGTTATTGATGTGATGTCGATTGATAATTTGCCCAATGAATTGCCAAGGGATGCTTCTAAGATGTTTGGTACTGTATTACTAAAAATGGTGGTGCCTGAATTATTAAAAACGGAAGGCCCTATTTTAGATAGAGCTAATATTTGTCGAGCTGGTCAGTTGACTGCTCAGTATGATTATTTGAGTGATTTTGTGAAGGAGGCTTAGGAATAATCTTTGGACAGCAGTCAAAAAGGCTTAGCCTTCTTGTAGGGCTGTTTTGAAGTATTTAATAGTTTGGCTTAGGCCATCATAAAAGCTGTACTGTGGTTCATAGCCAAGTATATTTCGAGCCATCGAAATATTGGCTAATGAGCTGGCCACATCTCCCTTTCGAGCAGGACCGAATATAGGTTTTTGATTCGACTCTAATTTTTTTGCAATAAAGTTGTATAGCTCTAAAATAGAATAGTGTTCTCCGTAAGCGATATTGAATATTTCTCCAATTGCTGCAAGATTATCAACTGTTAAAGCTTTTACATTTGCTTGAACCACATTTTCAATGAAAGTAAAATCTCTGGTTTGAGCGCCTTCTCCATCTATAATTACGTCTTCGCCATTAATGACCGCTTGAATAAATTTGGGGATGACAGCTGCATAAGCACCATTGGGATTTTGTCGAGGTCCAAAAACATTAAAGTATCTTAAGCCGATAATTTCTAAGTCATAGACTTTGCTATAAGCCCTTGCGAATGCTTCGTTAGCTACTTTAGAGGCTGCATAAGGCGAAATAGGATGGCCTACTACATTTTCGACTTTAGGCAGTTCGAGGCTATCTCCATAAACAGAAGAGGAGGAAGCAAAAACAACTCTTTTAATATTCTTCATTTTGGCTGCCTCCAAAATATTTAAAAATCCCATTACGTTCACTGCTGAAGACGCAATGGGATTTTTAATAGATCTCGGAACGGAACCGAGGGCCGCTTGATGACAGATCATATCTATACCTTGACAAGCCTTTAAGCAATCATCTAGATCGGTAATGTCTCCATTTAGAAACTCATAGTTAGGAAAAGACAAAAAGTCGTTGATATTGTCATCTGATCCAGTACTTAGATTATCTATTACGCGTACTTTTTTAGCACCGTATTTCAATAAATATTCTACTATATTCGATCCAATAAATCCTGCTCCACCAGTCACTAAAAAAGAGCTATCGCTTAAAGCTCTATTGTGATATTTATTCTGATACATCATTATGCTATCCTATATTCTTTCTCCGTATTGTTTATCGTAGTATTGCTTGTATTGTCCACTTGTTACATTCTCTAACCAATCTTCATTAGATAAGTACCAGTCGACTGTTTTCTCCAATCCTTCTTCAAACTGAAGAGAAGGTTCAAAGCCTAGTTCATTTTTCAACTTTGTTGCATCAATTGCATATCTTCTATCGTGTCCTGCACGATCTTTTACGAAAGATATTAATTCTCTTGAAGTTCCTGCGGCTTTACCTAATTTATTATCCATTACATCACATAATTTATGGATCAGGTCAATATTTTGCCACTCGTTAAAGCCTCCAATATTGTAGGTTTCTTTAAGAGGTCCTTCATGGAAGATTAGATCAATTGCTCTTGCGTGATCTTCTACCCAAAGCCAATCTCTGGTATATTTACCATCTCCATAGACAGGCAGTGTTTTGCCGTGTTTGATGTTATGGATAAATAATGGCAATAATTTTTCAGGAAATTGATGAGAGCCGTAATTGTTAGAGCAATTTGACAATTTGATTGGTAGATCATAAGTATGCATATAAGCTCTTACTAAGTGATCTGAGCTCGCTTTAGAAGCTGAGTAGGGAGAACGTGGGTCATAGGCTGTTTCTTCTGTAAATAAGCCTTCAGCCCCTAATGTGCCATATACTTCATCAGTAGAGACATGATAGAACACTTTGCCTTCCATATTATCTTTCCAGTAATGCTTCGAGGCATTTAAAAGATTAACGGTACCAATAATATTAGTATTGATAAATTCCATTGGGTTAGCAATAGATCGATCTACATGAGATTCAGCAGCTAGGTGAATGACGGCATCAAATTGATACTTCTCAAAGATATTTTGAACATCATCATAATTCACTATGTCTTTTCTTTCAAAAATATAGTTAGGTTTAGATTCAATATCTTTAAGATTTTCTAAATTACCAGCATAGGTCAGTTTATCCATATTTACTAAGAGGTAGTTTGGATACTTATTCACCATTAAGCGTAAAAGGTGTGAGCCAATAAATCCTGCTCCACCCGTTACTAAAATTTTTCTTTGAAAATCCATGAATTAATAATTTACAATTTATCTAATTTTATAGTGACCAGTACTGAAGTTGATTAATTTTATCTTTATAGATGCCTTTAATATCCATGAAGATGCCATTTTCATTACTTATACTATTGAAGTAGTCTTCTCCTAAAGTCTTGTACTCATCATGAGCTACTGCTACGATAATACAATCGTAATTGGTGCCAATTTTATCGACTAGCCCGATTCCATATTCGTGTTCCATTTCATCATTTGAAGCATATGGGTCTGCCAAATCAACATTCACTGAGAAGGATTCAATTTCAGTAACGAGGTCTGCCACTTTGGAGTTACGAATATCGCTTACATTCTCCTTAAAGGTAGCTCCCATTACCAATACCTTAGCTTCGTCAATTCGCTTTCCAGATTTGATAATCATTTGGACTGCTTTTTTGGCAACATGGGTACTCATTAGATCGTTGACTCTTCTACCATTCAGGATAACTTCTGGTTCGTAGCCCATTGCGATTGATTTGTAAGTCAGGTAGTATGGGTCAACGCCAATACAATGTCCGCCTACTAAACCTGGATAGAATCTGAGGAAATTCCATTTAGTAGAAGCAGCTTCAATTACATCCCAGGTATTGATATCCATTTTATCGAATATTATGGAGAGTTCGTTCATCAAAGCGATATTTAAATCTCTTTGAGTATTCTCGATAATTTTCGCTGCTTCTGCTACTTTAATAGTTGTTGCTTTATGAATGCCGGCATCTATTATATCTCCATAGACATCAGCTATATTTTCTAGGGCTTCATGATCACAGCCCGAAACAACCTTAGTAATTTTAGAAATGGTGTGTACTTTATCTCCTGGATTGATACGTTCAGGAGAGTAACCAATTTTAAAGTCTGCAATATTCTTTAAGCCTGATAGTTTTTCAAGTATTGGCAGGCAATCTCCCTCCGTACAACCTGGATATACGGTTGATTCATAAACTACATAGTCTCCTTTTTCAAGTACTTTGCCTACAAATTCTGAGGCAGACTGTAGGTACTTTAAATCAGGTACTTTATGTTTATCTACTGGTGTCGGTACAGCTACGACATAAAAGCTAGCATCTTTTAAATCCTCGATTTTATGTGTAAATTCTATATCGCAACCTTCGAACTCTTCTGTATCTAGTTCATTACTTGGATCGATATTATTTTTCATCATGGCTACTCTATCAGGGTTGATATCGAAACCTATAACAGAGAATTTGCGAGCAAATTCTAAAGCTACTGGTAAACCTACGTAGCCTAATCCAACAACTGCTAATTTTTTCTTTTTATCCTTTAAGTCTTGATAAATACTCGTCTTACTCATTAAAGTATGGTGTTTGTGTTAATTTATACTTTCGCTTCTTGGCCTACAATGGCACGTCCGATACTATCGTAATAGAATCCAAGTTCTTGCATTTGCTCCAGACTATATACGTTTCTACCATCGAATATGACTTTGTTCTTTAGTAATTCACCCATTTTATTAAAATCAGGTGTTCGGAAAGCGCTCCATTCTGTTGCAATTAGAAGTGCGTCTGCATCTTGTATTGCTTCATAAGGATCAGTAGCAAAATGAATTTTGTCGCCAAAGATTTCCTTTACATTAGTCATCGCTTCTGGATCATAAGCGCTTACTTCTGCACCAGCATCCAATAGAGAGTTGATGGTATATAGAGAGGGAGCTTCTCTAATATCATCTGTATCTGGCTTAAATGCCAATCCCCAAAGTGCGAATTTTTTTCCACTTAAGGACTCTCCAAAATAGTTTTTCACTTTTGGGATAAGCTTGAACTTTTGCTTTTCGTTTACAGAAATAACTGATTTCAATATATTAAAATCGTATTCGCTTTGTTCAGCTGCTGTTGCTAATGCTAAGACGTCTTTAGGGAAGCAGCTACCTCCATATCCGATACCTGGGAATAAGAATCTTTTTCCGATTCGGTTATCGCTTCCCATTCCGATACGTACCATATCGACATCTGCCCCTACTTTTTCGCAAAGGTTTGCGATTTCATTCATGAAGGTGATACGAGTAGCTAGGTATGAGTTGGCAGCATATTTTGTCATTTCTGCTGATCTTACATCCATAAAGTAGATAGGATTCCCCTGACGAACGAATGGTTCGTAAAGGACTTTCATTTTCACTTTTGCTTTTTCAGAGCTACTTCCGATTACGACTCTATCAGGCTTAAGGAAATCGTCAACCGCTTTTCCTTCTCTTAGGAATTCAGGATTTGATACGACATCCACTGTAATATCGGTGATATTAGAGAAAACGGCGCGAACTTTTTCGGCTGTACCGATTGGTACTGTACTTTTATTGACGATTACTTTGTATTCCTCAATTAATTCAGCGATATCACCAGCCGCTTTTAAGACATAAGAAAGATCAGCTGATCCATCTTCACCAGGAGGTGTTGGCAATGCTAAAAAGATAATCTCCGCATGACTAACTGCTTTTGCTAAGTCAGTGGTAAATTCAATTCTGCCTTGTCTTACATTTCTTTCGAAGAGTGTTTCTAAGCCAGGTTCATAAATAGGTATTTGCCCATCGTTAAGGCTATTTATTTTTTTTTCATCGATATCAACACAGACGACATTATTGCCTGTTTCTGAAAAGCAGATGCCAGATACTAATCCAACATAACCTGTACCTATAACTGAAATATTCATATCTTATAATTAGTGTAAAATAATTTGTGTTTTGAGGTGCATTTTTTTTATTAGAGTGCTAGTGGTTCAGTTTATAAACTGAGCCACTTAATTTCAAAAATGCGCTGCAAATATAGTGGTATATTTATTAAGAGTGTATGTTTATCTTTAAAAGAAGCTGCCTACAATTGACCAAAGGCTTTATTTAAGTCATTGATTAAAGCCTTTGGCTCTTCCAAACCAATATAAAAGCGAATAAAATTCCAGGGTAATAAGCTTTCATCATAATTTTGGGAATCATGTAGGACACACATTGGGAATATTAGTGATTCGTGTCCTCCCCATGAGCATGCTAGCAGAAATCTATCAAGGCTATTACAGAATCTTTCTACAGAGTCAATATCTGGTGCATCTAATTTGATGCTAAGGAGTCCTGGAGCTTCACGCATTTGGGATTTAGCTAACTCATATTGTGGGTTATCTTTTAAAAATGGATAATATATTTTCGAGACTTTTGGGTGCGTACACAAATATTGGACGATTTCTTGCGTATTCGCCACTATTTTTTCCATTCTAATTGGCAAGGTTCTTAAACTTCTTAGTAAAAGAGCGGCATCATTGGGTGAAATTATCCCTCCTAAGGTCATATATTCAGATTCGAAAATCTGTTTGATGATGGTTTTAGAGGAGGCAATTACGCCTGCTACCAAGTCACTGTGTCCTGCGATATATTTGGTAGCGGAATGAACTACAATATCGACTCCCATCTCAATGGGATTTTGGTAATAGGGTGAGCAGTAGCTATTATCTATTATGGTTTTAATAGATTTAGAACGTGCTAGTGTTGCCACAGCTTTAATGTCTTGCAATTCAAAAGTGAGTGAATTGGGCGATTCTAAGTAAATGAGTGTTGTATTGTCTTGAATGGCTTTTTCAAATTCCGCTATTTGAGTGCCATCCACATAGGTATGCGTGATTCCGAATCGGGTCAGCATTTTTTCGATGAGTTTATTGGTCCAGCTATATGGTTTGTTTACACAAACGATATGATCGCCACTTTTAACTTGGCTAAAAACGGCCATTGCTATTGCTGCGGCTCCACTTCCACAGATGAGTGCATCTTCTGCTTTCTCTAAAGCCGCTATTTTAGTTCTAAGAATTTTGACGGTTGGATTACAGCCTCTGGTATAGAAGGGCGTGTTGAGTTCGTCAGCTAAGGAGTTTCTCATCGAGGAAACGTCCTTGAAGGTAAAGTTGCTGGATTGGAAGATAGGTGGAGATACTGATTGTTGATAGTTTTCTCTATCTTCTCCTAGGTGGTTGAGAATAAATGAAAGATCCAAAATCGTGTTTTTTATTGGTATGTAAGGCATCTAATGGATGCAGGCTTTCAGGTAGTAACGACTTTTTTTATTTCGGGAACAGCGTTTTTAATGGCTTGTTCAACCCCTGCTTTCATGGTCATTTCGCTCATTGGACATCCTACACAGGCTCCTAAAAGTTGTACTCTAACCACATTATCAATGATGTCTACCACTTTTATATCTCCACCATCTTCTTCTAGGTAAGGTCGAATGGTGGATAGTGAGTCTTCTACTCTTTTTAATAGGGTTTGATTATCCATTTTTTCTTTAGTCTATTGGTATTAGATACCTTGGTATTAAGTTATGTTTCATTACAACAAAGGTAATGTATTTTTTATTCGTATGTTGTGATTTCTACTTTTTTGGTTGCAGGAATATTGGCATTTCTCATGGCTACATTCCTTGCTGTTACTTGTGCAAGGAGGTCAAAAGCTTCTGTTTCAGGAGTGTCATGTTGAAGGCTAACGGGCATGCCATTATCACCTCCTTCTCTGATTTTTTCTATGATTGGGATTTGACCGATTAGAGGGAGATTGTGTTCTTCTGCTAATCGGCTCCCCCCTCCTTTTCCGAAGATGAAGTACTTTTTATCAGGCATATCGCTTGGTGTAAAGTAGGCCATATTTTCCACGATCCCTAAGATGGGGACATTGATTTGTGGAAGGGTGAACATGGTCATGGCTTTTTTGACATCTGCCAGTGCGACTTCTTGTGGAGTAGTCACGATAATAGCTGCGGTAACGGGGACTGTTTGAACCAAGGTTAGGTGTACATCACCTGTGCCTGGTGGTAGATCGTAGATGAGGTAATCGAGTTCTCCCCATTCGCATTCGGTAGCGAATTGGCGAAGGGCTTGAGTTACTCTTGGGCCTCTCCAGATAACGGCATCACTTTCTTTGACAAAAAAGCCAATTGAAATCGTTTTGACGCCATATTTTTCTATTGGCAGCAAGGTAAATTTGCCATCTTTTTCGAGTACACTTGGCTTAACGGTTTTGAGCTTAAGCATTTGTGGTATGGAGGGGCCGTATATGTCAGCGTCAATGAGACCAACTTTAGCGCCTGTTTTGGCGAGGGAGATGGCTAGATTCACGGCTACGGTTGACTTTCCTACACCTCCTTTGCCAGAGGCTACGGCTATTATATTTTTGACTCCAGGGAGTACGCTTCCCTCATCATTTCTGCGAGAAGTTACTTGAGCCGTGATATTGACATTCACTTCTGCTTCTTTATCTACCATATGATGAATGGCGTTGATGCAGGCATTTTTGATATGCTCCTTGAGTGGGCAAGCTGGGGTAGTGAGCACAAGAGTAAAGTTGACTTTTTTGTCATCAATTACGATGTCTTCAATCATATTTAGCGTTACTAAATCTTTGCCGAGATCTGGATCATCGACATAGCTTAGGGCTTTTAGTACTGCTTCTTTGGTAATTAGCATTTATTCTAAGTTAATTCTGTTGACTAGGTTTTCGATTACGTATTCTTCCATGTCTGTGTGAAGATTTTCCTCTCTTTCTTGGAGGTTATGAAAGAATAACATCATAACAATACTAAGGATCAGTGCTACTAGTGTGGTATCAAAGGCGACATACATATAAGCAGTAATTTGGCCTAATTGTTCTGGGTCGCCTGCTTGATCTGCAAGGCCGAGTGACTTGGCGATACCTAGGATGGTACCGATGAAGCCTACTGAAGGAATGGCCCATGCCAGGTAACGTACCATAGATTGGGAACTTTCTGCTTTAGCGAGATTAATTCTTATTTGAGAAGATACGACACCCATTACGTCAGAGACTGATTTATTGGCTCTAAATTTAGTACAGGCTTTACGGATTACATCTGTTAATAAGAATTTGTGTTCTTTATCATAATCTACCATTTTGACTCTTAGGTCATTGATATCATCTGGGGAAAGAACGTAGTGTTCTGTTTCTGGGAGGATGCTATATCCGAAGCTTTTTCGTTCGGTGTTTAGTGCTGACATACGGTCTCTGATTTCGAACATCCCCCAGAAGAAGGCGGCGAAGGTTAAGAATTGGATAATTCCTTCTGGCATTTGTCCGCCAAACATTTGAAATATTCGTTGAGCTGTTTCATTTTGTATAGTAGAATAGCCTACTACCATTAACATGGTGAGTACTAATCCACATAAAAGCCCCATTACTAAATTTTTTGTTCTTCCCTTCATGTTAGTTTGCGTATTTTTTTTTTAGAACAATCCTTTTACGTTAACGGTTTCTGTATAATCAGAACCTTGAACATTTTGTGCTGCGGAATAATAATCTACAGCGGTATCTGTGTTTTTGAATACCAGCTTGGTCTCTCCTACTTGAATGGTATCTCCATCTTTAAGAAAGACTCCCCCAATGTCTGGTACTTTATGTGTATTTACAAATGTACCGTTAGTGCTTGGCACTCCCCCTCTTAAGCTACCATCATCAAATATTTCGTAGCGGAATCGGTGGAAGGTATCTTTTGTTACTTTGATGAAGGAATGTATACGGCTTACGTATGGGTCTTCATCTATCTTTATATCGACATGATGTGGTCCATCTGGGCGTCCGATGACATTATCACCTACGAATAGTTCATAGGTAACATGATCTCTATTTTCGGTGTGAACGACTACCCAGCCAGCCACAACTTCCCCTTCTTTTTCGGGATTTTTATTTTCTTTCATGATGATTTCGGAATCAGAGCCTTTTACATAGGGCTTATCCTCTATCAAATCTTTGACTGTTTCTTTCTTAGATATATTGACGACTGGTTCAGGCTTTGGCTCTGGCTTAGGTTCTTCTTTGGGTTTAGGTGAGCCAAAATCTATATTGATATAATTGCCGTCTTTTTTATCTTTTTGGGTACTGAATTTTTCATTCAGTTCTTGTGGTTTATCATCATTGTTGTTTTTCTGAATGATAATGTCTTGGATTGTTTTTTCGACTTTATCCTTTGCGGAACCTGATCCAGTGCCTCCACCTTGAATATCAATGACAATTTTGTTTTCAGATTTTTCTTCCTCTTTAACTACATATTTTTTGAGGGGATAATTACATATTTTACATCTGTACTTAGGTGGATCTACCTTAGTAGTTTGCTTACAATTATTACAAGTTATTTGATACATATTGTTTGTTATTTCCTTCTTAAGAATGACTCCTTAATCAAGGATGTATTTGATCATTAATTCGAGCACTAGTGATCTATTTTCTCCTTTAGCCTCGTCCATTAAGCTTTTTCCAAGATTATAATCATGAGCGCCTCCACATTTTCCATTATAGAGCATATAACCGAGGTAAAATTTAGCTTCTGTATTCAAATTAGAGAAACTCAAATATTTACTTAATAGTTTATAGCTCGCAATATAATTTTTTTGTTGGAAAAAAGACATACCCGACTCAATTTCTCTTAGTTGATTAGCTGATAAATGTTGATTCGAGGCATTTCTATTCACTGGGGTGAAGGTCTGAGGTGGTTTTGGTGGATTATATGCGGGTTCTACTGGTGGTTTTTCGACTTTAGGTGGATTAGGTTTTATGGTTTCTTCTTGCGGTTTGTTTAGGATGGCTGTTTCATGACTTACTTTTGGAATGACTCTGGTTGCCCCATTATCTATTTCCTCTTTTGGAGGAGTAGTTTTATTTAGGATAACGGTTGGACTACCATTGGTATTGGCTTGTTCCAGGTTTAGTACTTCTGTGGCCGCATTTTTAACTTCTTCCTTTGGTTTTGCTTCTTGTACTGGCTCTTTGACTGGTTCAGGGCTTATAGAAGTTGGTACTTCCTCCTCCTTTTCCTCTACTAAATCTTGTAATAATGGGTTTATGACTGGTTTAGGAGTTTCTTTTTTAACTTCCACCACTTCTTCTTTTCCTCTAAGAATGTCGAGCAGTTCGTCTGCTATCTGTGCTCTTTCACCAGCATTTTTTTCTAAGCAACGTTCTACTAGTTTTCGGAAAGGAGGTTGAAGGAGATCCCACTCGATGGTGAGGTCTTTGAATAAGATATTACTTAATATATTTTCTTGACTAACTCCTTCTGTTCTTCTACCGAAAGGGGTTTTTTTGGTTAATATTTCGTAGACGATTACTCCCAATGACCAGAGATCCACATTAGTTGATAGCATCCCGTTCTTACCGTATTTTTTTAGATTGAATTGTTCTGGAGCCATATATTCCACGCTTCCTAATAGTTGGGAAGAGTTGCCTGATTGTGATTCGGTTATTTTTTTGGAAATACCGAAGTCGGCTATTTTAGAGATTAAAACGCCGTCTATTTTGGCTAGAAGGATATTTTTGGGTTTGAGGTCTCTATGTGCTATTTGTCTTTGATGGAGGTATTTAAGGCCTTCAAGTATATCAATGATTAGCTTCTGAAAGAGTTCTATTTTTACTTTAGGTATGTCGTATAATTGGCTGAAATCGCCAGCATTGGCAAATTCCATGATTCCTACTTGGATTCTGTCGTTTTCTCCTAGTACATTTTTGGATTCAATGATCGTAGCATCATAATATCGGATTAGGTTAGGATGTACGATATCCTCCATACGATTAATCTCACCGATAATGTCATATTTATCGGACCAATTGCCATGATAGAACTTCAGTGCTACTGTTCTTTTTCTGACAGTATCAAAAGCTCTAAATACTTTAGCAAAGCCTCCCTTCCCCACCATATCGGTTTGGGGATCAAATTGATATCTTTTTTGAAAATCCATTCAGTATCCTATTGAACTCATTTAAAGTGAAACCTATTGGTTCAATTTATTAGTCCTTGACAGCCCAAGTTTTGTCTTTTTACGATTCTACTTCGTTATTTTTTCGTTTCGTAGCCCTGCTATGGGCCTCAAAAATGCCTTGTATAATCGCAAAAATCCTACAACTTAAAGTCAGAAACTTATAAACTGAACCACTATAAACTGAACCACTACAAAAATTCAACTCCTTTTCAGCTTCATCATAAAACTTTAAACGAGTTCATTAAATAATCTCCCAAAATAAGAAGAAAATACCGTCTTTGGTTAATGTTATGGTTTAAAGTCCTAAGTCTTGTCTGCAATAGACTATTTTGAAGGTTATTTCTTTGAACTCGTTTAAAGTTTTTCTGCTGACTTAAAAAATCGCTAAATTTCCGTATTTCTGCGTTATTTTTTCGGTCCGTAGCGCTGCTATGCACCTCAAAAATGCCTTAAACTACGAAAATTAAGCTGATTTTCAGCTTCACCATAAAACTTTAAATGAGTTCTTTGTTATTACAGGGAAATTGGTGGCTTTTAGTAAAAACTGCTTCTAGGTGGTTTCGGTTCAGCAAATTGGGGTATTGAGATGCAAGATATCACGAAAGTTCCTATCTCTAGGGTATAGTGGTTCAATTTATTAGTCCTTGACAGCCCAAGTTTTGTCTTTTTTCGATTCTACTTCGTTATTTTTTCGTTCCGTAGCTCTGCTATGGGCCTCAAAAATGCCTTGTATAATCGAAAAAACACTACAACTTAACTGTCAGAAACTTATAAACTGAACAATAGGCTGTAAATGTCGTGTTTTGACATTTTAGAAATAATAATCATAAGATATTTTTAGATTGGAAAAAAAAAGGTTATTATTAGGTAGTTGTTTATAAACTCATTTAAAATATCAACAAAAAGTATTAATCTTTATTTCTGTAAGTTTTATAGTATTAATAAGGAGGCGCTATTTTCAGTGCCTCCTTTTTTATTTTTATTGCCCGTATTATTCATTCTTATTCGTTAGCTGACAGTTTTACCTGCCTTTTATTAATAGCTTTGTATTAAGTAGCTAAACATAAATAATCATCACTTTTGATGGCTTAATTTTGCGCTGTACTGCGTTACTTTTTTTAGTAATAGCGCTGCTATTCCGTCAAAAAAGTGCCTTGTTCAGCATAAAATTAATCTCATCAGAGAAGTGTCGATTATTTTCATTCAGATACTTAAGTAGCTAAAGTTAATTATTTCGGCAGTTCTGATGGCCTTTTTTTAGCTTATACTGCGTTGCTTTTCTTAGCAATAGCCCTGCTATTACTGGCGAAAACCGCCTTGTCTAAGCTAAAAATAAGCTCATCAAGAATGCACGAATAATTACCTTCAACTACTTATTGAACTCATTTAAAGTTTTTCTGCTGCACCATAAAACTTTAAATGAGTTCATTGTGTACTTTCGTAATTGGTACAAGTTTACCAAGATGATAGTGGTATATTTGCGCAAGGGATAGGAGCGGTATGTGGCGTGATGAAGTGACTTATGGAGCTTAGCTGGACGTAGGCTGGCCCTGCAAGGGCAGACAAGTACAGCTTAGCGGAATAGGCACTGAATAGCCACATAAGAGCGGATAGCCCGACCCTTCCTTATTTTTTTCGGAGGGCGCACACATAGGTACGGCCCCTACAGGCCGAAAAAAATAAGGAAGGGTTGCGCCCAAATGGTATATTTTCAAGTTTTCGGAATATGCTGTTGGACGAATAATTGATTAGATAATTAAAAAATGATATAAGAATGGAAAGTAAGAAATATTTTGATCCGGCTGATTTGAAGAAATTTGGCAATATTACGGAATTGCAGGAGGAGATGGGTAAGAAGTTTTTTGACTGGTATGGAGAGGTGTTTAAGGAAGGGGCATTGACGGAGCGGGAGAAAGCGTTGATTGCGTTGGCAGTTTCTCATAGTGTTCAGTGTCCTTATTGTATAGATGCTTATACGACTACTTGCTTGGAGAAGGGTGCGGATGAGGAGCAAATGATGGAGGCGATTCATGTGGCGGCGGCGATAAAAGGTGGCTCGACTTTGGTATATGGTGTACAGATGATGAATCATAGTGAGCGTTTGGGGATGTAACCAACCCTGGCCCCCTTAAACAAGGAGGGGAATTACTACCTCCCCTAGCCCCTCCTGGAAGGAGGGGAATTATACAATATCCTAGACCTTTCTGAGAGGAGGGGAAATAAACAATTGATTATTAGATAATTACAGTATGGCGATTAAACAAAAGAGTAAGTCACTTCAATCGAGAGGGAGTGAGTTATCCGATACTTTTTTTCAGTTGAAGGTGTTGAATGGTGTTGAAAAGAGTGAGCGGAAGTTTACTGCTTTTAGGGAACAAGTGGAGGAGGCTGGAATGTATCCATTGAAGCCGAGTGAGTTGGAGATTTTTCAGTTGAATATTGGGAAGCTTTGTAATCAGTCTTGTGCTCATTGTCATGTGGATGCGGGGCCTGATCGGAAGCATGAGTTGATGTCTAAGGTGCATTTAGATAAGTGCTTGGAAATCATTGGGTCTGTGGATAGTATTCATACAGTAGATATAACGGGTGGAGCGCCTGAGATGCATCCTGAATTTAGGTGGTTTGTGAAGGAGTGTCGGAAGTTGGGTAAGCAGGTGATAGATCGTTGTAATTTGACGATTATTAGGGCGAATCCTAAGTATCATGATTTGCCTAATTTTTTGGCTAGTGAGGGTGTTCAAGTGGTGTCTTCCCTCCCCTATTTTAGCAAGCGTCGGACGGATTCGCAGCGGGGTGATGGGGTTTTTGAGGATTCTATCGAGGCTTTGAAACAGTTGAATAGTGTGGGATATGGTCAAGAAGGTAGTGGTTTGCAGTTGGATTTGGTTTATAATCCTTCGGGGGCATTTTTGCCTAGTAGTCAAGAGAGTTTGGAGGCGGAATTTAAGCGTCAATTGAAGCGTAAGTATGATATTGTTTTTAATCGTTTGTTTGCGATTACGAATTTGCCTATTAGTCGATTTTTGGATTATTTGTTGGAGTCGGGTAATTATGAGGAGTATATGGAAAAATTAGTGGAGGCTTATAATCCTGCTACATTGGAGGGCTTGATGTGTAGAAATACCATTTCGGTGAGTTGGGATGGGCATCTTTATGATTGTGATTTTAATCAGATGCTGGACTTAAAAGTATCGGTCAAGGATGCGACTCGTTTGGAGGATTTTGATGTAGCGGCTTTGAAAGATCGGGATATAATATTGAACCAGCACTGCTACGGCTGCACCGCAGGTGCTGGTTCAAGTTGTGGAGGTGAAGTGGTTTAGTAGTGTTTATCTAACTTTCGGACGCTCATGTTTTCTATGACTGTTTGCTTGAAGGTGTCTTTAAATTGGATGAATGCTACTGCTGGTTCTGCTTCTGCACCGAATTTGTGTTTTTCGGTATTGGCAGAGAATCCTAAGTAGATATTCGTACAATCTAAGGCTCTTGCACGCTTCACGATTTGGTAAAGTGTTTGTCGATAGATGCTATGAGAGTGGAGATAATCGTAGTCTATTCCTAGATACATTGGATAGTAGGTATCTCCTAATTGTTTCGCGCAGAAGAAGGCAACAATTTTAGCATCTTCTTTCAATTCTACTTTGAGCATTTCGAAGCTATCTTCTTTTAGTAATTGGGTAAAGAAGTTTTTCGGCAATGGGAAGGTATTGATTCCGAAATTAACTTTCTTAACATTCATGTATAAGTCGTAAATCCTATCAATTGCTTCTGTATCATCTTTAGTCAATACTGATACATTAAATAGCTCTTCTTGCTTATGGACATATTTTTTGAAGCTCTTACGAGATTTATAACTGATACTTTTTAGGAATTCTTCTTCCGTATTCCAGGTGATATCTTTGATATGATTTTTATCGGGCATTTGGCTAACGATAAAACCTTTATCCATGAAGAACTGCGTTAATTCTTTATCCGCATGGTGCATATCTCTAAATACGACCAATTCTGCTTCTCTTTTCTCTTGTTCTTCCCAAAGGTCTTTAATGACCATTTCTAAGGCTTTCTTCCAGTTTTGGTTTACATCATCAATATATAGCGGTTCTCCCTCTACAGCTTGACAGCCTAAAGAAATCGAATTAGATATTAGGTAGAGCGGGTCTTCTTTTTCTCTTACTTCTTCTAATTGTTGTGAAATAGAAGGTGGTGCTAATAAATCTTCTTTCCATAAGCTCTCTGTAAAGAATCCTGCGACGATAGGTGTATCTAATTGGTCTCTTACGATATAGTACATAAAATCCCAATTGTCTTTAGCCTCCTCATTGTTTTTGAACGTATTTTCATACAATTCCATGCTAGCCACATCAAAAACGCCTTTGCCCTTCATAAGTGTGTTCCATTCTTTTGGATCAATTTCTTGAATACTCTTGTATTTCTCCAATTTTAGATTGGCTACTCCAGATACAGATTTTTGAAAAACCTGATGGTATTGTTCCAGTTCCTCAAAGTGTGGTAGATCAAATGATTTAGCTAATTCTTTAAAGCTATAATTTTCTTCTTTTAATACTCTTGGGAGATGATAAGAGATTCTTTCCATTAACTGCTCAATATCATTTTTTTCTAAGTGGCAAGTAGCTAAGAATCGGGTGCCTGCACATTTAAGCGATACCGCAGGGAATGCTCCTATATTTGTTAGAAAGCCATCATTGAGCAAGCGTTCCAACATATTATAGGCGGCTTTTGGCAAACCTAAGCCAATATAGAAAATTGGTGATTGCTCTTCTCTCACTAATGGTAGATGATGTTCCTTGATCAATTGATTGGTATAATCTATCTTATCTTGAAGATCATTTTGTAGTTCTATTAACTCATCTGTAAGGTGAATTTTAGCGGAGGCAATAGAAGCTCCTAGTAGCCCAGAACTAAGGGGAGCAGAGAAAATAAGTGTATTGCCACAGTTTCTTACTCTTCTACAATATTCTGGATCTTTGGTAACCATGACCCCACCAATCGTTCCAAAGCCTTTGCCTAAAGAAACAGTCATAATCATTTTGGGGTGTAAGTCTACTTGATCTAAGATGTAACCACGACCGTACTTACCTTTCCAGCTTGTACCGTGAGCATCATCTACATAGAGATAGAAGTTCGGGTATTTATCAAGTAATTTAATCAATGAATGGATATCTGGTGCATCTCCATACATTGAATAAATTCCATCTAAAACATACCATACTTTCTCGTACTTATCATGATACCGTTGGATGAAGCTTTCTAAAAGGTCATAGCGACTGTGGCGAACGGTACGCGTACTTACCCCATTGGCTTTGGTGTACTGAATCGCTTGAATCATGCTAGCGTGTACTTGCTGATCCATCAAGACCATATCATTTCTACTAATCAACACAGGTATAGCAGATAGATGTAACATAGTAGAAGAAGGGGCCACTACCACATGACCATCGTATATGGTGCGTAATAATTCTTCTAATTCGGCATAATAGCCCGATGATACGTAAGTGCGAGACATCGTTAACCTAATTCCTTCTTTGGCAATCGCCGCCATAGAGGCTTCTTTTACTTTGGGATGACGCTCTAAACCTAAATAATTACAATTACCGAAGTGGGTTACTTCTTTACCTTTTATGATCAATTTTCTACCACTGATCACTTCATTAGTGTTTAGTTGAATGAGTTGTTTGTTGACTCCATGACTCATAATGTCATCGACAACATCCACCACACTGGGGTGCTTAACTTTAGCCATAATTTTGGGTTTTAAAAAGGTGAACTTTATAAATGTAAATGAGAAAAATTTAAGCTTAAAGCCATTAATATAAAGTGCCTTGTTATAGACATAGGGTTATAAGGGCAACAAATAGAGATTGGGAACACCTATCTCTTTTGTGGACATGCTTTGTCTAGTAGTACTTAAGTAGCTAAAAATAAGCTCATCAAGAATGTACAAATAATTACCTTCAACTACTTAATGACATTTAAATAATAATAAAATATCATTACCTAAAATAAAATGGTGCTTAAAAATTTCTTAATAACTTGCATGCTA
>JAHDDN010000044.1:0-2359 GCA_020629335.1 Chitinophagales bacterium | reverse complement strand
TATCATTACCTAAAATAAAATGGTGCTTAAAAATTTCTTAATAACTTGCATGCTAAAAAACTTGAATTAAAATTTACTGTGGGCTTACAATTGGTTATATCATATAAGTTATTTCGTTCTACAAAATAAGGAATGTAATCCTAAAATACAAATATTACATAATTCAATACTAACTAACATAGTACAAACCAGCAACTAACAAGGCACATTCATCTTAATATGAAATCTTCATTTCATTGGTTGAAATAGCTTATCATTCCATAAGCTAAGTAATTGATAATTAGTTAACTAAGAGGAAAAATCTTAAGAATCAAATGAGACAACCGACATTGTTTTTAATGCCAATATTGAGAGGTGAAAATTAATTTATCTTTTTTGTAGAAAAATTCCAATAATCATCAATACCAGGAGGCTGGCGATTACACTTATCAAAAAGATGTTAGGCGCTATTACTAATCCAGATAATAATGACAATAAATAAGTGATACCAATAAAGATTGGAATAACTTCAAACCACTTCATACTTCTCAAACGAGCGAGCATGCTAACAACAAAAATCCCAATACCAACAAAGGCAAATATTTTAGTAAAATTAAGCACAGAATTAATGGTTTCAATTTTATCTGGATCGCCTGAAAAACGGATAAATCGTTCAATAAAAAAGTAGCTCAAAATAATGAAAGAAAGCCCATAATTAAATAACTCAAAGCTTCGCACCTTTCTAAATAAAATGGATAATATATTAACCACCATCAAAGCTCCTGCTACTAGTAAACTATAAAAGATCGCATCATCTGCATTAGCCGATAATTTGAGTACATCTCTAAATTCATACATGGCCCATCCGACAATTGCAGTTAAGAAGGGGATGATGTACCCAATTTTGAATCCTCCTCCAGATGTATTAGCCCTCTGAGTACCACCAGATTCATTAGTGACTTCTAGTGGTTCTACGACCCCAGTTCTTCTAGCCGCCGCTGCTTTTTCTAAAACCGTTTGATTTGGCCTCATTTGTTGGGTAGGAGCTGATACGCTTGAAGGAATAATAGCAGTTGCTGGACTTTTATCTCCTTCTAAAATTTGAATTAACTCTTTTACATCAGCCGTCCTATTACTGGCTTTTTTGATCAAGCAAAGTCTACAAACGGTCTGAAATGGCTCAGGAATACCTGAAAAATCGGTAATTTCTTTTTCCAAAATATTGTGCATGACTTCATCTCTTGGCACCCCTTGCGTCACCTTTCCAAATGGCGATACGCCTTTAAAGATTTCATAAATCAAAATGCCCAATGACCAAATATCCAAATTAGTATGCAATTTACCTCGACGACCAAATTTCTCCATACTAAATTGCTCTGGCGCCATATATTCCACCGATCCAATCATGATCGTAGAAGCTTGACTCCCTTCCGTCTGCTCAATCACTTTGCTAATTCCAAAGTCAGCAATCTTAGGCATCCACTCGCCACTCGGCAAGCGTTCCATCAATATATTCTCTGGTTTTAAATCTCGGTGAATCACCTTTCGGGTATGCAAATAATCCAAACCTTCCATAATCTGGATAAAAACTTCTTTAATCTTCTCCTGACTCGGACGCGATTTCAAAAAATTAGACAGGTCTCCCCCATTCACATATTCCATCACACCAATCTGAATCTTATCACCAAATTGCGTCCCATCATTAATCTCAAAAGCATCATAATAACGCACTAAATTCGGATGATTAAAACGAATGACCCGCTTAATCTCCTCAAACAAGCTATACTTATCTGGCAAATTACCCGTATATCGCTTCAGCGCTACGACTAAATCCAGATTGACATCTTTCGCTTTATAGACTTTTCCAAATCCTCCTTGACCCAGTAAATCAGTCTCTACATTGAATTCATATGTCTTTTTGACCTCCATTGATTAGTGTGTTGGTATGTGTATGGTGCTTATTTGAATCAAAGAATGAAGGTAAGTAAAAAGGCTCGGATTTGAAAAAATGAAGGAGTGAAAATAATTTGGGTGCGCCCATTTCATTTTTTTTGCCCAAACCCATTCCCACATATTCAGGATCGGGCCGACACAATGTTTATGATCGGGCCGACACATAGGTCGGCCCCTACAAAAAAAAATGAAATGGGCCGGGCTATCCGCTTGTATGCGGCTATGTGTCCGCTACTTTGCTAAGTGCTGCTTGTCTGCCCTTCGGGCCAGCCATCGCATCACTAAGCGCCGTAAGCGGCCCCATGGACGCCACATATCGCTCCTATCCCTCGCACGGGGATTAGTTGGAACAAAAAAAAGAAATGACATAATCTAAGTAGCTAAAGTTAATTATTTCGGCAGTTCTGATGGCCTCTTTTTAGCTTAT
>JAHDDN010000546.1 GCA_020629335.1 Chitinophagales bacterium | reverse complement strand
TCAAGAACCAGTTTGGTTCACAACCACTCCTTCTAAAGCCATCCCAAAAGCCTTAGATAAAGCAGGCATCTCAAAAGATGATGTAGACTTTTACGAAATCAATGAAGCATTCTCAGTAGTAGCCCTCGCCAATAATAAAGAATTAGCCCTCGATCCAGCTAATGTAAACGCATTCGGTGGTGCCGTTTCTTTAGGCCACCCAATCGGCGCTTCTGGCGCACGTATCATGTGTACCCTCCTATCTGTCCTCAAGCACAAAGACGGAAAAATCGGTTGCGCAGGTATCTGTAATGGCGGTGGCGGTGCTTCCGCTATGGTCGTAGAAAAAATGTAAAGACAAGGCATGCCTTGTCTCAACAGTATGACAAAAACGCAACGAAAGGCGAATCTCAGTAATGGGATTTGCCTTTTTAATGCATAATGATTAATGCGTAATGTTTAATCATTGCTTTTGTAAATTTTTTCTTCTAGTCAAAATTGAGCGTTTCAATATTTTCAATATCTCCACACTATCTTGAATTAGCGATTTGTATTGATTTTCTTCCAAATAGTCTGTTGCATATAATGAACTCATTTAAAGTTTTATGGTGAAGCTGAAAAGCTGCTAATTTTTCGTAGTTCAAGGCATTTTTGAGGTGCATAGCATCGCTACGGACCGATAAAATAACGCAGAAATACGGAAAATTAGCGATTTTCTAAGCCAGCAGAAAAACTTTAAATGAGTTCAATAACTCTATCCAATATTGTGTCTCTGCTATCTCTTTTTGAGCTATACAAAGTTTATGTATAAAATCCTTACCTGATTCAGCATTTTGGGCTTCTCTAACCATAGCACCAGGAGATGTTCCTGATCTTAGAATTTGTTTGCTAAGCGTATATTCCTGTTTTTCACCCTTCAAATATTTGTGAAGTTTAACGATTCTAATGGCAAATAAGAAGGTCTTATCTCCTAAAGGATCTCTCCTTTTTTTGTAAAATGTATTCATAAATAAAGTCTTTTTACTTTAATGAGTACCAATAGTGGAAAATTCCATAAAAAATCAGTGAAAAAATAAAATTAAACATTACGCATTAATCATTAAGCATTATACATTACGCATTCCAAAATTGTCCCCCAACTAGCTAAACACTTCCTTTTCCAGCTTGTTATTATGGAAAGTGGACTACACTTGTTATGAAAGTATGATAAGTATTACACTTTTTAATGAAAGTGTAGTACATTTGCAGTCTTAAATTAAAGCAATTACTTAATAGTAATGCTTTTGATAAAAACATTAATCAAACAAAAATGGGCAAGACAGTTAAGCTCAGAAAAGGTTACGACATTAAGCTCGTAGGCGAACCACAGGAGAAAATTGTAGAAAACTACGTATCTCCAACACACGCCATAAAACCCACCGACTTCCTAGGAATATTTCCAATTCCTAAATTAACCGTTCAAGTAGGGGATGATGTTCAAGCAGGCGATCCACTCTTTTATGACAAATCCAATCCAGATATGCTTTATGTTGCTCCTGTAAGTGGAGAAATAGTAGAGGTACGTAGAGGAGAAAAAAGAGCTATCGCTGAAGTAGTCATTCTTACTGACAAACAAATGCGCTTCAAAGACTTGGGAACCTTTAACCCAAGCGGAGCCAGCAAAGAAAAAACGGTTGATTACCTAAAGAAAAGCGGTTTGTGGCCTTTCCTTCGTCAAAGACCTTATAATGTCTTCGCTAATTCTGAAGATGAAGTGGCTAATATTTTTATTTCTGGTTTTGATACTGCTCCTTATGCTCCTAACTATGCCTTTTCAGTAAAAGGCTATGAAGAGTACTTCCAAAAAGGAGTAGACGTATTAAGCAACTTAACCAGTGGAAAGGTACACGTCAGCTTTGATAGCGGAAAAAAAGCACTCAATAGCGTTTCTAATGCCGAAGTACATAGCTTCTCAGGGCCACACCCAGCAGGTAATGTTGGCGTACAAATCCACCATATTGCCCCTATCAACAAGGGTGATATCGTATGGACAGTCAACTTCAATGATGTGATAGCTATTGGCCGTGCAGCAAGCACAGGCCAATACAATACTGAAAGGCTACTCGCATTAGGTGGTGCAGATATCAAAAATCCTCAATATTACCGTACTTATATTGGTGCTAATATTGAGCATATGCTTAAAGATAACCTTTCTAACGATCACGTTAGAGCGGTATCTGGAAATGTATTGACAGGCGAATCTATTGGCCATAAAGGGCATATAGGATTTTATGATAATACTGTTTCTATTTTAGAGGAAGGTGATAAATACGAGATGTTTGGATGGTTATTCCCTTCTTACGCTCGTCCAAGCGCCTCTAAAACATTCCCAGCCTTCTTGACCCCCAATAAAAAATTCAAAGTCAATACCAATACACATGGCGAAGGTAGAGCATTCGTAGCTACTGGCGTTTATGAAAAGGTATTACCTATGGATATCTATCCAATGCAATTAGCAAAATCAATCATGTACAATGATTTTGACCTAATGGAAGGACTTGGATTATATGAAGTAGTAGAGGAAGATTTAGCGATCTGTGAGTTCGTTTGTCCTTCTAAAACTAATTTCCAAGAAATTTTAAGACAAGGGCTGGACGCACTTAGAGAACAAGGATAACATTCACTTTGAACTTCCTTAAGTTACTTAATGAAGTTCTATATAAATACTAAACTTTAGTATGAAGTTTTTAAGAGATCAATTAGATAAAATTGAGCACAAGGTAGAAGGAAACAAATTTCTTCATGCTGTCTATGATGGCTTTAATACTTTCTTATATGCTCCTAAAAGTGTAACTGGTAAAGGTGAAGTACACATTCGTGATGGTATGGACCTTAAAAGAACGATGTTTACCGTCGTTGTCGCTATGCAACTTTGTTTGTTGTTTGGTATGTGGAATATTGGACACCAGCATTATAGTGCCTTTGGTATGATGCCAGGCATGGGTGAAGGTATTTTCACTAAATTCTTCTATGGCTTATTCCAGATGTTACCAATTATTGTGGTAGCTAATCTAGTGGGATTGGGCATAGAATTTATATTTGCCGCCAAAAAAGGACACGCCATTGAGGAGGGATTCCTCGTCTCTGGTATGTTGATTCCACTCATTATGCCGCCAGATATCCCTTTATGGATGGTCGCAGTCGCTACTGCTTTTGCAGTGATTGTTGGTAAGGAGGCCTTTGGGGGTACGGGTATGAACATACTCAATATCGCCCTACTAACAAGGGTTTTCGTATTCTTTGCCTATCCTACAGAAATATCAGGAGATGAAGTTTGGGTCGCCTATGACTATAATTTCCTCCACAATATCTTTGGATTAAACCATGTGGCTGACGGAACCAACTTAATCAGTTCCTTCACTGGGGCCACCCCGCTGGCGCTGGGGGCTAAGGGCG
>JAHDDN010000545.1 GCA_020629335.1 Chitinophagales bacterium | reverse complement strand
TTATTACCAACGTCTTCTTCTGCTACTTGGTCTACGTAAGCCTAAGGCACCTAATAAGCCTCTGGTCAATTCATTGACTACATTTCGGCCCATTTGACGAACCATGGTATTTTTAGATAAGGATTCTAACATACCTTCTTCCTTCTCTCCTTCTTTGGATTTAGACTTCGATTCTTTAGGCGCTTCTGTTTGGCCTTCATCTGCTGGAGCAGCTTCTGCGGCTTCTAATTTTGCTTTTAGGATTTCATAAGCACTTTCACGATCTATGTCTTCATTGTATTTTGCAGCTAATTTAGAGCTGGCTACTAAGGCATCAATTTCACTGCTGCTTAGTACGTCCATACGAGATTTTGGTGCTTGTAGTTGAGTGGCTGCCAATGGTGTTGGGCGACCTTGCTCATCTAGTACTGTCACGATGGCTTCCCCGATTCCTAAAGAGGTTAATAATTCAGGTACATCGTAAAAATCTGTTAGTGGATAATTTTCTGCTGTTAATTTGATGGCTTTACGATCTTTAGCAGTGAAGGCTCTTAGGGCGTGCTGCACTTTCATTCCCAACTGGCTCAATACTGCATCAGGAATATCTGCTGGATTTTGAGTGACAAAGAAAATCCCTACTCCTTTAGATCGAATCAACTTGATGATGGCTTCTAATTGGTCTAATAATACTTTAGAAGCATTATCAAATATTAAGTGAGCTTCATCAATGAAAAGGATTAACTTAGGCTTATCTAAATCACCTGCCTCTGGGAATGTTTCGTAAATCTCGGCTAAAAGGCTCAACATAAATGTCGAGAAAAGCTGTGGCTTTGACTGCATATCCATCAATTGTAAGACCGATAATTGGCCTCTGCCCTGCGCATCTAAGTGCATTAAGTCTTCTACTTCAAAAGATGGCTCTCCGAAGAATTTTTCTGCTCCTTGCGTTTCTAATTGTACTATTTTACGCATAATGGCTCCTACTGAGGCTGGAGATACGGTTCCGTATTCTGCTGCGATTTCTTCTTTACCTTCATTGGTGATATGTTGCAATACTTGCTTCATATCTTTTAGGTCTAATAATGGAAGATCATTTTTTTCGCAATAGCGATATACAATCGCTAAAACCCCTTCTTGGGCATCTGATAGTTCTAATATTTTACTGAAAAGTACAGGCCCAAACTCTAAAAGAGTGGCTTTCAACTTTACACCTTTCAAATCTGAAATGGTCATTAATTCGACTGGATAGCCGGATGGTTGGTACTCTAAGCCCATGCTTTGGTTACGCGCTGCTAATTTAGGATTGTTTTCGCCTGGCTTAGCGAGTCCACTTAAGTCTCCCTTAATATCCATTAGCATGACAGGAATGCCTTTATCGGAAAGACATTCTGAAATAAGCTGGAGAGTTTTGGTTTTTCCCGTACCAGTAGCTCCTGCGATTAATCCATGACGGTTGAGTGATTTGAGTGGGGCTTTAACTAATTGCTCAGGCACTACCTTGCCTTCTAACATGGCTCCACCTAAAATAAGAGAATCCCCTTCAAATTGGTATCCTTGTTCTATAACTGCTTTAAATGCATCTATCTGCGACATACTTTGAATTGTTTATTGGATTGAAATATTAAACTCGTTTAAGCTTTTACTAAAATGTTGACGTAAAATTTGTCAAATGTGACAAGTTATTCAATGAACTCATTTAAAGTTTTTCTACTGGCTTAGAAAATCGCTGTTTTTCTGTATTTCTGCGTTATTTTTTAGGCCCATAGCCCTGCTATTGGTTCAATTTATTAGTCCTTGACAGCCCAAGTTTTGTCTTTTTACGATTCTACTTCGTTATTTTTTCGTTTCGTAGCCCTGCTATGGGCCTCAAAAATGCCTTGTATAATCGCAAAAATCCTACAACTTAACTGTCAGAAACTTATAAACTGAACCACTATGAACCAAAAAAATGCCTTGAACTACAAAAAATCAGCACATTTTCAGCTGCACCATAAAACTTTAAATGAGTTCAATTCATAAATCCTTTAGATTTATCAAGTCGAACTACAAATCCAATAAGCAAAACAGTTTGAGGATGGTATAGGTTTATTTTTCAATTCCAATTTCCATTTCTATTTTTCGCCTCAACTCATCGAGGTCAAGCATATTATCATTGATGAAGTCATCATAAAATACGTGAAGAGCGCTTGGTGAGAATATGGATTCAGGAAAATCTTCTGCTCTTTGTCTACATAAGAGGGCTTCTCTGGTAACGTACATATCGAGTTCAGGTAAGCGGTTTATTAGCGGATTGCCATCAGCGGCATTTTCTTCTAATAGTAGCTTGTTAATCTCTGCATTAATACTATCATCTTTTTCGATTAGCCCCATTAATTCTTTGAGATGGATAGGTGGGATATCGAGATAAGTAGCAACCCATTTAGCTGATAATAATGAGCGTATGATAGAAAAGTAGCTGTAAATATCTATGCTGGAGCCTTTAAAGTTGCTTTTCAGATTAGCACTTACATTGTCTAGGAAATAGGTGATGGTTTTCTTTGGGCAGAAATATCCTTGAGCAATGGGTATTAAATGGCGGTTAACGCAATCATCTGTATCCAATACTTTAGGGGAACTAAGTATCTCCATTATTTCAGGGCTGGAGGTAGAGATCATCTTAAGGACATTACGCAAATCGCGGCCTTGGATTTCTACATCATCACTTATGGTGTTCTCTATGACACCATATTGTTTATCAAAGGAGAATTTATCATCTTCTGGGTAGTAGTAAATATAGCTATATTGCTTTTTTTTGCTGGCACTTCCGTAGCCCCATACCTTACCACCTGATTCACAGGAATAGATAATCTCAAATTGGTTTTTTTGAGCTTTTTCTTCTAAATATTGGTCAATTTGTCCTTGCATAGGGCATTATTAATGCAAGAAGCTAACTTTAGCTGCTTCTTGTGGTTAGTTAGTTAGTAGTTGGGTATTATCTAGTGTTTAAAATCAGCAACATTAAATCTAAAAAACAAATATGGTTATTATAGCAATAACAAATTTACTTATTTTTTATGAGATTTCAGTTTATTAATGGCGGTTTTTTAGAGATTGATTATATAATGCTTGGCTATTTGTTCAATGGCTTAGGGATGGTAGTGGTATGGGGCGTATATGTGGTAGCTTATGAAGCTTAGGTGGACGCAGGCTGGCCCTGCAAGGGCAGACAAGTACGCCTTAGCGTAATAGCTACTACATAGCCACATAAGAACGGACAGCCCGACGGCTGCGCTTCGCTTGCAATGCGTAATGCATAATGATGAATGCATAATTTTGGGTTCGTGCTGCGCACTTGCCTTTCGAGCGCAGGCGGAAGCCCCAAATAGAATTATGAACTATTGGCTCAATTTATTAGTCCTTGACAGCCCAAGTTTTGTCTTTTTACGATTCTACTTCGT
>JAHDDN010000544.1 GCA_020629335.1 Chitinophagales bacterium | reverse complement strand
ATTTATTAAGGGAGAATTTTTAGAATTAATTTTTATTGCTAATTGGAGATGTATTTTTATAAATGCAAATGATAAAGGTATGTCAAATAGAGATCAAAGTCTTTATGAATTAATTAGATCGCTTGGAAAGAATGAAAAGCGGCATTTCAGGCTTTTGTCCAAAAAAAAGTCCACCAAAAAGAAAGGAGAGTCTTCTAATTTATTGCAGCTATTTGATGCTATTGATGAACAAAAAGATCAATATGATGAAGCTGTTTTGAAAAAACAGTTTGGTGATCAAAGGAGTTTTCACAAATTAAAAAATGATTTATTTAATAAGATATTGAGAGCTTTAAGAAGTTTTCATACGGAGGGTATTGATAGTCAATTTCGTTATTATTTGAATGATATTTATTATTTGATAGATAAACGCTTATATAATATTGCTAAAAAGCGTTTGCTTAGTGCCAACCGTATTGCCAATCAATATGAATTATTTGAAGGTTTATTTGAGCTATATCGTTTAGAGGGTTTCTTGTCTATAAAATCTAATCCTACTGATCTTCCACTCTCGGTTAATCAATCTTATCAGACTTTACTCGACAAGCTTTTAAATGAGAAGGCTCTGAGAGATTTGCATGATAAACTGCGTTCTATTCTCAAGAATACAAGATCTGGCTTAACTAGTGAACAACAACAGACAATCAAAAAAATCAGTAGGCATACTTTATTAAACTCACCTGATAAGGCTTTATCATTACGCGCTAAAGATTATTATTTTAAGAGTCACATAGCTTTGGCTACTCTTAATAATAATCAACTTCAAAAAATTGCTTATGCCCAAGCTTGGGAGCAATTATTTTTAGAGCATCCTCACTTATTAAAAATGAATGCAAGAAACTACGTTACTTCCTTGTTACATCAGGCACAAGCGATGTCGGAAGATGGCATTAGTAATTGGGGGAAACAAATTGAAGAGTTATTTAGTAAGTTAGATGATTTCTATTCAGATACAGATATCAATACTCAACTCTACATTAATGAGTATATCCATACTTCCCGTTTAGCTTACTTTTTCGATCACAAAAAAGACGAAGCTAAAGGGATTGAGTTATTAGATGATATGTTATCGTTTGTGACTATCAATAAGGAGGTATTAAGCCCAGAACCTATTGTATCTATTCAGACAAACTTAATTATAGGTTATCATCGTTTAAAGGCTTACAAGCAGGCACAGGCTATCATTTATGAGTTATTTTCCAGTCGTCAGAAGCATGTTAGAGAGGATGTTATTTGTATTGCAGAGATTTATGATTTAATTATTTTATTCGATATGCAGGGCAAAGCACAGCTTAAAATATTAAAAAAGAAGCTTTCACCTTTAAAAGCTAAGTATAAAAAATTTACTGGTAGTAAATATGCCGAACGTGCTATGATTCGATTCTTTGAACAAAATATAGACTTGCCTAAATTATCTATTAGGGAAGGTAAAAAGAAGCTACAGACTAAGTTAGAGAACATTTTAAAAGATCCTAAAAAAAATGGTATTAGCACTACTATTTATCTTAATTGGGTAAGACTAGCCTAACTCTCTTCTATCATCTTAATCAACTTCTTTAATTTTAAATCGATATGGTTGAATAGCTGATTACGGCCTTTTTCGTGTACCTGACTAATTAGGCTAGATTTTTTAATCAAATTTTCCATATACCGTTCTGTGCGCATGCAAAACTCTTCATTTGTTGTAAGCAGATAATCACCTGTGTTATAGACTAAATAAGTTTTTTGGCGATCTCCCATATTTAGTAAGATCGTGTGTTCTAACTGTACTGCATCAATCAGGTATAAAGAATAATCCGCCCTATAATTTATACTTCCCGGTATGAATTTTTGACCTTGAGCTGCTTGTTCTTTAATATGTCCAAATAGTTCTTGTGTTTTACGGCAAACGAATAATGCGCTTTCCTTGTCTTCAAATAAACCTGTTTCCCAAGAATACTTAATTTGGGATAGATGTCCATTGGCGGTATCAGAATTCCATATTTCAATACTTGGTAGAGAAGTATAATTTTCCAAAATATGCTTTCCAACATTGAGCATTTTATTGTCAATTTTCATCATATTCAATATGGGTTCTAAGGCAAATTTCATTTCTTTAAAGCCTGGAACTCCCCATAATACTCTTGCAAAAAAGAAGGCTTTAAAAGCTAGTATTTCTGGAAAGAGGAAGTAATAAAAAGCTGGAAAATCTTTAGCAGAATAGATCATTTGTTTTTGGTCATTAAAGCCTTGAATATTAAACTCATTGGAAATAAAATTGAGATATTCTAAATAATCTAAATTATCTAATAAACGCTGATAGTGAAAATCTACGGAATTAGCACTTTGCTCAATCTCTAACAAATCATCTAAAGAAACATTAAAGTGTTGAGCAATTATCACTAACTCATCTAATCGTAAAGCGGTCTCCCCTTTAAACGACCCATTCAAACTGACAAGATCATTAGGACCTAAACTAATATCATTCACATCTCCGTCTTCATTTTCTATAAACAATTGAAAATTATTAAACGCTCGATTTACTACTCGCAAACCTGTATAGTAGTTATACCCTATTTGCAGACTCCAGCTTTTCTTTATCTTTGTTTCTAAATTTATGCCAGTTTCTATTAGTCCAAAAGTATTCTTTCCTTCGCCTCTACTTTCAACTTCCAAATTAGCGTATACAGCATTACTCGAACTTGTCATATTGTAATTAGCAGTAGTAATACTGTTGGAAAGAGAATAGATTAGACTATACTTCCTCTGTTTTGACCATCTTTAGGATGTCTCCTGAGAAAATTAGGGGTAGGATTTCTGTAATGGAATTAATAACCAACACTTTCTGATCTTTGCCTAAAAGAAATATCTTGATGGGCTCTTTTTGCTTATATTCACATTCGGCAATTACTTGTCTACAAGAACCACAAGGAGGAATAATATCCTCAATTTCTACATTAGAATAATCAATCGTAACAGCTAATGACTTTATTTTAACACCTGGATACTGGGCATTGGCATAAAAAAGAGCCACCCTTTCTGCACATAAACCAGACGGATAGGCTACATTTTCTTGATTATTGCCCTCTATAATCTGACCATCTTCTAATAAAGCTGCTGCTCCTACATGAAATTTGGAATAAGGGGCATAAGCTCGTAAACTGGCTTTTTGAGCAGCTAATAATAATTTGACTTCTTCTTCATTGAACTGACTAAAATTATCATGATAATGAAGAGTATGCTCTATCTTTATGGTCTGCATAAGTTTGGTTTTCTTCTCAAGTAAATTGGGGACAAAGGGTTATTATTTGACGTAAAAGCTTGTTTTCGTTACATTTACAACAAATTTGGCTCCAAAAAGAACGTTTTTAACTGATGAACTGGTAAACTGGATAACTGATGAAC
>JAHDDN010000543.1 GCA_020629335.1 Chitinophagales bacterium | reverse complement strand
CCCATGTCATATAGGGAAAGTGGTCTTTCATTCTGGACAACCATACAATGCCAGCCTCATCATTATGATGCTCTACACTACCTCCTACACTCAATATCTCATAAGGCGACATAGCTGCATCTCCAACTATAATTACCTTATAATCTTTATTATACTTATGCAATATTTCCAAAGTAGGAATACGATCACTTCTTCTTCTATTATCTTTCCAAACCGTTTCATAAATGCAATTATGAAAATAGAAGTACTCTAAATGCTTAAACTCATGCCTCGCGGCAGAAAACAAACGAGTACATATCTCAACATGATCATCCATTGATCCACCAGCGTCTAAAAATAATAACACCTTCACTCGATTCTGCTTAGAAGGTATCATCGCAATATCTAAATAACCGGCATTATCTGAAGTCCGCTTAATCGTCTCGTCAATATCTAATTCATCAGGCATTCCCTCCCTTGTAAATACTCTTAAGCGCTTCAAAGCCATCTTAATATTTCGAGTATTCAACTCCTGTCTATCATCTAAATTCGCAAAATCTCTATTTCCCCACACCTTCAAGGCTTTTCGATTTCCTCCACTACCACCAATTCTAATGCCCTCTGGATTATATCCCCCATTACCAAATGGAGAAGTACCACCCGTTCCTATCCACTTATTACCTCCCTCATGGCGCTCCTTCTGCTCCTTTAATAACTCCTTGAAACGCTCCATCAACTTATCCAATCCCCCCATAGCCTCTATCATCGCCTTATCTTCATCAGAAAGCATATTCTCCAAACTACGCTCTAACCACTCCTTAGAAATATCAAAGACCTGCTCCTCAGGAATATAATCCAATCCCTCAAAGTAATGCCCAAACAACTTATCAAAGCGATCCAGATGACTCTCATGCTTCACCAGCAAACTCTTACTCAAATAGTAAAAATCATCCACACTATACCCAATCACCTCCTGAGACAAAGCCTCCAAAAGATTCAGATATTCATGCAAACTCACTGGAATCCCTTCCTTGCGCAACAAATAAAAAAATTCTATAAACATTCTTTAGTGTATTGGTTGATTAGTGAATTCAGTTAATCTGCCTAATTCGTACTTGCATTGCAACATCAGACAGTTAATTAGTTAATTCAGTTAATCAGTTATTCGGTTTGCCAGTTAATCAGTTATTTTGTTCTCTCATCATCTCTGCCGCTCTTTCCTCCGCATGTTGTCTATCCCTAATTCGATCGGCAAAGAAGAGGCAAATAACAGAAAGCCCCATCAAAATCATTCCCCAAGTAAATGGAGCACTAACCAAATTCACATCTGCATAATGGAATAAGTCATTCGAAGCCAAAAAGGCACCAGGCAACAAGAGTAATATGCCAATAATCCATAAAATTCGAGCCATAGCAATTAGTTTATGTGATTCAATGCTCCTAAATTAACTGATTCTGAACTGAAAATCGAAATTCCCACCCTTTTTTTTAATTTTGTAGCAATTAAACTCAAATAAAACAAAAAATGAAATACACAATCTTTCAAAGCGAACAAGATCAAAAACACTATTTCAACTTCCAAACAGACGAAGGCGAGATCCTATTACGCAGCCAAGGCTACACTACCGAAGCAGGCCGAGACAATGGCATTGCTTCTGTCATGAAAAATGCCTCAGACGCCAATAAATACCAAACCAAAAGCAGCAAAGACGGACGTTACTACTTCAATCTCCGAGCGGCCAATGGACAAGTAATCGGCACAAGCAGGATGTTTCCAGATGCAGAAGCCATACAAGCAGCCATTGCCAACTTAGGGAGCATGGGAGAAGTCGCTGGAGAAGATGCAGACGGAATGGCCATTTCCTTCGGTTCTGCAATAGAAATCATCGAAGAAAAAAGCTATAATAACCTAAGCACTCAACTCTACCTCAATAATAACGACAGCAAATACTACTTCCATTTCCGAGATGGCGACGGCGACTTCATTATTGTTAGTCAAGGCTATTCTTCTAAAGCAGCCGCCCAAAACGGTCTCGAATCCGTCCTCACTAACACTCGCAATGCCGATCATTTCGATCAAAAAGCCTCTCCCAACGGTAGCCACTACTTCGATCTAAAAGCCAGTAATGGCCAAATTGTAGCCACCAGTCTCGCCTACGATTCAGAAAAAGAACTCCAAGCTACTATCAATAATCTAATGGCGGCAGTACTAAGTTAATATCAAGCAATTGTAAAGAGGCATATTCGCGTCTAAGAAATCAATCCTTAATGAAATAAGCTTTCATTAGGGATTGTTTTTTTGACAAGGCAAAGTGCGCAGCACAAGCCAAATATTCATCATTCCTCATTACACATTTATCATTTTATTGGGCGTTCATGGAAATAAGGATCTACAAAAATAAATTACCCTTGGCGTAGTCGCTTGGGTTGAGCAATTTAAGGTCGTAGTCAAAGACTACCTCCAGAGTGTGGGTTTCGTTTTTCTTATTTCCATGACATTGGGCGTGCCCTGCGCTCGTAAAAGCAAGTGCGCAGCACAAGCCAAATATTTATCATTCATCATTATGCATTTATCATTAAAGCGAAGGCGCAGGTCGGGCTGTCCGCTCTTATGTGGCTGTTCAGCTCCTACTTCGCTAAGGCATCTTAGTCTGCCCTGCGGGCCAGCCGTCAGTTGCCTAAGCTACGTAAGTCGCCTCTCGACGCCACATACCACTCCCATCCCTCACGCAAATTTTAGTAAATTATTCTATTAGTAGTTGGTCTATTAGTCCTAGGAATCTTATCTGTCGCAATCGTCTCAATTGCGACTCTTTGAAATGACATATCTTACAGCCTAAAAGCAATCAACTCTATGATTAGGGCAAATATTGGACAAAGTGATAGGTCACTTCTTCATTCAAACGACAAAAAGTTTTGAAATCCCATTCTTTGACCAAAAATTTGAAAGGTCTATTATATACCAAGATTTATGGCGCAAGTCTTTTTGACTTGTGCCCTCCGAAGCACGCAATCTAGGAGGTCAATTACTTCTCACAACTATAGTAAGTCTTTTTGACTTACACAACCAATAAGCTTGCCATTGGCAAATAAAAATCAATGCAAGACTCAGCAGGCACAAGTGAAAAACACTTGCGCTATAAGATTGGTTGTTAGACACATATAAATACTTGTATTTTGTTGAACATTTTTTTCAAAACTTTCTGGCGTCACCTCGTTAAACGTTTATGTCGCACGGCAGGGTTTGAGTGTCCATAATGATAACGTAAAGCTGCGAACTTTAGGTTTCGCTCCTATGGAGCTTTTTAAAGATAAAAGTTGATTAGTTTCTACAAAGGTTTTACTCCTGCGGAGCTATCCAAATCCCAATACTCAATACTCCTACCCAATACCAAAAAAAGCGTGAGGGATGGAAGTGGTATGTGGCGTCGAGAAGTAGCTTACGGAAC
>JAHDDN010000542.1 GCA_020629335.1 Chitinophagales bacterium | reverse complement strand
TTTTACAGCAAATACGGCATGGATATAAATTTGTGAATACGTTTTTGACATATTTCTATTTTTTCATCTGATCAAGGAATATCCCTTCTATCTTTAAGAGTCAAAAACCACGCATTTTCCATAAATTTTTTTGATTTTTTTCTATAACATAAATTATTGATTTTTTAAATTTAATCGTTCCATATTCGCGACGGAATAAATTCGACGCTACCATATCCAACACCGCCTAAAGGCGGTTATAATATCAAAAAGTATAGAAAATATATGGCTTCAGCTATATTTTGATATGGTAGCCCAAGAATTCCATTCGTGGGTGAAATGGGACATTTAATTATTGAAATGTAATAAGCCATATCTGTTCTGATAAGATTATCGCCTTTAGGCGGTGTAAGGTATGATAGCCCACGAATTCCATTCGTGGGTAATTGGAGCGATTAATAATTCAAAAGCAATTAGGCAGTATTACATATTGTTGCATCAGGATTCATTCCATCGACATAAATAAGCCCATTTATTGAACATATATTTTCCCACAAAAAAAGAAATGACCTATCTCCCAATCCAGCAATTTACCTAATCATAAGGCTGATTGCTTTGGCTTGATGAGATATTTTAGAGAGAGTTTTTAGGCGAGACGGACGACATGTAACTACTCAAAGATCCCGATATGCTCAAAAGGCTCAACGACATTAATAACCTCCCTCCCAAAGATAAAGAAGGAATACTCTTTGCTCTCGACGGACTACTAAGGGACGCTAAAACGAGGTTAGCCTATCAATAGAAAAGCCCCATCCTGATGGATGAGGCCTATAAATAAAACCATTTATTTAATCAAAGTAGTATGTATTATTTTTTTCAACAACTCAACTCATTTATTAAAAACTCAACATATTTAAAGTCACTTAAATCCTCCCATTTTCCAGCTGTTTTAAACTGCATTAATGCAGAAATAAATTCTGATTTTTCACTCCAACTAGCTAAATTCCTCTTATCAAATGTGCGAAAATTTAAATTATATAAAATTTCATTTTCATTCGATGTAAGGAGAGTGATAAACAGATAATTATCTGGAGATGTTATAAGGTTCTGACCGATGCTACAAATTCTATTTTTAGGACTGACTTCAAATAAGCATTTTTCTGCTAAATTTATTGCTTTTTGACCTTCAGCTGTTTGCAAACAACTTAGATGAAATAACCTGTCATTATAAAAGCTCATAACATCTTTCCCATTTGCTACAAAAGCAGGAAATTTATACGCACCTCCTAACATCATTATGGGTTTATTACAAATCGAACAGTTAACTTCATTATTATAATCATTCATGTAAATATAATTTTAAGGTCTAATTAATGTAACTTGACCACCATGTATGACATATTGACGACTTTGCCCTTTAGTTCCATCAGAAAAAACATGATACCTTAAAAAATCATAGTCACCGTGACTTGGTGGTGCTGAAGTAGGATGTGTATGACCAAATAAAGTTTGAATTTGACCATGTTCAATCCTTATTCCGCCAGGTCCTCCACTAACTATTGCCTTTTGGCCATTTGCTAAACGAACTACAGCATGTTCATTTCCCGTTGCCCATGTCATACCCTTAATATCATTCTTAATATCTGCTATTTTAGCTCCTTGTGGAATTACTTTCTCAACCTTCATAGGTAAAATTCGACCACCACTAGAAGAAGCAATAATTTTACCATTTCTTGCTCCTCTTCTCATTGAACCCATTACCCCCATTCCAATAGCTCCTTCTAATCCCGTAGCAACTAATTGAGGGTTAGTCCATTGACTTAATGCTTCACTTATAGAAAACTTAAACGCATTATAAGATGTAGGATCAGCCCAGTAACTAACAGCATTTCGCCTTGCCCAATTTGAGTTCAATTGGCTTAACTGAGCTTCGTGGTTTGAATTTAGTCTTAACCCTATAGCATAAAAGGTAACCCTTCTATTCCAATCTAAATTGTGTAAATCTGAACCAGCATTTTCAATCAAATTATCAAATCCTGCTCTTTTACTATTTGGAACGACAACTACTGCGTTACTACCATCATTTGTAGTCCTTATTTCATTACCATTTTCATCCTCATATCGGGTTGGTAACATCCCATCCCTATCAATATACTTAATAGGATTATTAAATCCATAATTATATGGCGAATGGGATGGCATTTTATCCGCCAAAGGATCTACACTCCACCACCTTGATACTTGTGGGTCATACCATCTCGCACCATAATCAATCCAATCGAGGCCCAAGTCTCCGTTAAATTCCTTATCATTATATCCGTAGTTATTCTTAGGAGTTGTTGGTGTATCAAAGGTAGGGCTAATAGCGCTCATTTTCAAGCCAAAAGGATAATAATGGCGCTCTTGCTTGAAGGCTTAAAAAGAGCCTCATCAGACGAAAAACACTGGTTTTATATAAGTATTTATGGTAAACAGTTGGATGAAAAGAATAACAAAATTTGACAATTATTGTTATATAGGCTATATTTGAAATTATGAACGTATCATTAAATCCAACATTAGAAAACTACATCAAAGAAAAAATGGATACAGGAATGTATAATAGTTCCAGCGAAATTATCCGAGAAGCTTTACGTTTACTAAAAGAGCAAGATGAAAAGAAAAAATACCTAAGGCAAGCCTTAAGTGAGGGAATTAAAGATCTTGACGAAGGGCATATTTCTACCCAAAGTCCTAGCGAGATTTTTGAAGAAGTGGTAGCAAGTAAAAAAGAAAACAAAGCATGAGTCTTATACTTTCGGAGAAGGCGAAAGCAGATATTATTAATATATCAAATTACACTTTGGAGAATTGGGGCTATGCTCAAGCTAAAAAATATATTGCTCTTATTGAGGTCCATTTACAAACAATTCAAAACAATCCAGACCATGTACTAAGTAAGGACAGGAGCAATATCTACCCTAACTGTAGGTCTTTAAAAGCAGAAAGACATATCATATTTTACCGTTTAAAAGAAGATAGAATAGAGATAATACGTATTCTTCATGAGACAATGGACTATGAAAAGCATTTAGGAGAGTAAGTCTGTCTCTTATCTTAAGTAGAACTCATTTAAAGTTTTATAATGAAACTGAAAAGGAGCTGTTCCTTACAGGACAGGCTTTTCGTAGTTCAAAATAACGCAGAAATATGGCATATAATGAGTTCTTTATTTTTGTTCTAAGTTACGCATTCTACCCAACATTGTCAACTGATTCGCTTTATTGAGTTCCTTGGAATCTTCTACTATTAAGAGTCAGCAACTCCCTTTTTTCCATAAAAAAATTGAAAAAAAATCCCCCAGCAAAGAGGTGAAGTTCTTCACTGGGGGATTAGTATATCTTCAATATAAATGGGAGTTATATAACCCAAATGTCGAATTTATCAATCATTATCCTTACCATCATTTAAAAAAGCCTT
>JAHDDN010000541.1 GCA_020629335.1 Chitinophagales bacterium | reverse complement strand
AACGGATAAAAGCGGTTAGATATGCTATGAATGCGGGATTGGGTTTTAATAAAAATCGGATTTTCCTCGAATTGGGTGCAGAAATTGATAATGGGATCAGCCCATTTTTAATTTATCCAGATCAAAATTTCAGCTTGTTTTTTCTGGCAGGGTATTCCTTAAACTAAAAAACCCTCATTATCAAAATGATAATAAGGGTTTATAGTAGCGACTTTTGGCTATCATAACTGATTTGTGATGAAAATCAGAGTTTAACTTAAATAGGTTTTGCTTCTTTTATTATTGAAGAAGTCTTTGAACTTCTTTTTGGGAGCATTTTGTCAATGATACTATCTTCTTCGTCAAGTTGATCGATAAGCTTGAACCGTTCAACCATCGATTTATCTTCAATGGTTACTTCTCCAGGCATAACACTTCCATGGTTGTGGCTTGGGATAACCTAGATCTAAATCTATTCAATATAAAATGGGGCGAAGAATTTTGGCAATTGAGTAATGAAGAACCATCTAGATTATGTATTTACATAATACTGAAAGCTTCTAAGACGAAATATTTATAGTTGTTTTTTTGATATAAAACTTATCTTAGAACTATTAATGAAATTATCAAGAAAAGCAGGAGATAACTTAATATTGACTCGAAACATAAATATTTTACGTTGCAAAAGATTGTTTTAACCTTAATCTTTATTATAGTTTCTGGAAGAATTTTGTGCCAGATTGAATGTGACTGTGTTCCTCTAAGTGAAATTAATGTTTGTTATCTGGATAGAAATACCTATTGCGACTCCACAATTCATTTCAATTGTGGTATAACACTAAATCATGATTGGCAATCCCAAAGCATTTCAGAAAAATTAACAAATCCAGATAATTTTGGTCCCAATGGAACAGTGAAGTGTAGCTTGAATTTGATAGCAATAGAAGAAGTTAAAACTAAGGATGATATATTAGAAAATAATTGCCATATGTTTTATGTAGGTAATTTTCCTGTTGACACAATTACTGGAAATACAGATTCTAATAAAACTTCTTTGCAAGACAAAACACTCGAGGCAATCTATGATTGGTCAAGAGAATGTTCGAGAAACTTAGCTATTGTTCCGCAAAGAGAAGCGTTACCTTGGGGATATACAATTGAAGATTTTAATGTAAATCCCAATTCTTCTACTTCTGGTTTAAACCCAGTTTTTTCGATTTTTGATGGGCCTTTTGGAATGGTAGAAAGTTTTAATCAAGGTGGATCTTTTCAAGGAGTCATAACAGAAGCTGAAGTAAATCACGTTATTTTAGCAGTAGATGCAAATAATCTCCCAACTATTGCTTTCGATTTTGAATCTTCTGATGTAATTGTTGGAGATATAGGATATTTTTCAGGGCCTTCAGTAGGATCACTTAGTGTAGGAGGAGATATTATCACAAACAATGATAAATTAGCCTGTAACATATTTGCTTTAGCTTGCCAATTGGTGGGTGAATCTTTATTCGAAAATGAAAATGTATTTATTTGCGAAGGTGAGTCTTATACCTTACCAAATGGTCTTGAAGTATACACTGAAGGGAGTTATTTGGACACCATTGTTAACGCTTTTGATTGTGATACCATATTTCATACTAAAGTAAATTTTGGGGAATCTGTGGAAGATTTTATTTATGAGGGTTGTATTGGTGATGGTTATGCTGTGGAGATTGGGACAGGATATTATGATGAGCAAAACCCGATTGGGACAGAAATCCTAACTTCTTTTATTGGATGTGATTCTATAATTCAGGTAAATCTTGTTTTTAATGAGCCCACCTATTATGATTTCCAAGCCCTGCTTTGCGAAACAGATAGCACGACTAGCTATACTATTAATGGAACAACTTATGATAAAAATAATCCTTCAGGCCTTGAGTATCTGGAAAATTCTCTAGGCTGTGATTCTATTGTAAATGTAGAACTGAAGTTTGAGTTAGAATCTAGTTATTATTTGCTTGAATATGACATTTGTGAAAGTAGTGATGATGTTGTTATTGTTAATGGAAATGAATATGGTGTAAATAATCCATCAGGATTCGAAACATTGACAAACTCAATGGGCTGTGATTCTTTAGTAGAAGTCAATATAAATACTTTAGCTGACACTTACTTTTATTATCAAATTGATCTTTGCAGTAATAGTGACTCTACTGTTTTAATAAATGGGAGTAATTATGGTATTGATACGCCATCAGCAATTGAGATAATAACAAACTTTAATGGATGTGATTCCATAATAGATATCAAAGTCAATTCAATTGAAACTTCATTTTCATTAATCGATACAAGCATTTGTGAAAATGATAATTTTCAATTAACCATTAATGGTAATATTTATGATCTGACAAATCCTACAGGTGAAGAAGTATTAATGAATCATCTAGGCTGTGATTCTTTAGTAAATATAAATATCCAACCAATTAAATTGGATACTTATTATTTTGATCTAGAAATTTGCCCTGATGCTAGCTTCGAGTTTGATGGTACTGATTATTACTTAAATGATGAGTTTATTCAGATAAGTCCGCACGAATCAACGTGTGATTCTATTATTTTGTACAAATTAGTTAGTTATCCAGATTTACCATTCGACTTTGACACAACATTGCTAATTGATAATTTAAATACTTCAGAACTAAACCTTAATCTGGAAAATATTTCCTCTATATTCTGGACTCCAACAGAAGGACTTTCCTGTCAAGATTGCTTAAGCCCAATAATCGATAAATTCAATACTATTAATGAATACCAAGCAGAAGTATTAGATTTAAATCTTTGTGCTTACACGATAAATGTGAAATTAGATTATATTCCCAATCCATTTATTCCGAATATTTTTAATCCCCAAGGTTCTCAAGATAATAGTTATTTTAAAATTTATGTTCCAAAAGAATTTTATCAATACGGAATAGAAATGATAGAATTCCAGATCTATGACCGTTGGGGAAATCTAATCCAAGCCTTTGACAGTAAAACCTTAAGTGAAGATTTAGTTTTGTGGGATGGAAAGTTTAATGGAGAGTTTGTAGCACAAGGAGTATACGTATATGGCTTTAAATTGAAATATCCCCAGGGAATTACATATAGTTTTTATGGAGATTTGACATTGGTAAATTAATTCATCTGAGTCGATAGGAAAATGTCATGAATTGATAAATGTATTTTACTCTTAGAGAAATTACCTTCGTTTGAGTAATAACTTAGTGCAATTTCAGTTTTCAATAAAGTTAAAGAATCAGAGAAGAATAGATAATTTTAGTATTGTCGCAAGTGGAATTATTGATCAAAACTTTTGAATCTTTATTTACACTAATTTAAGGAGAAAGCTAATTAAAGATATTAAATCACAATACTACAACTATATAAAAAAAAAGACCCTGAACTTCAATGAGTTAGGGTCTTTATAGTAGCGGCGGCAGGAC
>JAHDDN010000540.1 GCA_020629335.1 Chitinophagales bacterium | reverse complement strand
AAGCTTTAAAGCGTGTTGGAAATCTTATTGTAGATGAGGATAATGAAGTAAAAGGTTTATTCCAATCAGTCATTGATAATGTCGAGCCTGAAACAATAGATAAGGCGGTGGATGTTTCTTTACAACTCGCTGAAGTTGGTTTACATTTGGTAAGTGGCTCTATTGCGATGGGGGTACAAGCAGCAGGTAATTTGGCAGTGATTGCCCATCAAATAGAAGAAATTAAAGATCGTTTGGAGCAAGTTGGGCATCAACTGAACAAAATTAATGTCAAAGTAGATATTGGCTATTATGCAAAGTTCAAAGCAGCGATTGAATTAATAGGGCATGCCTTCTCCATGAAAAATGAGGAGAATAAAGCTAGTTTGACGCATCAGGCAGTACAAACTTTTTTGGAGACCGCCAATATTTATACCGAATATATTGAGCAGGAGTTAGAAAATAATGGCCGAATGTTGTCAGAGTATTTGTTGATTGTGATACTTTCTTATATTGGTCAAGTAAAGTGTTGTTTGGAGTTGGAAGAAACCCAAACGGCTCAAAAGATTTTAAATGAAAGTACATTGAAGTTAAAAAAATTAATTGCGCAATATACTAGATTGTTGCTCTCTAATAATCCAGCTATTTATTTGCACAATGACTTTAGTGATTTAGATATAGATTTAAAACGATTAACGAGGGTATATAATTGGTTGGGTGTTGATACAGACGAAAATCAATTATTTAAAAGTATGCGAGAGAATTATGTGAAAGTACATATCGATCAAGAGGATGCCATCAGCAAATTACCACCGATTATTTGGAATCCTGTTTTGGATATGGTCAGTGAGGAAGAAAAGTCTTATTTGCAAAAACTGAATCCACTTAATTTACTACAAAATGAAGATGTCGGCCCGTTACTAAAAAATAGATTAAAAGCAAGTTTTGAGTCGATTGAAAAGGTGATTGAAGCCTACGATAGATTTGCTTCGATTAAATATGAAGTAGACTTGTTGATTAAGGAAAATATGACGTATAAAGCATGGAAACAAAAGTTGAGTGATAGTTATACTAGTGATAGTAATTTGCTATATGTGGCATTAAAAGAACCTGTTGAAGCATAAAAAATCAACGCGTCAACTCTCTAAACTCCTCCTCTTCCCAAAACAACTTAAAATCTATATCCTTTCTCGCCGTTTCTTTAAAGGTGGGGTTTAGGGCAATGGTTTGTTTCAAATGTTCAAAAGCCATATCTTTTTCATTTTTCATGGCATGAATACAAGCGATTCCATAAATGGCATTTGCCGAATTGGGGTATATGCGTAATGCTTCTAAATAATAGGACATTGCCTCTTCCAATTGTTTTTGACGACTGTAAGTCACTGCCAAATTCACATATCCTGCATGGTCATTAGGCATAAGTTTAATCGCTTTTTTAAAGTAATAAATTGCCTTATCAAATTCTTCCAACTCCGAATGACAAGCTCCTAAATTAACAATAGACGATTTTTCCAAAGGATTCAGTTCCAATGATTTTTGATAGGCTTGGATGGCTTCAAGATACCGATCTTGATTGAGGTGAATATTACCTAATGTTCCCCAATAAGCAGGCTCCATTGGGTTGGTTTCAATACATTCTTTGATAAGTGCTAAGGCTCTTTCGGGATTGACTTCATTGGTCATTAAAGCAAACTCGAATTTAGGCAAACTACGACTTGGATCTAAGCGAATAGCCTGCTCAAATAAATCGGTAGCAGCATCTATTTGCAAAAGTTTGGCATAGGCTTTAGCTACGGTGACTAGAGCGTCTGAGACTTCCATTAGATCGGGATGCGCCTGAAAAAGCTGGGTTGTTTCTCTAAATTTCCTTAGCTTATAGAGCATTTGAAGGCGTTGGGTAATTTGTTGTTGGGTCATTTAGAATTATTTGAAATGTAGTATCTAAATTAAAAAATGTATCTGTTATTAAATTAAAAATATATTTGCATCTTTGCTGTGGCCTATAAGATTACAAAAATTAACCCAATATATAATGAGAGATAATAGCCAAAGAGCGAAAATGGCAATAATATTAATTGCATTAGTAGGCGTTTTAGACGTGGCAATGGGAGTCGCTAGTTATATGGAACTGAATCTATTAAAGCAAATGCTTTTGGATATAGCGATTCCTGATGCACAAATAGATACTAATGATATGCGAATTATGATCATTGGGTTCCTGTACACAGGCGTCTTTATTGTTTCTGTTGTTACCTTCATCCGATGGTTTAGAAGAGCCTATTATAACCTGCATCTAAAAGCAGAAGGTGTCTTGTCATATAGTGAAGGATGGGCAGCAGGAGCCTGGTTTATTCCTTTTCTCAACCTCTTTCGTCCTTTGTATATAATGAAAGAATTATATGCTGTGACGCATCTAATCCTAACCAAAAACCTAAGCACTTATCAAGGAAAGGGCAGCACTTTTTGGGTAAGTATCTGGTGGCTGGTATGGGTCGTGAGCAATATTTTTGACAATGCTCTATTTAGAGCCGAACTACGTGCCGACACCATTGAAGACCTCATTGCCAGTTCACAAATGAGTATTATCTCTGCTATTATTAGTCTCCCTTTATGTTTACTAGCGATCAAGGTCATTCGTGATTATTCAAAAATAGAAGTCCAATTTTATCAGTTATTTAAAGACGAAAATATGATTCAAAACCTACCTAAACGGGATATAGAATTTGTAGAGTAGCTCAACCCAATTATGTAACCATAAAATAAAAAATAATCTCCATAATATGAACCGTAAAAAATTTCTCAAAAAAGGAATGTTAGGAGTTGGCAGTATCATCGCCATTCCCTCCCTCTTTAGTTCCTGCGATAAAGAAGACCCTGTCAATTCAGGTACTTCTTCCAAGACTTGCGTCGAATCGCCTACCGAAACAGCAGGCCCCTTTCCCATCAAAACACCTGCCGATTGGGTACGAGAAAACATCATTGGAGACCGTACTGGCATTCCTTTAATGATCACCTTTACTATCCAAAATACCAATAACAATTGTAAACCCACTGAAGGACTCACCGTAGATTTATGGCACTGTGATGCACAGGGTAACTATTCGGAATACAGCGGGCAAGTAGATGGGGATTTTACCAGCAATCACTTCCTTCGCGGACGACAAACTACCGATTTCAATGGGAATGCCTCCTTCATGAGCATCTATCCGGGTTGGTACCCAGGGCGCGCACCTCATCTACATGTAGAAGTACTGGATGCAGATGGAAATTCACTACTCACTACTCAAATTGCATTCCCTGAAGAGGTGTCGAGTACTGTTTTTGCTACTGCCGATTATAAAGAGGGCTTCCCTTCTAATGCTGGTGATAATTTATTTAGTGGTTCCTTAGAACAGAATTTGGCCGATTCGGTCATAGGCAATACTTCTAGTGGTTATGTGATGACTAAAATTATAAAAGTGTCAG
>JAHDDN010000043.1 GCA_020629335.1 Chitinophagales bacterium | reverse complement strand
AGCGCCGATCTAAAATAGCGGATTGCGATACTGGTCTGAGGCTTTAGCCGAAGAGCACTGGGTAATATCCTATATTCGTAATTGTATTTAGAGATAACGCCTTTCTCAATTTGTTTTATACATTTATAATAGGTAATAAAATATATTTTCTTATATTTGACATTGTGAGGCGCAAATTGGAGTGGTTTTGAGTATAATGAAGTTTTCGAACAAGTAATTTTTAAAGTATTATTCTATGCCAAGAAAAGATATACATGACAAACCTTTTGATGAAACAACAATTTCCAAGTTGGAAATTTTTGAAGATTATGTTAAAGCGTGGCTACCTACCTTTGTTATGCAAGGGCGATCAGAAATACATCTTTTTGATTTTTTCGCAGGAACTGGTTATGATATTAATGGTGTTAAAGGAAGTCCAATCAGGATTTTAGATAAAATTCAAGGGCAAATTGGAAATATCTTTCAAAAAAAAGTTAAAGTAACTGTACATTTAAATGAGTTTGAACCAAATAGAGTAAAACAAAAGAAATATGACTTGCTAAAAGAAGCATGTGAAAAATATTTAACAGAATACTCTGCTGTAAATAGAGCAATATCAATTAAGTATTATAATGAAGATTGTGAAGCTTTATTCCCTAAATTACTGCCAATAATTAAAGATTATCCATCCTTAGTTTTTTTAGATCAAAATGGGATTAAGTTTTTATCAGATCAATATTTTTTAGAGCTTGAAAAATGTAAAGAAACAGACTTTCTTTATTTTGTTTCATCATCTTATTTTTGGAGATTTGGAAACCAGAAAACATTTAAATTGCATTTAGACATAGATGTTGAAGAGGCAAAGAAAAATCCTTATAAATTTATTCATGAAAGCGTTTTACAACAACTTAGACAAAAGTTACCTGCAAATTCTGATTTAAAGTTATATCCATTTTCATTAAAAAAGGGTTCTAATATTCATGGAATAATATTTGGTGCTAGTCATCCACGTGCAGTTGATAAATTCCTCACAATTGCATGGAAAAGAAACTCTATAAACGGTCAAGCTAATTTTGATATCAATGATGATAGACATTCAAGTCAATTAACTATCTTTGGAAAATCTAAATCTAAAATGGAGTTATTCCAAGAGTCTGTTAAAGAAAATATTTTAAATCAAAGTATTTTAAACAATTATATGCTCTATGATTATACTTTAGATAGTGGACATATTGGTAAACATTCAGCTGATGTATTAAGAGAAATGAAAAAACAAGGAAAGATAACATATGAAGGAAGATCTCCGTTAGTTACTTATGAAAATGTATATAAAAAAAACAAAAAAATTTCTTACAACTTAAAGTAAATTATAATGAGTAAAAGTCGTATTGAGTGGACAGAAATGACATGGAATCCAACTACTGGATGTAGTAAAGTATCTCAAGGATGTAAATATTGTTATGCTGAGATTATGTCTAAGCGGCTTAAAGCAATGGGGGTTGAGAAATATAAAGATGATTTTGAGGTTAGAGTTCATCCGGAGTCACTTAATGTGCCTTATGGATGGAAAAAGTCAAAAATTGTATTTGTTAATTCTATGAGTGATTTATTTCATAAGGATATTCCCTTGTCTTTTATAAAAAAGGTATTTAAAGTGATGCTTGAAAATCCTCAACATATTTTTCAGGTCTTAACAAAAAGAGCTGAAAGATTATTAGAGTTAGATAAAGACTTAAAGTGGGCACCTAATATTTGGATGGGAGTTTCTGTTGAAGATTTAAAAGTTAAATACAGGATAGATTTATTAAGACAAACTAATGCGAGTGTAAAATTCCTTTCATTAGAACCTTTGCTTGGTCCTCTACCTAATTTAAACTTAAAAGACATTGATTGGGTAATAGTAGGGGGCGAAAGCGGTTTTAATCCAAGACCAATGAAAGTTGAATGGGTAACTAATATTCAGGAACAATGTAAAAGAAAAGATGTGCCATTTTTCTTTAAGCAATGGGGAGGTAAAAATAAGAAAAAAAATGGAAGAGTATTAAAGGGGCAAACTTTTGATGAAATGCCCAAAGTTAATTTGCATAATATTGCATAGAGAAATAATTAACACTATGGAATTTATATTTTTCTTTCAGTAGGTTGTAGTAACAGGACATTATTTTGTGTCATGAACTTGTAACTTTTCAGACACAACTAGTTAACGAACGAATAAGCTACACCCATGATAACCAACCTAAACATCCAAGAAAAATTCAATCAAATCCAAGAGTATTGGACGCCCAAAATAGTAGGCGAATTAAATGGTCAATATATCAAGTTGGCTAAAGTGAAGGATGAATTTATCTGGCATAGTCATGAAGGAGAAGATGAATTATTTCAAGTCATCAAAGGAACCTTGATCGTTGAGTTTAGAGATCGAACCACTTATACCAAAGAAGGCGAACTATTAATCATTCCAAAAGGTGTCGAACATAAGCCCAAAACAAATGGAGAAGAAGTCTGGATCATGCTAATTGAACCAAAAGAAACCAAACATACGGGAACGATTAAGCACGAAAAGACCGTTGAGAATCAAGAGTGGATATAAGATTGATATTGTAATGAAAAAATAAAGATTTTCAAAAAATCTCAATACTCACTACTCAATACCCAATACCCAATACCCAACCGCATAGGGATAGAAGCGGTATGTGGCGGCCATGTGCTGACTTACGTAGCTTAGGTATGCGCAGGCTCCAATAAGAGACAAGCAGACCTTAGCGTAGTAGGAAGCTCATAGCCACATAATAGCGGATAGCCCGACCGCTGCGCACTTTATAGGAGTTTGAAATGATGTATTACGAATTTGTTTTTTGGTGCTGTGTACTTTGTGTTTGCGAGCGCAGGGGGATGCGCCAAATTATTAACGAATTGTTTTTTACCATTTCTTTAACTTCAAAAATCTTGTTTCAAAATAACTATATGAAAGGTGAGCGATTAATATGCTACCGCCAATTACTAAGGTATAGTAACATAAAGAGTAAAGCCAAAATTGATCTACTAAAAAGGCTGTTTTTTTGAAAAATTGAGTGACAATATAAACGACGATCATGTGGTACATGTATAAGCCATAGGATATTTTTCCTAACCAATTTAAGCTGTCTGCGGCAAAGGAAAGTAGGCGTTTGGGATTGCAAGCGGTATTGATGATGAGCCATATAAATAATATAGAGCTGAGTGGACTGATTAAATAATTGTATTGATCGGCACTGTATAGAAGCAAAAAAATTAGGAGTAAGAGATACATAATGACTTGACCTAAACGGCTAAAAAGACTTGTGCTGAGTAAGCGATCTTTGTAAAAATAAATGAGATAGGCACCGATTGCTCCCATAGCCATGAAGTGAAATTTTAGATAAGAAAAAAATATCCAAATTGCATTGGGCAACTGCCAAGGATTGCTAAGATTGCTCCAATTGAAGACTAACGATATTATGAATAATCCAATTGCCAACCATAGTAGTTTGTTATAAAAGTAAGATACTAAAGGTGCCCAGAATAAATAAAATTGTTCTTCTACTCCAATGGACCAGCTTACGTGTAATATTCCCCCAACATGCATGATGCCATTTACTAAGTGAGGAAGAAATAAGGCATATAATGGCGCTATATAGTACCACTCATATTCTGTGTTAGGATGATAAATATTGATGGCAGGCAAAAAGAACCAATAGAAAGCCATTCCAAATATGATGATCAAAAAATAGAGGGGCCAAATGCGCAATAGCCTGCGCCAATAAAATTTATTGAGGGCAATATTTCCCGTTTCTTCCTTTTCTTCTATCAGCAAATAGGTAATTAAAAAACCACTTAATACGAAAAAAAAATGAACGGCATCTGCTCCTTTGGTGAATAAAGGAAAATCTGAAAAATGAGCTAAGTCAAAGATCGCTTGATTAAAAGGAATGTGTCTTAGTATTACTAAAAGTGCAGCAAAAAATCGTAAAGCATTTAAGCCTTTGAAATAGGTTTTTTTGTGGGAAATCATCGACAAAGATAAAAAAAGCTGACACACCTTTAAAAAGATATGCCAGCTTAGATAGTCTCTTATTACTTCATAAAATAACTGATAGTCAGAAGGCTAACTTGAGTTAGTACTTCTTTTTTTTGTAATTGTTCAGTATAAAGATCCTTTATTTCCCAAAGAAATTAGCCACTAAACTTGCAATTAATGAGTAAGCCACTAATTCACAGAATAGTAAGGCGTTCATAGAAACATAATTCAAGCCCATATCTTCTATGCCCATAGGAACTAACTCTAAATTAGCGAAATAGAGCACAGCGATCTGACCCAATATTAAGGTAAAAGCGATCACCGCAGAAATAACTATCGCAAATTTTAATTTACGACTCATATTAAAATTACGCGCCTTCTTTTTAAATTGAGAAAAAGCATAGAATACAACAGTACTAATAATAATGAACTTTCCAATGCCATGAGTTAAAAGCGTATCCATCTGAAATAACTCTAAAAAAATAAAGTAGGTAAACAGATACAAGCAGGCTAATAAGCCGAATTTGATGGCATCTGTCACTACATTGTGCTGAAATTCTCCAGGCTTGTTGATTTCTACATAAGAATCAGAAGTTTGGTTTACGTATGCCATATTGTTAAATTTTGGTGAAGCCGCCTAAGACGGCCTTAAATAGTGTTTTATTAAGATATGATGATTTATTGGAAAATACAAGAAAATTATGGACGATTTGTTTAAAAAAATAATCTATAAAAGCGTAGTAACTATAAATGTTATAACTTCTTATATCGTATAAACTATGTTAAGAGCTTGATTTTGAGAGATTTTATTTATGTCCGTTAAGTAAAAATGCCCCCAATAAACACCTAATTAATGTAAATATTTTGGGCGGCTGATCCAGCTATACACTCTTATGTGGCTATGCGTAGTCTGTTCAGCATAGTCGGTACTTGTCTTCCACTGCGTGGCAAGCCTGCGTCCCTCCTTGCTTCACGAGCCTACTCATGTACGCCACATACCGCTTCTATCTGGGCCGCTTTATGGCACAAATATTAAATTATTTTAACAAACTGATCTTTAATGTTTTATCGTAATTTGCATTTTATTTGCAAATAGGCGAATAATAATTGGTGTTTTTCGAAATAAATATGCATTTTTGTATAAAATAAACATTGATGTTATGGTGGTTGAATTTAGTGTGAAAAACTTTCGATCTATTTATGACTTACAAACGATAAGCTTTGCAGCCACAAATCTGAATAGCTCAAAGGATAATATCAAAATAGACGAAAATAATATAACCGTAATTGAAAATCAAAGATTACTAAAAACGATAGGAATCTATGGAGCAAATGCTAGTGGTAAAAGTAATATCATTAAAGCATTGGAATATTTTTGTGATGCCATAAGTGAATTGCCAAGCCCTGAATCAAGACTTTCAAAGTTAACTCAGCCCTTTTTATATCAGAATGATTCCTATAATACTGAAACATTCTTTCAAATAGTTTTAATTGTAGACAATAAAAAGTATAGATATGGTTTTACAGTAAAAAAAAATACAGTACGTGAAAGTAACAAAATTTATAGTAGTGAAATTATTACTAATGAATGGCTATTTGGCCCTAAGAATACTAATCAAGTAAAATATTTTGTTAGAAAAGGCTTGAGTATTGATAAAACGAATTTCAAGGAAAGTGAAAGCATTGCTCCTCTTGAATATGAACATACATTGTATTTAACCCATGTAGCTTCATATGTGAAAGGAATTGCTGCAAAAATCAGATATGCAATCGGTGGTTTTGTGACAACCAAATTAAGCTTGGGTAATAAACTTTACCCCTTAATGTCAATCAGTCAAATTCAAGAGAATAAATTAAAAAAACGATTTATTGATTTTTTTAAATCATTTGGTTTGTACTATAAAGACATATATTTTAAAAATGAGGATGAGTTTAAAGGAGATCGAGATCATTACTTCTCACTTGAAAAAGTATTTTTAGTGAAATCAGGACACCATGATAATGCTAAAGACATCACCCTGAATATGCAAAAAAACGAATCTGATGGTACGAAAAAGCTTTTTGATATAGCAGGATTAATCTTAAATGCATTCAATGATATAAATAAAACAAATGGATTAATTATAATTGACGAAATTGATAGTAATTTTCATCCTTCTTTACTTATCAAGTTAATTAAATTATTTAATAATCCAGAAATTAACAAATCAAATGTTCAATTGCTATTTACAAGTCATGATACCAATCTTATGAGTCCAACTTTGATGAGAAGAGATCAATTTTATTTAGCAGAAAAGGAAGAGGACGAATCAACAAGACTTTATTCTTTAGCAGAACTTAAAGGCATAAGAAATGATGCTGATTTTGCGAAGCATTATCTTGCTGGATTTTATGGTGGGCTTCCTATTCTTTCACAGTTTTCTAATGAAAACAATATACAACAAAATGAAGGAGCCTTGGGAGTTTAAAACTGATGATAAGAGGGAAGGCGATACTAAAGCAACATTCATTATATTTTGTGAAGACGGTGCAGTAGAACCAGCTTATTTCGATTTATTCAAAAGTGACTATGTTCAAATTTCTATTATTGGAGATACAAATCAACATCATGCTCAAGTTGATTTTGCAACAGAGTATTTTAGAAAGCATGATTTGTTAGAAATTACTTCAGAAGGAAAAGAAGTATTAAAAATTGATGAGGGAGCACAAGTATGGTGTGTTTTTGATCGAGACAAAAACGAAGATGATGGCAAAGATACTGCTTTTAATGACTCAATTAGTAATGCTCAATCTAAAGGAATAAAAATGGCTTGGAGTAATGATGATTTTGAACTATGGGTTTTACTTCATTTTGAAGAGGTAGATCCAACTGATGAAGATTATTGCCATAGAAAAAAATATTACTCAAGACTTACAGAGATACTTAAAAATATTGATCCAGAACAAGCAATTTTTAAAAATCCTCAATTTGATTATTATTCAACAATGAAATCAAAAAAACGTTTCTTAACAATTACTTATCAACATATGAAAGCCAATCAAAAAATAGCCATTGATCGTGCCGAAAAATTAGAAGCCTTTCATTCAAACCCTATCAAACCACCACACTTACAATGTCCTTGTACAAAAGTCCATCATTTAGTCAAGGAATTAATGTCTGTTAAAAACATGGTAAATACCTGAATGAAAGTAAGCTTTATTTCAGTAATAATGCGGCCCTGATGGAAGTGGTATGTGGCGTGATGAGGTGGCTTACGTAGCTTAGCTGGACGCAGGCTTGCCACGCAGTGGAAGACAAGTACAGCTTAGCGGAGTAGCTACCGAATAGCCGCATAAGAACGGACAGCAGGAATAGCCGCCCAAATAAAAAAATCAAAACCCATCCACAACTTCCTTATAAGACTTCCCAATAGGAATTTCCTTTCCCCCAATTTCAACATATTCTTTGGTGAAGGCTGCTAAATAATCTTTATTAATGATAAATGATTTATGAATACGCACAAACTGATCACCTAATTTTGATTGAATTTCAGTAAGCGAAATATAAACAGGAAATTTTTGACCTTCTACATGAACCAATACGTAATTATTCATCCCTTCAATATACCTGATCTCTGCTTCATTTATCCGCAACATTTTTCGATCACTCTTTAGGTGAATTATCTTAGCAGGCGTGGGTTTTGTATCTGTGGTTTTCGTATGAATTGCTTTAAATTTATTAACTGCCTTAAAAAATCGCTCGAAAGAAATCGGCTTTAATAAATAGTCCAATACATCTAATTCAAATCCCTCTAAGGCATACTCTCTATAAGCCGTTGTGATAATCACCTTGGGTGGATTACTCAAGCTTTTCAAAAAAGCCAAGCCTTTCAGCTTAGGCATTTCTATATCCAAAAACATTAAATCTACTGCTTCTTGATTCAATACCTTATTAGCTTCCAATGCATTTTTACAAGTCGTGACCAAATGGAAGTCTTCTAACTCTTTTAGATAGCTGGCAATGATTCGCTGTGCGATTGGTTCATCATCTACTATAAGGCAATTAATTTTTGACATTACTTTTGATTTTTAAATCTGCAATAAAACGCTCTTTACTTTGATCAATGATTAAGTCATGTGCATTGGGATAAAGAATCGCTAATCTTTTTCTTAAGTTTTTTAAGCCGAGTCCACCGCTATTTTTAGCCGTATCAACCTCTTGATGGGCAATGGAGTTTTCTACTCGTAATTGGGTATAATCTCCCATATCATTCAGCTGAATATTTATATCAACGGTCTCTGTAGCTTCTTTCACTCCGTGCTTAAATGCATTTTCGATGATAGGCAAAAGTAGCAAGGGAGGAATCTGATCGTTTAAATTTACTTTGGGATCTACTGTGAATGTGACATCAATACGCTCATCAAAACGAGCTTTTTCTAAATTAATCAAATTATTGATCAATGCAATTTCCTCTTCGATGGAAGTAAAATCGGCAGTAGATTGATACAAGGAATAATTTAATAAATCAGATAATTGCAAAATGAGTTTAGGCACTTTTTTCGATCCTTCCAAAGATAGCCCATAAAGCGTATTTAAGGTGTTGAATAAAAAGTGTGGATTGATTTGAGATTTTAAATACTTGAGTGCTTCTGTATTTTGTTGAGCGATCTTTTCTTTTACTTCATTACTTTTTTGATACCAACTCATAGAGCGAAACGCCCAAACAGAACATAAAATAGGTAACAACAAAATACTCATCGCCTGTAATAATAAACCAGGATGAAAGAGCGAGTATTTCACGACCCAAAAACTAGGATAAAATAAATGCTGACAAAGGTATCTTTGACAAATACTCAAAAAGGCGACTAAAAAAATAATAGACAATATATAAGTCAACACTTTTTTTCTTTCCAATAATTGCGGCATCAAAACCCACCAATTAAAATAAGTACCAATCAATGATAAAGGAAGAAAGAGAATACCAGAAAGGAATAACTGCCCCAAACTGGAAAAATAAGGGAAAGAATTCGCCATATTAAGTAATGTAACGAATAGCCAAAAGCCAAAGTGCCATATAAATTGATTTTGCATTACTCAAAATTAATAAATAAATAAGCGACTAAATTAGAAATTATGTCAATGACCTATTTTTCATGGTCAAAGGATGAAAATTCGATCAACAGCCTCGAAATAGCTCTTTTTTATGACAAAATAGGAAATATTGAAACCATAAATGGCCCCTTTTTAAGTATTCCTAACTGTTTCCCACGCTAAAAAGCCCATTCACATAATACTTCCCAAATGTACGTAAAGCTAGCTTAAATTGCAGTCATATCGTTAACTTCATTGAATCTTAAACAGGGTTCAATATAAAAATAATTACCATGAAAACTTATTTATTACCTTTTGTAATCGTCCTTTTATTTGCGATTATATCAGCCTTTAACCCAGCACAAAATAATCAAACTAATCAAGAAACGGAGTTTGATAAAGTAATCACCACAGACATTGATAACTTTTGGGAAGCCTATGAGTTAATCAGAAATTCTAATAATCGTAAAGAACAATTAGCCATCTTGCAAAAAGAATTCATAGAGAAAGGAAGCCCAGGATTAGAAATGATTATGGACGCACGCAGGTACCAAGCAGAAGAATATGTGGATGCCATTAATAACTACCCAAAATTCTGGGAATCCGTCAAAGACAATATGTATCAATCCAAAACCTATGGCGCTGAGATAGGAGAGGGGATCAACAAATTAAGAAAGCTATACCCTGACCTAAAACCAGCCAAGATATACTTCACCGTAGGTGTATTCCGTACAGGAGGTACTATCAAAGACGGCAACGTACTAATAGGCGCAGAGACGGCAATGGCCAATAAAAAAGCTATCACAGACGAATTTCCTGATAATAGACAATTCAATAACCTAAGAAATTATTGGAAAAAGCAACAATTAGATGATATCGTATTGACCAATGTACACGAATACATTCATACCCAGCAATCAAGTATTCAAAATAGCAATCTACTTTTCAAATGTGTCAATGAAGGTGTCGCAGAATTTGTTTCTTGTTTAGCAATGGAAACCAATTCAACGGCTCCTGCCATTGCTTACGGCTTTGAAAATAACGAAAAAATTCGTCCTGTTTTTGAGAAAGAAATGTTCCAAAAAGAAACAGGCTATTGGTTATGGTCATCCCAAGAGAATGAGTTTGGCGTTAGAGATTTAGGCTACTACATTGGCTATGCCATTGCCCAACAATACTATGACGCAGCCAATGATAAAAAAGCAGCGATCAAAACCATGATAGATTTAGATTATAGCAACACCAAACAAGTAGAACAATACATAGATCAATCCAACTACTTTAAAGAACCTATCGCAGCACTTAAAAAAAAACTCGCAAAGGCTTATTTGGGGGATTTAATTGGTCAATCTATTGAGGAAGATGGAATTAAAGAAGCCCAACTAAAATATCAGCAACTTATTCAAAATCCCTCAGATAAAATCATCAATAATGAAAACGAACTGAACAACTTAGGCTACACTTATCTTGCACAAGAAAAAATAGATGAAGCTATTGAAATTTTCAAATGGAACGTCAATACCTATCCCGAAAGCTGGAATGTATACGACTCCTTAGGAGAAGCTTATTTAGTAAAAGGCGATACTACCAATTCAGCCATTTACTACAAAAAGTCATTGGAAATCAATCCAGATAATCAATACGGACAAGCGGCTCTAAAAAAGATGGGCATCACTTGGAAAACTCAATAATAAACTTTATCCTTAACAAAGAAACCATATCAAAATGCGGAATTTTTTGTATCTATTTACGGCTTGTATGCTGGCAATTGCCCTATTAGCCATTGCCAATAATTGGCAAAAAAATCGCTTGCCCACCGTACTCAAAGTACACGAATTAGAAGCAAGCAATCAAAACGTACCCGCAGGAAAACAAACTTTTAACATCGAGTTTTCCGAGCCAATGGATACAAAATTTTCCGGATTTAATCACGGCCCAAAAGGAGATGAAGCCTCCTGCATGGTCAATAAATTCAGCTTCCAAAATGACAGAATCGGCGTCATAGAAGTAGATTTAGAACCCAATCGCGATTACCAATTAGAAGTCTCTACCAATTTCAGAAATCCAGCAGGCCAAAGAATCAATCCCTACCTAATAGAATTTCACACAGCACCAAATTAGGTAATTAGTTGATTTGTTAATTGGTAACTTATGAGGACTAATAACTAAATTATTAATTAACAAAATTAGGGCGTGCCCATGCGCTTGTAAACGAAGCACACAGCACAAACCAATTCATCATTACGCATTCATCATTAATCATTCGCCGAAGGCGCATGGTCGGGCTGTCCGTTCTTATGTGGCTGTTCTCCTCCTACTACGCTAAGTGCTGCTTGTCTGCTAAAGCCAGCCATCGCATCACTAAGCTACGTAAGTCGGTTCTCGACGCCACATACCACTGCCATCCCTCACGCAAAAAATGATAAAAAACGTTTTTAAAGTAAAAAATGGCACTAAATGTGTTAAATTGCTATTATTATCATAGACTTTACTCAACTCATGAAATTAACAAGAGAAGAAAAGATAGCATTGCTTAATAAAAAAGCTAAGCCAGTAGACCCAAATGCTAAGTGGCTACAGATAGCTAAATGGAATAAAGAACATGCAGATGCATTGGAAGATTACATGCTCATTGCCATGAGAATTTCATCTACTCTCAAGGAGAGAAAAATGACTCAAAAAGAATTAGCCCAAAAATTAGATGTAAGCCCTCAAGCCCTTACAAGAATAATGAAAGGTAGGCAAAATCTGACGCTAAATAAAGTAAAGCAAATTGAGCGAGTGCTGGATATATCAATCATGAATATTAAGAAAACAGAGGTAAATTAGATGTTGATTTATGAATGAATACTATGTGATAGTCAACTAAGTACTATAGTTCTTCTCTGTAAGTTTTGTGATTTTTAAAAACCATCAATTTCATATAAAATGCTAATAGTCAGAGCCTTGTAAATTGTAGAGTAAAATTGCATTTTCACAAATTCAGCGTAGGACAACTATAAATTATGTATTTGATAATAAATAGTATCGCCATGGATTGAATTATATGAAGTTATTTTAGGAGTTAAAATAAGCTAATAATAGTATAAAAGAACTAATAATTGTTATTTTTGTTGACCAAGTATAGTATCTAAAAATATAACATAAAGTATGAATACACCTATTAGAGTGGATAACTGTCCAATAATTGATTCGGTTGTTGAATTACGATTTAGCTCTAACGTACATTCTAATGCAGTATTTGGAATAGTATACAATTTATTGAAAGAAGATTATCCTAATGTTGATAAATTGGGTATTTTGCAACTTCCTGAACAATACAGAGAATCAAATGATAGCTTAAAGTATAAACCTCACTATAAAATCAATAATGGAGAATATTCTATTCAAATTGGTCCTTGTGTTTTTGCTATAGGTGCTCCGATGCCTTATGCTGGTTGGGATGGATTTTCAAGCACTGTATTTGATTTAGTAAATAAGTTACTTGATTCTGAAGTAACTAATAAGGTTGAGAGGTTAGGTATGAGAGTAATTAATTTTTTTGAAAATGAAGATATTTTCTCATATATAAATTTGAATTTAGAAATTAATAACGAAACTCCCAATTTATCGAATACTGTAGTTCGGACTCAATTACAACTTAATGATTGTTTTAATACGCTACAAATTGCAAATAGTGTCAGTCAGAAAAAAGAAGATGCAGAAGTAAAGGGATCAATTATAGATATAGACACATTTAGAAAGTATGATGATGATTTTGATTTTAAACAGGTTTTTAAAGACGAAATTAAACTTATACATGAAACAGAAAAAGAAATGTTTTTTTCATTATTGAATGAAGAATTTTTAAGAACTTTAAATCCAATATACTAATGAATACAGATACAGTTCTTTCAGGTAATATGAAATTGTTTTTCTTGGCAGCGACTATAGGTACTGCAGTGCTAAATCCTTATCCTGAATTAGCTTATTATGATAAGCTTGATTTACCAGTTGATTTTTATTCAGATATGGATTTGAAACACGAATGGGAAAGTCGTATTACTATTAAAAATGATGTAGAGATAGACCAAAAAATGAGCCAGATTAATACAATTCAGAAGTTTTCAAAGAATATTATTGAAAATATTGAAAATTTAGATGATGATGTTTTAGAGGTATTAAATGAAAAATTTTGGGATTTAATATGAATGTAGAAAACATAAGCGTTTTTTTACCCAAATATCTATCTGCAACTTCAGAAGCTGAATTATTTTCTGGGTTAAAAGATTTTCCCAATAATATTGATGATAGAATATTTACAAGATATCTTGAAGGGGAAAATGTCATATATCAAGGTGATGGAATTATTGACATACAAGTTTATAATCCAGTCAGTTTAGAAGTGAAAAATAAAGAATGTATTGTTTTGTCTAATACGTGTGATATAGCTCCTGAGAATAAGCGAAATTTTCCTTCTAATATTGTATACGCACCAATAATTAAATTAGATGATTATGTGAATATCATTTTATCTGGAACCTCAAAAACAAAAGAACAAATAGAATCTCATTTATCTTCAATACGAAAACAAAGAATTACTCAAATATTTTATTTGCCTCAATATGGGGATAAACTAGTTGAGTCTATAGTTTTTTTAGATAAGCTCTATAATCTCCCGATTAGTATGATAGATAGAGGTAAACTAAGAGATACTCGACTTTTTAGCTTAAGTAATTATGGGATATACTTATTTCTTTATAAAATATCGATACATTTTACAAGAATTCAAGATAGGGTAGATAGAAAAGGAATAAGAGTATGAGTATGTATTGAAAATAATTGCAATTAGATGTTTTTAATCGACCTGTTAAACTTCATAAGATTCGTTTGTTTGTCTTAGATGAAAGCCACAAACCAATGCCAAAACTAACAGTAGAAGAATATATTGCACAAGAGATAGAATCTAATACTAAGTATGAGTATCATGATGGGAAAATTTATGCATTAGCTGGTGGAAGTTTAAATCATGCTTTAATAAGTGGGAATGCTTATACTGATATTAGAATTAAATTAAGAGATAAAAATTCCAATTGCTTTCCACTTAATAGTGATGTGAAATTATTTATTGAATCTACGAATAGTTATGTATATCCAGATACAATGGTGGTTTGTGATGAGTTGGAAGAAGCAGATGAAAATGCTAATTCAGTTAGTAGCCCAATTCTGATTGTTGAAGTACTATCGCAATCAACTGCTAATTATGATAGAGGGGATAAATTTTATTTATACAGACAGATTCCATCGTTCAAGGAATATATATTAATAGAGCAGGAAAAATATGTGGTAGATGTTCATTACAAGCCAGAAGCTAGTGATTTGTGGAGCATTAAGAGGTATGCTGGATTAGACAAAAAAATAAAGCTACAATCTTTGAATATTGATATTTCAATGGAGGATTTATATTACAGAACAAAAATCGCTCCCTCAGAATAAGCCATTCACTTATCCCAATACTCATTACCCAATACCCAATACCCAATACCATGTTTAATGTGCAAGGGATAGAAACGGTATGTGGCGTCGAGAAGTAGCTTATGGAGCTTAGGCTCACGTAGGCTGGCCCGCAGGGCAGACAAGTGCGCCTTAGCGGAATAGCTACTGAACAGCCACATAAGAGTGTATAGCCCGACCCTTTTATCATTTTTCATTCGTGGGCGTACACATAGGCACGCCCCTACGGTCGAATGAAAAATGATAAAAGGGATGCACCCTAATGAAAAAAATAATACATCAAAAAAATAGGGAGTGATTAAGCTTTATATGCAAATAAATTAAATTACTTTTAATTGTCGTTTGGAGACTCCTTTATTGTACCAAAATCCTTATCTTTAGTTTTCAAGAGTTCAAACATAATTGAATTTTAATTGTTGGACTTATAACTTTCCTGTTCTATTTCACTACCCTATCCCAACCCAACCCTTTTAATTTTTTTAATATACTGAATATGAAACGTACTTCTACACTAAGCTTGTTAGTGCTTTTTTTATGTACTAGCGTTAGTTTGTCAGCTCAAGATGCTTTACAAACGGTATTAAATCATTTGGCTGAACAAAGCGAATTAAATGAATCGGATATCGCTAATCCGATTGTAACTGACCAATATACAACCCAACATTTAGGGGTAACACACGTATATCTACGTCAACAGCATGAGGGAATTCCAGTTTATAATGCCAATATGAATTTCAATGTTTACCAAAAGAGTGGTAAGTTGATTAGTTCGGGAGGACATTTTGTGCCGAATTTAACATCGGTAATAAACACTACGACTCCTGCTTTCAAGCCTTCTACAGCCATACAGAAAGCGGCAGAACTACTTCATGTTCACATAGGAGAAATACGTCAAATAGAAGGAAACAACTCTACGCAAGAATACTTATATGATAAAGCGGATTGGGCATTGGAAGATGTGCCTGTGCGATTGGTGTATCATGCAGTCAGTGATGAAGAAGTGCGTTTATGTTGGTATATTAAAATCTATGAAAAGAGTGCTCAACATGCTTGGAGTATTCGATTGGATGCAGTAACGGGAGAAATATTAAATCAAATAGATCAAGTCTTGCATTGTGAATTCGGGCATCCCGATCCTTGTAAAATAGAAGCTTTCCAAAATAGTCATAATCAGTTATTATTAGCAGCCTCGGCCATTCCACTACCAGCAGCTAATGAGTATCATGTATTTGAGATGCCAGTAGAAAGTCCGAATCATGGACCACGTACTTATGCTAATTCTCCTTGGGCGGCTGCGCCTAATGCTTCTCCTTTTGGATGGCATGACTGGAATGGCTCACCAGGGCCAGAAGCGACTATTACCAGAGGAAATAATGTGCATGCCTATGAAGATCAAAATGCGACTAATGGAAGTTCTAATAATGAACCTAATGGAGGGACTAATTTAGATTTTGATTTTCCTTTGAACTTAACAGCTACACCTTCTAGCTATGAAGATGCAGCGGTAGTGAATTTATTCTATTGGAATAATCTGATGCATGATGTATGGTATCAATATGGCTTTGATGAAGTAAGTGGTAATTTTCAAAGAAATAATTATAGTAAAGGAGGCGCTGCTAATGATTGGGTAAAGGCAGAAGCACAAGATGGTAGCGGCACGAATAATGCGAATTTTTATCCACCTGCCGATGGACAAACACCTCGTATGCAGATGTTTATTTGGAATGGCTCTCCCAATACTAATATCGTAACTGTTAATAGCCCTACTGGTATTTCAGGTTCTTATTTTGCTACTCAATCTACCTTTGCTCCAGGGGTAGACGGAACTCCGCTAACTGGAAATGTAGTAGAAGCATTTAGTTCTGGTGCTGTACCGAGTGAAGCTTGTAATGCTATCACAAATGCAAGTGCCGTAAGTGGTAATATAGGCATGATAGATAGAGGAGATTGTACATTCGTGACCAAAGCTCAAAACGTACAAAATGCTGGCGCTATTGCTTGTATCGTTTGTAATAATGTGGCAGGCGCTCCTATCACAATGGGTGGACAATCTAATAATATTAATATTCCAATGGTCATGATGAGTCAAACAGATTGTAATTTGATTAAAAATCAATTGCCAGGAGTAAGCGTTACTTTGGTGAATAATGGAGGGGCTACTACTTTTGATTCCGACTTTGATAATGGGGTCATTGCACATGAATATGGTCACGGTATTTCTACTCGTTTGACAGGTGGTCCTGCTAATTCTGATTGCTTATCTGGCGATGAACAAATGGGAGAAGGATGGAGTGATTGGATGGCTTTAATGATGACTATGCAGCCTGGAGATCAAGCAACGGACATTAAAGGGATTGGTACATTCGTAGCTTCTCAGCCTACTGTTGGAGATGGCATTCGCCCAGAACCTTATACTACTAATACAAGTATCAATGGCTATACTTATGCGAATCTTTGTAGCGGCCAAGTTTCTGTTCCACATGGAGTAGGATTTGTGTGGGCGACTATGCTTTGGGATTTGACATGGGCCTTGATTGACGAATATGGTTATGATGACGATAAATATAATGGTATAGGCGGTAATAATATTGCGATGCAAATTATAATGGATGGCATGAAGCTGCAAGCTTGTGCGCCAGGTTTTGTGAATGGTAGAGATGCGATCTTACTGGCTGATGAATTGAATTATGGCGGTGAGAATCAATGTTTGATATGGGAGGCATTTGCTAATAGAGGCTTAGGGTTTAGTGCTCAACAAGGAAGTAGTGCGGATCGTTGTGATGGAACAGCTGCCTTTGATTTACCAGAGGAGTGTAGCTCATTAACAGTGACTAAAACAGCAGTTAGTTCAGTACAAGCAGGCGATATTATTACTTATACTTTAGAGGTAGAAAATAGAAAAAGCTCTACCGTTACCAATGTAACCGTAACAGATAATTTACCGAGTGGAGCGACTTATGTCCCCAACTCGGCTACTTGTGGAGGTACTGAGTCTGCTGGAACATTGACTTTTAATTTGGGTACAATGGCAAGTGGCGATAGCAATACTTGTAGTTTCGAGATGCAATTAGATGCGAGTCCTTTTAGTACTATTTATTTAGAAGATGATGCCGAAAGTGGTATTACTAATTGGCAAACCACTGAAACAGTAGGTAGTGGATGGAATCCTTCTACTAACCAAGCTAAAAGTGGTAGTACTTCTTTTTATGCAGTAGATGAAGCTTCCAGTGGTAGCCAATATTTAAGAACTGCCAATAGTGTGGTATTGGGAGCTAATGCTCAATTAAGATTCTGGCACTTTTATGATACAGAAACAGATTGGGATGGGGGAGTAGTAGAAATTTCCTTAAATAATGGAGGCTCATGGATAGATCTTGGCCCGAATATTATTAAAAATGGGTACAATGGCACCATAGAAGTTAATCCTGCAAGTCCTATTAGTGGACAAGAAGCCTTTACAGGTAGTAGCCTTGGTTTTAGACATACTATTATTGATTTGTCTAGCTACAGTGGGTCTAATGCTTTAATTAGATTCCATATGGCTACAGATGGATATGTGGGTAGTACAGGTTGGTTTGTAGATGATATTCAATTATTAGATGCAATCGATATTACGAATGAGGCTTGCGTGAGCTCAAATCAAGGCGATATTGATTGTGATGATGTAAATACTTTGGTATTAGAAGGAACCAGTATTCGAGTTTATGCAAAAGCATTCTTACAAGGAGCTTATGATACAGGAAGTGGCGAGATGACAACAGACTTAAATACCTTCGGACTCTTACCATTCAACCAACCATTCTCAACTATAGCTGCTTGGAATTATACAGGAGCGGAGAGTGTCACGAGTTTTGATCCAGATGTGGTAGATTGGGTATTAGTAGAATTGCGCAACAAAAATAATCCATCTATTATTGAGGGAACGGCTGCTGGATTCTTACTTAAGGATGGCAGTTTACAAGATGTAGATGGTAATCCTGGTGTACGAATTAACACCCCAGGTATTAGTCCAGATGACTACTATTTGGTGATTCGTCAGAAAAGCCATTTAGCCGTTATGAGTAGTGGTACGATTAGTTATCCTACTTCCAATGTCTATGATTTTTCTACAGCTGCTTCGCAAGCGTCGGGAAGTGCTCAATTAGTCGATGTTGGGGGTGGAGTACACGCTATGCATGCAGGAGAATTCACTAATGATGGGGTATTCTCGCTCTTTGATTTTAATAATTATATCGGAAACTCTTCAGGAATCCTACAATATACGAATACCGATACCAATTTAGATGGATTCGTAACCGTAGCAGATTATAATTGGTACAGAATGAATTCGAGTATAATTGGCATATCGGAAGTACAATAAAATTATATTTAAATACTTATATTACCCAAGTCATTGTTTAGATAACTATCTTTGGCTTGGGTAATTTTTTTTGCCCGCCAACGTTCTAAAAATTGAACCCAAAATGATCGTATGAAATTATTCCAACCCTTGGCTATCATATTATATTTGACCCTATTAAGTTCTTTATCAGCTCATGCACAATCTCCAACCTATGAAGCGATAAATATGTATGCACCGAATGAAACCCTTAATTTAGAATTAACGGAGCGAGGTGATTGGAAAGTACTAGCTGCTACCGGAGTGATTAACCGCAATACATGGCACCTTAATACCCAAATGGCATTTAGTCCCATCAAAAATATAGGTATTGGAGTAGATTATTTCAAAATTATTCCTCACCAATCACTATCTGCTAGCAAACCCGCTAGCATTAATGCCAATATGACCGAGTTTTATCTAGGCACCTATTATCGCTTAAACAGTAAAGATGCTAAGCTACAATATCTAAAAGGAATTCATCTTTATGGTGGCTATGGTCAAGGAAACATCAGCAGCGAAAATGATTCTATAAGCAGTGAGTTTAGCTATCAAAGATATTTTGTGCAATTAGGATTTAACCAACAGTACGAACGACTAAAGTTAGGTATTAACGCTAAGATCGGTACCTTGGATTTTAAAGAAGGAAAAGTATTTGGCCCCTTAGATAATATTGCATTTACAGCCCTTGATGCCGTACAGAGAAACAATAATTATGGCTTTATAGAATTCAATGCCAGCATCGAATTAGTGATGCATCCTGCCATTAATCTTTACAGTAATTTCACGATCGGTAATCCATTCGAAATCAATTATGGTCTTTATATAGGGGAAGTATTCAGATTAGGATTAACAATGGACATAGATTATTGGTATCGTAAGCCCAAGACCGATGTTTGATTATTTATGATAATTATTTTATATTGTTAAGTAATTGGACAAAATTAAATTATCTTTTTACTTAAAAAATAACGTAAAATGATTCATTTAACCCTAAATAATAAAGTCAGTTTATCCCTTATTATTCTTACACTGATCTTCTTTACAAGTTGTACTCATACCTATTATGCCCCAAGTGAGCCACTTTCATTAGATTTGACAGAACAGCACGATCTACAAGCCTCAGTAGGCTATGGCAAGATAAATGGAAATGACCATATCAACCTACAATTAGCTTATAGCCCAATCAAAAATATAGGAATAGGACTAACCCACTTTCAAGTCTTTCCAGAAAAAACACCCGATAGGAAATATAATGAGGCACACGGATATCTCACAGAGATATATTTAGGGGCTTATAGTTACAATGGTACACCCATTTACGCAGAGAATAAAACGGAAATGGGCGATGGCTTATCAGTTAGTGGATACTTAGGATATGGCCAAGGATTCGTAAAAAACTATTATGAGGAGAGAGTTTTTTTTACAAGCACAATAGAGGAAGGCACCTTATCATTTGATTTCAGAAAGTACTTCGTACAAGCAGGCTTAAGTTGGCGTCGTAAAATTATCAAAATGGGCTTTTTAGCCAAAGTGGGCGCATTAGATTATAGAAAAGGCGTCCAACAAGGAGCTATATTAGATGGCCCATTATTAGACTTTGACAGATTAGCACTAGGTGATCCCTATCGCTTCATAGAGCTTACTTATAATTTTGAAATCGGGATGCGCCAAGCCCGCTTATATACCAATTTTACTTTATCAGATGTCAATATGATTCCCAAAAGTCTATACGAATCCACCCTATTCAGAATGGGCCTCGTATTCGACATAGATGATATCTTCCGCAAACGCCCAAGCCAAGCAGCGTCCAATTTATAGTCTACCGACTATATAATTCATCAATTAGTTTTTCCAGTGTTATTAGGGATATACTGGTTAACTAGTCAACTAATATACTGATTAACTAAATGAGGAGCTTCCCTCGCTTTGCTATTCCCCATATTGATGGCTAAAAAATATTTATAGTTCATCATTCATCATTATGCATTCGTCGAAGGCGCTCGGTCGGGCTGTCCGTTCTTATGTGGCTATGCTGCTCCTACTACGCTAAGTGCTGCTTGTCTGCTAAAGCCAGCCATCGCATCACTAAGCTACGTAAGTCGCATCATGAACGCCACATACCACTCCCATCCCTAAGCCTGTCCTTTCTTTTAAGAAAACCCAATAAAACGTAAGCCAAAAGTCTAATTAACAATTCTTCGCAATTAATGTGATAATTTATAACTAAATTTGTAGTTATAGCAACTGTATAACTTGTCATTAATAGCTAAGAACTTATGAATTTACGCTTTACACTATACACTTTCCTACTTTTATT